>CAKPHY010000005.1 GCA_934162285.1 uncultured Bacilli bacterium
TACATTTATTCTAGTTGGTGTTAAAGTAATTTGATTAACTTTATAATTTCCACTACCATTACCACATCTACGCAATAATAAAAATATGATCACTGCTAATAATATAACAGCAAGTATTATTAAAATGATCCTTTTCGAAGAATTATTATTATCTTCTACATTCATAATATACACTCCTATTCTATAAATACATTATAATGTTTTTATTATATATACAAGTCTATATTAACACAATGATAATATTAAGTTTGCCAACTAAACAAAGTGTTTATAATTTTAATTAAATTAAAAATCAAAGATCTTTTATTAATCTTTGATTTTAGTTTTACTTTTAAATTTAAAAACCCCATTTTCATAAGAATATAAAATATTTCTTGAATTTAAAATACTTTCAATTATTTCTAATAATGTTAATTCATCTTTTTTAAAATATAACTTTAAACAATCATTAATAATAGAAGCTAATTCTATATTAATACTATTTACAATTTGATCACATTTTAAAAAGAAAGATTCACAATTTTGTTTTTGGTAAAAACGATCTTTTTCTTCAAATAAAGAAACATTTTCTAAATAAATTTTTTTCAAATTTTCTATTTTTGTTATATCTGGAAAATACTTAAATTTTACTCTTAAAGAATGCAAATAAAAATCAATATTATTAACTAAACTATCATAATTATTAGATCCATTTAAATAAGTCAAATCCTTAATATTTTTATTTAATAATTCCTTAGGAATAATTATTTCTTGTAATGCTTCAACCGGAATTTCATAAAAAGCAAAAGCTTCATCAGTATAAAGTTCTGAATCAATCGGTAAACCTTCACTTAAAGCAACCGATTTTTTAGTTTCACCTTTTTTTAAATAAGAAATAATCGCTTTAAAACTAATTCCCGTATCAATAAATTTTTCTTTAGATTCACCATTACCTAATGAAACAGAAATCCAAAGATCATTATTATTACCATAGAAATTACGTCCACTAAAAACGCCTTTTTTCTTTTTAGCATACCCTGATAATATTCCATGTTCTAAAATACTAATTAAAGCAAAAAAGTTAAAACCAATACCATGATATACTTCAAAATATTTTTCACTTTTTAAAGCCTCTTTTTTAAATAAATCCATATGGTATTCACTTATAAAATCACGATAATATTCATTAACTTTATAAGCAAATTCTACTAAATCTTTAGAATAAGGCAAACGTAAAAAAGCTGTTTTTAAAGCTGAAGATGCCGTCTTACGAAATCTTGTCCGATCTAAAGCATCAGCATCTTTTAAAATGTTATAAAGTTTTCTAAAACTAATAACATCTTCAATTTCATAATCTTTAACAATTTGATCAAACTTATTATCACTTAAAGAATGAGAATCACATAAACACTTTAAAATATTTAAATTGGAAGTTTTTTGATAAATTTCTTTTTTACCAACAATTTTACCAATTTTAATAGCTGATGAATAACCATGAATAGTATCTTCATTATCGTCACCACGACCACAATCATGATAGGTAGCAGCATCAATTAATATTTCTTTTTCTAACTCATTTAAATCTAAACTTTTAGCAATAACAAGTGCGAATAATAAAACTTTTTCTGAGTGATATAAACCATGAAAATGTGATGAATATAAATAATTTTTTTGAATATTTTTAACAACTACTTTTAAGTATTTTAAATCATCAGCATGCAAATAATCATTAATTAATCCACTATCTAATAAACTATTTAAAATATTTTCCATTCTTATAATTCCTATCTTCTAAATATTCTTGAGCTGGCAATCTATATAAAGCACTTATAGCTTCTAAATCAAGTCCAAAAAACTTAATTTCTTGATTATGGCTATCTTTTTCAGGATCACAATAAAATACTGAATCGTAAGTTCTTACTTTCAATATAGAATGTAATGAATCATTATTTAAACAAACAATTAAGTTTGCTTTAATTCCTAACAAATCAAGTAAATAAATAGCCATATTAACATAACCTTCACAAACAACACTATGACGTTTTAAAGCACATAAAGAAGAATTAATATAAGCCATTCTTCTTAAAATATATTCTTTTTTAGGACTACTCTCTTTTAATACTTTTTCATAATTTAAATCCCGAAATTTTAAAGAATCATGATCATAACTAACATGAGAAATAATATAACGATAAACAAGATAAGTTTGTTCATATTGATCTTTTCCTTCTAAAGGAATCATTTTTAAAATTTCTTTAGCTAATTTATAACATTCATTCATTTGATCAAGAGTTAATAAATAAATTTCATCATAAAAATGAATTTTTTCAGAAAATTTAATATTTGATAAATTAGACATTAAACAATCACTTAAATATTTATTAATACCAGTTTCTTTAAATAAAGAATTAAAGATTAAATTACTTAAAATATTAACAGCTGTATCTTTAGTATTATCAATATATTCTTTAACATCACCAATATATTTAACAGGACAAGAATTAATTACTACTTTTTCTAATTTTTTTAATTTACTTAAACCAACAATAGTTGTTAAATCACTATTATTAATTAAAATTAAATTTTTTAAATTTTCCATATTAGTTAAATCTAAAGTATGAATATTACAATCATTAGCTATAACTAATTCTTCTAATGATAATTTTTTTAAAAAAGAAAAATTTTTAATATTATTACCTTTTTTATATTCAAAAGAATCAGGATTAACCCCAATAAGTTTTAAACACTTTAAATTACTTAAACATTCAATAGAGTCTAAATCATCAACATTTTTAAGTGTAAGTTCTGTAATACTAGCAAGTTCTTCTTTAGTAAAATACGAATTAAAACCAAAAAAACCATTTCTTTTATTTTTTTTAATCAATTCTTCTAAAATAATAACAGCAAGAATAGAATTCTTTATATACATATTTTCCCCCATAAAAAAAGATATTATTTTTGATAATATCATTTTTTTATTATTTTATCAAGTTTTTTAAACGATCTAGAAAACTTGTTGTTTTAGTAATTTCATTAGTTACTTTTTTTACTTCAGGAACTTTTAAACTAGCTGTTGTATAAATAAACTTAGTTTCACTATCATTAATAGTACTCTTAGAATTAACAGTTTTATATTCTTCACCTAATTCAATTAATTTTTTAAAACGCATTGAAGTAGGCTTTATTAAAGAAACAACATTCTTAATACCTTCTTCATTAAATTTAGTTATACCAGTTGCAAGTTCATTTAAACCAGCATCTAATGTTGAAACATTTTTATATAAGTCATTTAAAGAAGAACTTGTTTCTGTTAAAGCATTATAAGCGACTTCACGAGCAACACTTCCGGATATTGATTTAGCTGTTTCTAAAGCACTTTCTAAAGCAACATTTGCAGTAACATCTTTTACAACTTTAGTACTAACAATTTCACTTGTTTTACTATTAGTTTCTTCTAAAGCTTTTTTAAGTAAAGCAAAGTTTTGATCAGATGCAATTACACCACAATCAGTCATATTTCCCATTTGACAACTAACGTAAGCTTCATACTCATTATTATTTTTTAAATAAGTAACTAAGTAAGGTAAGACATTAGCTTCAATTTGTTTTTTTACTTCACTATTATCAGCTTTAGTAATTTCTTCTAATACTTTATTAACTAAAGCATTTTTATAATCATCAGTAAAACGTGATTTAACAGCACTAGTAACAGTTCCTTCTAATACTTTAATTTCTTCATCACTTAAAACATCATTTTTAGATGTATTATTTAATTCATCAATTTTAGCTTTTAAACCATTTTTTAATTGAGTTGATCCATTACTTAAAAGAGCAGCACTTGAATCAATTTTATTCATATTAGTTTGTAACGTATTAGTTTTAGCAACTAATTTATCTAATTCATCAAAAACTTTTAAATCTTTAGAATCAATTATTTTAGATGTAATTACATTATAAGCAGATCCTACTTCAAAAGATGTAGTTTCTAAAGTAATTTTGATACTATTTAAACTCTTTAAATCATTCATTTTTAGACTTTTATCTAAACCAGGAGCAGCTAAAGCAACAACAATATTCTTTTTACCATTAGAAATTACTTTTCCATTAGTAACTTGAACATTACTTGTTTTAGTACTATCAAAAGTAGTTCCGTAAGTAATAACAAAAGGTGTATACATTATTTCATTTTTACCATTTATTAAAACAGTATGTTTTAAATTATTAGAATAATCAATATTAATTTCTACTTTTCCACTTTTACCAATTAAATCTTTAGCTTGAATTTCTTCACCATTTAATTTATAAGTTATTTTAACAGAAACAGGCAATTCATTAGTAAAAGTTCCTTGATAGAAAATATCTTTTCCACTTGTTTTAAAGAAAATATTGTTGTTTTTAATTTCAAATTTTTCATTACCATTTATATTAATAATATCTTTTAATTCTGTAAAATCATTTAATTCTAATAAAGCATCCTTATTTATTAAATGTTCATTAACAGTAATATTTTTAAACTCACCATTAGAATCAAGTGTTGCATAAACAGTTTCATCTTTACTTAAAGCATTTATATTAAATGGTAATAATAAAGTTATTAATAATAAAGCAATTTTTTGCATATTTTTTTCCTTTCTATAAGTCGTTTTTAAAATTAATTTATCAAATAGCAATAATATAGCTGGCAATACAGTTATAACAACAAAGCAAC
Organism: uncultured Bacilli bacterium; assembly: GCA_934162285.1. Lineage (GTDB taxonomy): Bacteria > Bacillota_I > Bacilli_A > RF39 > UBA660 > RUG11241. Next base: position 4,688 of record CAKPHY010000005.1, read on the forward strand.
TAATTAAAGCACCACGCGAAATTAATTTACAAAGTGAACCAACCATTTCTAACTTGGAATAAGCACCAACACCAGCCGTTGCTGCAAAGAAGCATAAACCACTTACTAAAACCGATTTACCGTTGTTATTTAAGGTTTCAACCATAGCTTTTTCTTTGGAAATTCCCGAATTACGTAATTTTAAATAATTAGTAGTTAAAAGAATAGCATAGTCAACGGTTGCACCTAATTGAATTGTTCCAAGAACGATTGGAGCAACAAATGGTAAAGTAGCACCAGCAAAATAAGAAACACCCATATTCATAAAAATAGCACTTTCAATCGTGATAATTAGTAAGATTGGTAAAGAAACACTTTTTAAAACAAATATTAAAATTACCAAAATAGAAATAATTGAATAAGTATTAACATTGTTAAAGTCATTATCACTAGTTGTAACTAAATCTTTCATTAAAGGTCCTTCACCAGCTACAATAGCATTTTCATCATATTTTTTAACAATTTTATTTACTTCATCAATTTGACTATTTAATTCATCACTAGCTATTTCATATAATGAATTTAGTAATATTAATTGATACTCATCATTTTTAAACAAACTAGAAATTTTAGTCGGAAGCATATTTTCAGTAATACCATATTGTTTTAATTCAGAAAATGATAAAACAAAATCAACACCATCTAATTCTTTAAGCGATGCAATCATTTCATTAACATCGTCAGCTTTTAAAGATTGATCAATTAAGATCATTTCTGGACTAACAATATTATATTTTTCTTTTAGTTCATTATTAGCACTTATACTTTCTAAAGTATCAGGTAATGATTTATCAATTTTATAATAAACAGGAACATTTTTATAAGCTAAATATGCTGGAACTAAAACAATTAAAAATATTATAAAAATTATTTTATTTTTCTTTACAATAAAATTATTGATTTTATTAAAATTCAAATTTAGACTTTTATGTCTTGTTTTTTCAATACCTTTATCAAATACAAGTAATAAACTTGGAAATAAAGTTACAACACTTAAAACACCTAATAAAACACCTTTAGCCATGACAATTCCTAAATCTTTTCCTAAAGTCAAATCCATTAAACATAAAACTAAAAAGCCAGCAATTGTTGTTAAAGAACTACCTAAAACTGAAGTAAATGTTTCGCATGTTGCTAACTCCATTGCTTCCATCTTGGGCATATTTTCTTTTTTAGATTCATAGTTGTGATATAAAAATATTGAAAAGTCTGTTGTAACACCAAGTTGTAAAACAGCTACTAAAGCTTTCGTAATATAAGATATTTCACCTAAGAAAATATTAGTACCTAAGTTAAATAAAATAGCACATCCAATATTTAAAAGTAATAAAACTGGGACTAAATAAGAATCTAAAGATAATTCTAAAACTAATAAACATAAAATAACAGCTATTACGATATAGATCATTATTTCTTTATCAGATAATTCCATAGTATCAAATACCATAGAACTCATACCACTTAACTTAAGTTTAGAAATTTTCATATTTCTTATTTCTTTAACTGCTGATATCGTTTTTTCATCACTTGTTCCATTTTCAAAAGTAATGAAAATTAAATCACTATTTTCTTTAGATAAATGATCTTTTAACTCATCAGGTAATATATCTTTAGGTATATTAGTACCTAAAGCATCATAAAGTGAAATCGCTTCACTTACCCCATCAACAGCTTTAATTCTTTCCTCCAGCTCCAATATATCTTTACTAGACATATCTTTAGCTAAAGCAATTGAATAAGCTCCAATTTTGAAATCATTGGTTAAAATTTTTTCTCCTTTTATTGTTTCAATATCTTCTGGTAAATAAACTAAAATATCATAATTTATTTTAGTTAAATTCATGCCAATAAAAGATAAAACTAATAAAATACTTGAAACAATAAGAATTAAATTTTTATTTTTACAGATCTTATTCGCGATCTTTTTCATATTCTCCTCCTCTTTCATTTAAACATTTTATTATATTTTAAAAAAAATTCTACAAGCATATCTTTATTATTGTTTTTTATCCAACACTTTTATAATTATGTATTATCATGTAGTAATAATATTTACTTTTTTATTTTTAAAAGTATAATTATTGGTGAGGTGAAATCTTGAAAAACACAACTGATTTAAGAGTTATTAAAACTAAAAACTTAATTTATTCTACCCTTATTGAATTAATGAAAGAAAAAAGTTTTGAAGAAATTAAGGTTTCAGACATCTGTGAAAAAGCTTTAATAAATAGATCAACTTTTTATGCTCATTATGAAGATAAATATGAATTATTAGTAGAGTTTTTAAATGATTTAAAAGAAGAATTTAAAAATCAACTTGATAAAAATAGCAAGAATTTAAATAATCGTGAATATTATATTGAATTAATTAAACTATTTTTAGAACATGTTGAAAGTAAAAAAGAAATTTATAATTCTATTTTAATTAATAACCGAAATAGCATTATGATGGATATTATTTTAAGTGTTGTTAACAATGAATTATTGACAAGAATTAATAATGAACAAAGAAATGCTAAAGTACCTAATGAAATCATTGCTAAATTTTACTTAGGTGGTGTTATTTATATGGGAATTACTTGGTTAAATGATAGTAGTAAATATACTAAAGAAGAAATGATAGAATATTTAAGTGTTTTAATTCCTGACAATTTTTAAGTCAACCAAAAAGATCAAAGGAAAACTTTGATCTTTTATAATACTTAAATTTATTTTACTAATCATCAGTATCATTATGCGGTTCTTGAGGTACAACACACCAATTAAATTTAATTGCAGAATCAGTTAAAGAAGAATTAGTATTGATGATTTTGTTTATAGTTGGTTCAGTACTATTAAAGCAACAACGATAATAACAATCAAACATTTTTGAACCTCTATATATAGCTGCATTTGATAACTCCCAATTACTTACATTAAGAGTAGTAAAAGAAACTCCACTGAACATATTAGTAACATCAGTTACTTTAGATACATTCCATTTTGATAAATCAACAGTTGTTCCTAAATCTAAATAATAAAACATTTCTCGCATATCAGTTACTTTAGAAACATTTAAATCACTTAAGCCATTTATAGCAGGTTTAGAACTTTCCGAAAAAGGACTACTATAAAATCTAAGGAATTTTTTGTCAGTTTCAGGAAGAAATACTTCAGAAGACGCAGAAGAAATTACTCTTTCTTCTTTTCTAAACATACCTGACATATTAGTTACATTTGAGGTATCAAGATTTTTTAAATTAATAGTCCATGCCGTTGAAACAAACATATTAGACATATTAGTTACTGTTTTAGCATTGACATTACTATTAAATGAAATAGAATCAGCATAGAAATTTGCAAATAAATTACTTGAATCACTTGGTAAATTAATTATTGTTTTAGTATCTTCTGTTGCTATTAATAAATCATAATTACTACCACTTTTTACAATATATGCTTTAACTGAGCCATCTTTTGCAAGTGACCAATCTTCACTCTTAACAACACCAATAGTTGGTTTTGTTGCTCCTACTACTATTTTATTAATTGGATATTTAATTTTAACTAAGGCAGCCGAAATATCACTACTAACACAATTTCGACCGTGATCTGTACATGTAAGTCCAATAAGTTTTTCATTATCTGCTGCTGTTCTTGGGCTAATATAAGTACTTATTAGTTGCCATTTAGCTTTTAAAGTCATATTTTCTTTTACTTCAGAATTAAAGTCATAGGCTTTATCTTCTAAATACCAACCTAAGAATTTATAACCACTTTTTGTTGGATCTTCTGGTTTAGCAATTTTGCCACCTTTTACAGTTCCACTTGCTACTTTAGATCCCCCATTACTATCAAAATATACGGAATAAACATCTACATATGTTGCTAGTAATGTTATATCTTCGGTTATTGGTGTTTCAAAATCAAAAGCAACACCATTTAATGTCCACATCTTAAATGTGTGACCTGTTTTCTTTGGATCAATTGGTCTTGTTACTTTCTCGCCTTTCTTTACAGAAATTGGTTCAATAGTATTTCCTCCAACTGTTTCAAAGCTTACTTTAACATAATCATCTTTTTCCCATTTAGCTACTAAAGTCATATTATATTTTACTACTTTAGTAAAGTCATAAAGTTCATTCCCTTCATACCATCCTAGAAAAATATAATCTTTTCTCTTAGGATCGCTTGGTTCATAAACTCTATTTCCTCTTTTCACAAGTTGTTCAAACTTTGGTTCCCCATTTTGCATATCAAATGTTACAACATATTTTTGATTATTTAAAGCCAAAACAATCACGATAACAATTAATATTGCAACTATTGCTCCTATTACGTAAGCAATTTTCTTTTTCATTCTTTTTTCTCCCTTCTTATATTTATTATTATACCATTATTATGTATATATAATCTACATTAAGTAATTGTTAATTTACATATTTACATAAAAAAGATCAAAGTTTCTCTTTAAACTTGTCAATAAAAAGTAGACACTAAAAAAGATTTATTTAAACCATAATTGAGTTCTATACTCAATTGGGGTTTTATAATTTAAAGCAAAACTAGGTCTTGAATAGTTATGGTCGTATATGACTGCATTGATAAATTCTTCAATAGTTTCATAATCATTTAGATTAAAGTCTATAAACATTTCCTTTTTTAACCAACCATTTTTAGATTCAATTATTGGATTGTCTGTTGGAGTTGCTATTCTCGACATTGACCTTTTCCAGTAAAAAAACTGTGATCTAGATATACCATATTCCTTAGCTGCTTTAGTTCCACCAATTCCTTTTTGTTTACATTCTAACAATATTTTTTCTTTTTCTTCAGCATTCCAATATTTATTTGTTCTACCTTTTTTCTACCACTTGGCATTATTATCATCTCCTTTTATTTATTATAACAAAAAAAATGTAGGCACTTTTTATGTGTCTACATTTATATTACAACTTCAAAGGAAAACTTTGATCTTTTATAATACTTAAATTTATTCAGATACACACCATAAAGAATTAATTTTATCATCAGTTAAATCTGAATTATTATTAATTATTTTATTAATGGATGCATCTTTACCACCATAATATAGATTACCAATACAACCAAACATATTTGTCATGTTAGCTTCTGTCAATTTTGGAAATTTTAAATTACTAACATTTAGACTATCAAAAATAACAGCAGCAAACATATTTGAAGTTTTAGTTACATTTGATGTATTCCATTTAGATAAATCAATATTTCCAGAATTTAATCCATAAAACATATATGACATATCAGTAACTTTTGATACATTTAAATCACTTAAACCATTAATAGTACGTACATAATCTTTATTATGACTCCATTTGCCATTAAAATAGAATCTAGAAATTTTAGCAGCTGATACTTTATCAAATTCTTGAAAGTCTTCTTCACTTGTACTCGTATCTACTAATCTTTCTTCTAATCTAAACATACCTGACATATTAGTTACATTAGATGTATTAAGATTTTTTAAATTAATAGTCATAGCTGATGAAACAAACATATTTGCCATATTGGTTACATTCTTAGAGTTAACATTATTATTAAATGTTATAGAATCAGCATAAATATTTGCAAATAAATAACTTGAATTACTTGGTAAATTAATTATTGTTCTCGTATCTTCTGCTGCTATTAATAAATCATAATTAGTTCCACTTTTTACAATATAAGCTTTGATACTGCCATCTTTATCAACTGATAAATCAGCTTCTTTAACTACATTCTTTATAGGTTTTGTTGTTCCTACTATTATTTTATTGATTGGATATTTAATAGAACCTTTCCATACACCATTACTACTATCAAAATCAAGACCAATAAGTTTTTCATTGTCTTCAGCTGTTCTTGACTTTATATAAGCATTTTCAAGTAACCATTTAGCTTTTAAAGTCATATTATCCTTTACTTCAGCACTAAAGTCATAGGCTTTATCATCTAAATACCAGCCTAAGAATTTGTAACCTTTTCTTGTTGGATCTTCTGGTTTAGCTATCTTTCCACCTTTTACAGTTCCACTTGCTACTTCTGATCCCCCATTACTATCAAAATATACTGAATAAACATCTTCATATGTTGCTAACAATGTTATATCTTCAGTTATTGGTGTTTCAAAACTAAAAGCTTTACCATTTAATGTCCATTCTTTAAATGTATGACCTGCTTTCTTTGGATCAATTGGTCTTGTTACTTTAGAGCCTTTCTTTACAGAAACTGGTTCAATTGTATTTCCTCCAACTGTTTCAAAACTTACTTTGACATAATCATCTTTCTCCCATTTGGCTACTAAAGTCATATTATTTTTTACTACTTTAGTAAAATCATAAAGTTCATTTCCCCTATACCAACCAAGAAAAATATAACCTTCATTCTTAGGATCACTTGGTTCATAAACCTTATTTCCTTTTTTTACAAGTTGTTCAAACTTTGGTTCTCCATTTTGCATATCAAATGTTACAACATATTTTTGATTATTTAAAACCAAGATAATCACGATAACAACTAATAATGCAACTATTGCTCCTATTACGTAAGCAATTTTCTTTTTCATTCTTTTTTCTCCCTTCTTATATTTATTATTATAACATTATTATGTATAATTTACATTAAGTAATCGCTAATTTACATGCTTATATGAGGAAAAGACCAAAGTTTCCTTTGATCTTTAATCTTATTATTTACTGAAGCAACTTGCATATTTTGGATAATTTTCAGTAATAAATTTCTTCATACTATCATTTGTTTGAATATAAAGTTTATCATAGTTTTGTAAATCATCAAATGCATAATATTTATCGTTAACATTAGTCAAATCCAAATTATCAATATACAATTTTTCAACATTTAAGCCTTTAAACATTTCATTTGCATTAGTTAATTTTGTTGCTCTAAAATTAGTTAATATCAAGCTTTTGAATTTACTATTTGTAAACATAGATGACATATTAGTTACATTTGATGTATCCCAATTACCAATATCTAAAGTCTCTATTTCAGTAGATTTAGAAGAATAGAAAAACGTTTCATCAGTACCAAACATACCAGACATATCAGTTACTTTTGATGTATCAAATTTATTTAAACCAACAATAGAATTAGCTTTAATACAACTAAACATATGTGACATATTTGTTACTTTTGATGTATTCCAATTTGATAAATCTAATTGATTAACAGTAACATCAAAAAACATTCCTTCCATATTAGTTACATTTGATGTATTTAATTTTGATAAATCTAAATTTTTGCCATTTAAATCAAGACTAGCAAACATAAAAGACATATCTGTTACCTTTGATGTATCAAAATTCCAAATACTAAGATCAAAATTACCTATTTTTGTAGGTACTGTACCACCAATTGGTTCATCAATATACCCAAACATAGATGACATATTAGTTACATTTGATGTATCGAAATTTTCTAAACCAAGAATAGAATCAGCTATGACACCACTAAACATATTTGACATATCTATTACTCTTGATGTATCCCATCCTAACAAATTTAGTTTAGTAAATTGAGCTTTCCCTAGGTAATTATAAAACACACCCGACATATCTACTACTTTTGATGTATTCCAATTTGATAAATTCAATTCACCATAATATTCACCGGCAAGCATAAATGACATATCTTCTACATTCGAAACATCAAAATTTTCAATTTCATCTGACATTAAATCACTATCAAAAAACATTCTACTCATATTTTTTACATTTGATGTTTTAAGACCATTCAAATTAGAACTACCTGCATGAGTACCTAAAAACATAGATGACATATTTGTTACTTTAGAAGTATCCCATTTTGATAAATCTATTTTCTCATAAATTGAATTAGCAAACATATATGACATATCAGTAACTTTTGAAACATTTAAAGCACTCAAATCATTAATAGAACGAACATAATTCATTTTATCATTATCGTCAATATCATTATAAAATCTTGTAATTTTTTCACGAGCTTTACCAATGTACATCACATATTCTAATTCACCAGTAGTTTCATTAATAAACTTATCTTCTTTACTAAACATACCTTTCATATTAGTCACATTTGATGTATCAAGATTCTTTAAATCAATAGTCCAGGCTGACGATACAAACATATAAGACATATCTGTTACTGTTTTGGCATTAACATTGCTATTAAATATTATAGAGTCAGCATAAATATTTGCAAATAAATAACTTGAATCGCTCGGTAAATTAATAATTGTTCTAATGTCGTCAGCTGCTATTAATAAATTATAATTTGTTGCATTTTTTATAATATAAGCTTTTACACTACCATCTTTATCAACTGATAAATCAGCTTCTTTTACTATATTTTCTGTAGGCTTTTTTGATCCTACTATTATGTGATCAATTGGGTATGTAAATTTTAGAGCAATTCCTCCAGTTGACATTTGAATTCCATTAGTAAAATCAAGACCAATAAGTTTTTCATTATCTGCTGCTGTTCTTGAACCTATATAAGCATTTTCAAGTAGCCATTTAGCTTTTAAAGTCATATTATCTTTTACTTCACTACTAAAATCATATTCTTTATTATCTAAATACCAACCTAAGAATTTATAACCCTTTTTAGTTGGATTTTCTGGCTTTTCTAATTTTTCGCCTTCATTTACTTCTTTAGAACTTATTTCATTTCCTCCATCAGTATTAAATGTTACTGTATGTTTTTTTGTTTCTGGATATTTTTGACCATTTTTATAATGAATTTCAAATACCTCTGGTATCACAACTGCAACACTACTATCTAGTCCATTAATCCATTCGCCTTTAGCATTTTTATAAAGAATAATCATATCTTCAATTGAATTACCTTCAATTGTTTGGGCTGCTAACATAATATAGTTAGTTGTTAATCTTCCTTTATAAGCACCTAGTTCTTCTCTTGTATAAATTGCTTTACCAATAACATAAGTAGAGTTTCCAATGTCATCTTTATTTAGCATTATTGCTGAAACATCTTTAACTATACCAAAAGATGAAATGATCAAAATAGCTAATAAATACTTAACAAATTTCCTCATATTTTCCTCCTTTACTTAGTTTTTAACTTTTCTTAGCTGTAACACTTTTATCGTCATTTAATACGACTGTTATACTTGTTATTCCATCTATTTCTGATTTATTAACAGTTGGATTTTTACCAGAGCAAAGAGTTATACCATCTATTTTTATAGATTTAAAGCTTATTTCTTTACCATCGGCATATACAGTTATTACTCTATCTGGAGAATAATCATCTACTAAACTAACTTTAAATGTATAATTTTTAGCTACTTCTTCCCATACTGCAACTAGTTTAATGTTTTTAGTAACAGATGTATTAAAGTCATAAGTTTTTCCATCTAATTGCCATTCTTTAAATACATATCCAGCTTTCGTTGGATTACTTGGTTTTGTTACTTTAGAGCCTTCACTTACTTCTTTAGAACTTACTTCTGAGCCACCATTAGTATCAAATGTTACTGTGTATTTTGCTAATTCTTTAGTCCATGCGGCTTTTAAAGTTATGTTTTTAGTAACAGGACTATTAAAATTATAAGTTTTTCCATCTAACTGCCACTCTTTAAATACATATCCAGCCTTTGTTGGATTACTTGGTTTAGCTACTTTCTCGCCTTCATTTACTTCTTTAGAACCTATTTCACTTCCACCATCAGTATCAAATGTTACTGTGTATTTTTCTAATTCTGTCCACTTAGCTGTTAAAGTTATGTCAGTTGTTACTTTAGTATTGAAATCAAACTTTTTATCATCTAAATACCAACCATCAAATTTATAACCAACTTTTGTTGGATTGCTTGGTTTTGTTACTTTTAATCCTTCACCAACTTCTTGACTTTTTATTTTAGATCCACCATTACTATCAAATGTTACTTGATAAGCCTTAACCCATTTAGCTATTAAAGTAATGTTACTAGTTATTTTAGTATTAAAATCAAACTTTTTATTATTTAAATACCAAGCATCAAATTTGTAACCTTTTTTTGTTGGATTACTTGGTTTAGTTGCTTTTGCATCTTTTTCAACTTTTTGAGTTTTAACACTACTTCCTCCATCAGTATTAAAAGAAACTTCATAAATTTGAACTTCATGAGCTACAAACTTAGCTTTTAAAACGATATTTTTAGTAATTGGAGTATTAAAATCAAATTTATTATCATTTAAATACCAGCCAAGAAAAACATAGCCTTCTTTTGTTGGTTCATTAGGTTCAATAACTAATCCATCTTTTTCTACTGTATAAGTTTTTACTTCACTTTCATTTTCAAAACGTACAGTATATTTTACTTTACTTCCTTCCCAACCAGCAATTAAAGTCATATTATTGGTAACTGGAGTGTTGAAATCAAATATTTCACCATTATAATACCAGCCAAGAAAAACATAACCTTCTTTTTTAGGATCACTTGGTTCATAAGCTGTATTTCCTTTTTTTACGCGTTGTTCAAACTTTGGTTCTCCATTTTGCATATCAAATGTTACAACATATTTTTGATTATTTAAAACCAAGATAATCACGATAACAACTAATAATGCAACTATTGCTCCTATTACGTAAGCAATTTTCTTTTTCATTCTTTTTTCTCCCTCCTATATTATAATTATAATTTTTTTCTTTTCGTTAAATTACACAATTAACAATTTGTCGTATTTTAGTTTACAAAAAAATCAAAGTTTTACTTTGACTTTTCATTTATGTAATTAAATACTTCATTTATAGTATTATTAAAATCATCAAAATCAACATTAAACCATTTAACTGGTACTTGATGATTAAACCACGTATATTGCCTTTTAGCATAATTTCTAGTTTTTTGTTTGATTAAATCTAAAGATTTTTCTAAGGTTTCAGTACCTTCAAAATAAGGGAATAACTCTTTATAACCAATGGGAGTCATAACCGCTTTAGTTCTAACATTTGATTTAAATAAATTAAAAGCTTCATCAAGTAATCCTTCATTTACCATTTGATCAACTCTTTTATTTAAACGCTCATATAAAACTTCACGATCACATGTTAAACCAATAAATAAAGTATCATAAAGTAATTTATCAGTTTTTTCTTTACCTTTTACTTCATTATTATTTAAATAATAACTAATAAATCTTTCTAATCTTTGACGATTATTTTGGTGAATATTCATAGAGGGATCAATTTCTAAAGCCTTATTATATAATTCCTTAGTTGTATAATTACTAAAATCATAGTTGTTAGTTTCTTCCTTAAAATCATAATCATAAAGTAAAGCCTTGATATAAAGACCTGTTCCCCCAACAATTATTGGTGTTTTACCTTCTTGCTTTAGTTTTTCTAAAACAAGACGAGCATCTTTTTGGTAATCAAAAACCGTATAATTTTCATTTATATCTTTTATATCAAATAAATGATGAGGAATATTTTCTTTTTCATTCTCAGTTACCTTAGCAGTTGCAATATTGAGTCCACGATAGACTTGAGTAGAGTCAGCATTGATAACTTCACCACGTAATCTTTTAACAAGTTCAACACTCATTTTAGTTTTACCAACACCAGTTGGTCCTAGTATTACAATAATCATTTAATTAACATAGCATCCCCGAAAGAGAAAAAGCGATAACGTTCTTTGACAGCTATATTATAAGCATTTAATATATTTTCTCTTCCAGCTAAAGCACTTACAAGCATAACTAAAGTGGACTTTGGTAAATGAAAATTCGTAATTAAATAATCAATTGCTTTAAATTTATAACCAGGATAAATAAAAATATTAGTCCATCCTGAACATTCTTTAAATTCACCATATAAATTAACAACAGTTTCTAAAGTACGTGTTGATGTTGTTCCAACACTCACGATCATATTACCATTCTTTTTAGCTTCATTTAAAGTATCAGCTGTTTTTTTACTCATAATGTAATATTCACTATGCATTTGATGATCTAAAACATTTTCACTTGTAACTGGTCTAAAAGTTCCTAAGCCTACATGAAGAGTTATATATTCAATTTTAATTCCCTTTTTAGCAATTTTATCCAAAAGTTCTGGTGTAAAATGTAATCCTGCAGTTGGAGCAGCAGCACTACCAACTTCTTTAGCATAAACCGTTTGATAACGATCTTTATCTTTTAATTTTTCATGAATATAAGGTGGTAATGGCATTTCACCTAACTTATCTAAAATTTCATATAAAATTCCTTGATAACTAAGTTTAAAAGTGCGAATACCTTCTTCTTTTACTTGAATACAAGTTGCTTTTAAAAGACCACCAAAATCAATTGTATCGCCTACACTGATTCTTTTAGCTGGTCTTGCTAAACATTCCCAAGAATCACTTTCAAGTTCTTTTAACATCAAAATTTCAATATGAGAACCCGTTGATTCTTTTATACCATGTAATCTAGCTGGTAATACCTTAGTATCATTTAATACTAAAACATCCCCTTCTTCAAGATAATCTATAATATCATAAAAATGTTTATGTTCAATCTCACCTGTTGTTTTATCTAAAACCATTAAACGTGATTCATCACGATTTTTTAATGGTGTCTGTGCAATTAACTCTTCAGGTAAGTAATAATTAAAATCTTCTGTTTTCATTTTTAACTCCTTACATTAAATTTAGTTGTTCGCATCAACTCTTTAGAAAGAGCTTTATCAGGAACATTCATTTCTTCTACACGATATCCTAGTAATTCATAATCATTTACTAAACTTTTAACTCCTCTAGAAGCAATCGCTGGGGCATAATTTAAAGTCTTATACCCAAAGAAATTCCTTATTCGAATAAAACCCAAAAAATTAATTAAAAAATCCGTATAACAAGAAAAATCATAATAAGGTAATATCTCACCTAATAATTGATTATTTGTAGCTAAATAATTCAAAATCGTTTTAGCTATCTCTTCATGATAGCAATCTTTATAAGTAACTAAAATACCATTTTTTGTTATAAAACCATCTTCAGTAGAAAAAAGATGTTTTAAATTTTTTAATTCAAATAAACTAGCTGAATTAATACTAGTAACTAAAGGATGATAACCATTTAAAAGCACATTATAGTTAATTTCTTCACCCTTAGTTAAAGAATAAACACCCAAGCCATTTCTTAAAGCTTTAATAAAAAAATTGCAAGAATCAACAGTCCCAATTTGAATCATATTTAAATTTCTTATTAAATATTCATAACTAGGATCCATTCCAATTGCATTAGCTTTTAAAGCAATTTTTTGACTTTGTAAATAAGTCTTAGCAAATAAAAGCATATTTTTTAATTCCACATCATAATGATTATCTGGCGTTAAAAAGCCTGTATTCATTTAAAATAAACCCTCCTGATGCTTAATTCCAAGATGTGCATAACTCTTTTCTGTTACCATTCTTCCCCTTGGTGTACGTTTCAAAAAACCATTTTGAAGTAAATAAGGTTCATATACATCTTCAACTGTTGACTGCTCTTCACCAATCGCTGAAGATATAGCTTCAATACCAACCGGACCACCATTAAATTTTTCAATAATAGCCTTAAGTAAATTATAGTCGGTTGCATCTAAACCCATTTTATCAACTTTAAGCTTATCTAAAGCCATTGTTGCTACTTCTAAATCAATACAACCATTGCCTAATACTAAAGCAAAATCACGAATACGCTTAAATAAACGATTGGCAATACGTGGTGTCCCTCGACTTCTTTTAGCAAGTTCTAAAGCTGCACCATCTTCAATTGGGCTTTCTAAAACTCTACTTGTTCTTTTAACAATATCCGTAAGTTCTTCAATTGTATAATAATTTAACTTAAAAATAATACCAAAGCGATCACGAAGCGGACCAGTCAAATCACCAGCTCGTGTTGTTGCACCTACTAAAGTAAAAGGTGGTAAATCAATTTTAATTGAACGGCTATTCGCATCACTTCCAATAACAATATCTAAAGTAAAATCTTCCATAGCCGAATAAAGAATTTCTTCAATAAACTTAGGAATACGATGAATTTCATCAATAAATAAAACGTCTCCCGGTTCTAAATTTGACAAAACAGCAGCCAAATCACCAGACTTTTCAATCGCAGGACCACTTGTTGTTTTAATATTAGAACCCATTTCATTAGCAATAATATATGCCAAAGTTGTTTTACCTAAACCTGGAGGACCATATAATAATACATGATCTAATGATTCATCACGCATTTTAGCAGCTTTTATATAAACATCTAATATTTCTTTAACTTCACTTTGACCTACATATTCAGCTAAACTAGTAGGTCTAATTGTCGCTTCAAAACTATCTTCTTTTTGAGGCAAAGCGTCAATTAATCTATCATCCATATATTTCCTCCTATCTTAATAATAATTTCAAGGCTTCTTTTATTTGATCTTCTAAAGTTTCACTCTTTAATTTCGGTGTAACTTTATTAATCTCTGCAGTTTTATAACCTAAAGCTTTTAAGGCATCAACTAATTCCTCATTAACAGTTGGACCCAAAAGACTATCTTTAGATACCAATTTACCTTTTAAATCTAAAATGATTTGACGAGCAACTTTATCTCCAATCTTAGGAAACTTCTTCAAATAAAGAATATTTTCACGTTCGATCGCATCGATTATTCCCTCAACACCACCAGTTGCAAACATTGGTAAAGCCATTTTACAACCTAAGCCTTTTACTTCAATTAATTTTAAAAATAGTTCTCTTTCTTCTTTTAATTTAAAACCATACAAAGACATTTCATCTTCACGTACTAAATTATAAACATAAACAGTATAATCTTCATTAACATTAAAACTAAAAGGATTAGCAACATTAATTAAATAACCAACACCATTAACTTCAAGAACAATATAAGAAGGTCCAAGTTCTGTCACTTTACCTTTTAAATATGCATACATATAATCACTCCTAATAACTTGCTGGATTTTGCATTAACTTTAATATTTCGTCAAAATTATCATCTTTTGCAACAATATTTTTATGCAACTTTTGACATTTTAAACAACGATAAACAATTTTATATGAATCTTTAAACTTTTCTAAAGCAATTGGTTCTAATAATCCATGACAATCACAAGCGCGATCACCAGGAAAAATATCTACATGTTTAGAATAAAGGCAATGATTACAATGATCTCTTGCCGAATACTCTAAAGGTTTAACTTCTCTATTGCAATTTTCACATATAAATTTTTCGTCTACCATTTTAAATCTTTTTGAATCCACGCTTTTCACCAAATAAATAATAACATTATTTTCATTTTTTTTCAACAAAAAACAGGCATAGCCTGTTATCCTATAAATTTTAAATAAAAAGTAAATCAATTAAAAGCATTATAATGAATTTTTTATACCCTATTATAATTTTTATATTATAATTCACTATCTAATTTATTAGAAATTATCTGAGCATTATTAAATAAGTATCTACAAATATTAGTTCTCAAACAACCAAATTTTAATAAGTCAATTTTGGAATGATCATAAATATATTGTTTATATCCAAAAGTACTATTTAAAATTTGAATTAAATAAATATAAGACATATATTTTAAATCATATTTATTCAATTTAACAAATTTATTAAATGTCTTAACATATTTAGTAAAATTATCTAAATTAAATTTACCATTTTTTGCTTCAGAATCAATGTAACTATAACTTCTTATTAATTCCCATACTATTGGCATTTGACATGCACTAACAAAATCTATAACAGCAGCAACTTTACCATTCTTATAGATAAATTGCAATAAATTGTAATCACCATGGGTATTCTTAATTGTCAGATTATTCATTTCATAAAAATCTAAAGTATCCTTTATTACATTAATCATTTTTAATTTTTCTTCTATATCATTTTTTATCTTTGCATCAGTTTCATTTGTATCATCTAGCATTGAAATTAATTCTTTATGTTTTTTAATACTTGTTTCAAAACTTTCTTGTGAATACCATGTCGATATATCAGAAGATGGTAACTTCATTGGTAAATCTTCTAATGCCAATACAATTTTGCCATAGATTTCTGCACATTCCATCGTTTGCTCATAAGTTCCATCATTATTATTTAAAGTTTCTCCAGCAATAAACTCTTGAATAATCATTATTTTCCCTTTATATATACAACTATATTCTTCATTCAATGTTTTAACATACGTTGGAACTTGTATTCCTTTTTTCTTTAAATGATTTATTACTACTATTTCTTTTTTTATTTCTTTTTGAGTATACTTTGATTGAAATTCTTTTAAGATATATTTGTCATTATTAAGAGAATAAATATTAGCACTACCTTTATCTATTTTTTTTACATTTGTAATTTTAATTCCATAAATTTCTTTAACAAAATTAATTATTTCTTCTAAATTTTCAAATACTGTTTTCTCTATCATTATAGCTCTCCACTTTTTTATTATATCATTAGTTCAAATATACATTATTATTTAAATATGTTTTTTATAAATTTAAAAAATGTACAATTTCCTTAATTAAATTGTACACTTTCCCTGTTATCCTATAAATTTTATTAAATAAGGTCCAAGTATTATTAGTAGAATAAGTGGAAGAATAAATAAAACTGATATAATACTTATTTTATTAGGTATTTTATTAATTTGACCTTTAATTTCTAATATTTCTTTATCCCTCAAAAATTCAATTTGATTATACATAGTATCTAAAATACTATTACCAAAAACATCAGTCTGAGTTATGTTTAAAATAATGTTATTAATTGTTTCAGAAGGAATTCTTTCTTTCATATTTTCTAAAGCTTCCATTAAAGATCTTCCAAGTTTTACTTCAACTAAAGCTTTTTTAAATTCATTTGATAATTCTGAATCAACATTAGAAACCGCAATTTCTAAAGAATTTTCCAAATTACGTCCCGATTCTAAAGTAAGAGTTAAAATTTCAAAAAAATCTAAAGCTTCACGATTTAATTTTTCTCCTCTTTTTTTTACACTTATTTCTAAAAACAAATAATCATATAAGAAATACCAAATAATAGCTGCTAAAGGACCAAAAACATAACCAAGATTAGTACCATACAAAGCTAAGAAAAACATAATAATTGTTGTTACAACTCTTAAATTTTGGAAATTCATAGCATTCATATTTTTACCTGACATCTTTATTTTAGTTTCTAATTTATTGATTAAATTATCACTATAGATTTTACGAATAAAGCTTTTTTTCATACTCTCACCTTCATTATTTTAATTACAAATACTATGTATAGAACATATATTAAAAGCATTATTCCTAAAAGTATAAATCCAAGTGTTGTTGTAAAGAATGGGACAAAATAAGTAGGATCTAATATAGAAATAAAGGCAATAAATAAAACAGGTACACAGAATAATACATAAGAAATAATTTTAGAACTTCCTGTTAAAGATAAAAGTTCAAGTTTTAATTTTTTCTTATTAAATAAAGTTTTTTCAATTGATGTAAATACTTTAATAATATTACCACCAGTTTTATTTAAAATACTAATTGAAGCTGTCAAGTAATTAACTTCTTCTAAAGGAATACGTTCTTTTAAACGTTCAAAAGCAACTTCAATTGATAAACCTAAGTTGATTTCTAAATAAACTTTTTTAAATTCATTAGCAATTGGACCTTTTAATTCAGTTGTTACTAAATAAATAGCTTGAGTTATACTTCTTCCTGATTTAAAAGCATTATTCATAATCATAATTGCTTGTAATAAATCATTTTCTAAAATTGCACAATATTTTTTATAAGAAAACTTATAAACAATATCCGGAATAAAGAAACCAGCTAAAAGTGGTAAACAAATTTCATAAAATCTTAATAAATCATATTGAATAGCTTTAGAAAAGATTGCAATAAAAATAAAGGTAAAAGCAATAATAATTTTATTGGCTACAAAATCGATACCATCTTTATATACGTCGTTAACAACACCAACATATTTATCATAATTTTTAGCATATTTTTTAACTGTTTTAAAGTTTTCAATTCGACTCTTTACATGTTTAACTACTTTATAATATTTAACTAAAAATTTATCAAATAAAGACTTAGATTTATCATCTAAAGGATCAATACTAAATTTAGCAATTCTTTTTTCTAAATTAATACTTTTCTTCAAATAAAGAATAAATAAAGAAACTGCAACTAAAACACATATAATAACTGTTTGAACCGCGATTAAACTAGAAGTTGCTCCTCTTAAGACATTAATATTAACAACTTTACTAGTAGTATTACCAGCTTCATCACTGACAGTATATATTAACTTTTTTAAACCTACAGTTGTAAAATCAAGTTCCGAAGCATTAGTAGTTATTTTGTGCGTTAAATCACCATCTAAATTATCAGTTGCTTTAACGCCACCCATTATATCTAAATTAGCTCCTTGTTGCATTTCTACTAAAAGAGAATCAACTTCAATAACCGGGGCTTCTTTATCTATCACATAACTACCACTCGTAATTTCATTTTCATTACCTTCAATTAATTCATAAACTTTAATTTGATAAGTTCCCGTTTCACTCAAGGAAATGAAAGCATTTTCCGGACCAATTATACGATTTTCTTTATATAATTTATCATCTTTATATATGACATATCTATAAGAAGTCGTTAAAGAATCCGGCGTAAACGTAAGATTTATATTATCATTTACTGGTTTAACTTGTTCATAGATACTAAAATATTCATTTTGACCAGATTCCATATTATCCTCCTATTCAAAGATATCATTCAAATCATTAATGCCACGCATTTTAAGTCTTTTATAAACTTTTGGTATATAATTATGCTTAATAAATTCTCCTTCAACATCGCCATTTTCCAAAATTCCTGTTTGTTTAAATGTAAATATTTCTTTTAAAGCAATCATATCATCGGTAAAACCAACAATTTCACTGATATTAGTTACTTTTCTACGACCATCAGCTAAACGTTCAACATGAACAACTAAATTAATAGCATTTTCAATATATTCACGAATAGCTTTAATTGGAATTTCCATTCCTGCCATTAAAATCATCGTTTCTAAACGGTTTAAAGCATCTAGAGGTGAATTAGCATGCATAGTTGTCAAACTACCCGTATGTCCTGTATTCATCGCTTGAAGCATATCAAATGCCTCTTTACCACGAACTTCACCGACAATAATACGATCAGGACGCATACGAAGTGAATTTATTACAAGATCACGAATTGTTATTTCGCCACTACCCTCATAATTAGTTAAACGCGTTTCTAAAGAAATAACATGACGTTGTTCAAGTTTTAATTCAGCAGCATCTTCAATCGTAATTATACGTTCATTTTCTCCGATAAAAGATGATAAAACATTAAGCAATGTTGTTTTACCACCACCAGTACCACCAGAGATAATAATATTCATTTTTTCTTTAACAGCTGCTTCTAAAAAGCGAGCCATTTCACTAGTTAAAGTACCATTACGTAAAAGATCATCAACTGATGCCATATCATCTTTAAACTTACGAATGGTCAAAACCGGGCCTTTAATTGCTAAAGGAGGAATAACAGCATTAAGACGGGAGCCATCATCAAGACGAGCATCAACCATAGGATTAGTTGTATCAATAGTTCTTCCTAAGGGTTGAATCATTCTTTGAATAGTTCTAATAATATGATCTTGGTTAATAAAAGAAACCGAACGATCTAAAATAATATGGCCATCAATTTCAACGTAAATTTCGGAAGGTCCATTAACCATTATTTCAGTGATAGACTTATCTTCAAGTAATTCAGTAATAGGTCCATAACCATTAATTTCATTATCAATTAAGTTATAAATATAACTTCTTTCAATATTAGTTAAATCATAACCAACTAAAGTCTTATCAATTTCATTTTTTACAAATTCATTAGTTGTTTTACCAGTTGCATTATTATCGATTAAATTTTGAATAATTTTATTTCTTAATTCGTCTAATAATTCTTTATTTTTAAAAGTATCATAATCACTTGTAACCACATTAGTTGGTTCATCAATCATAATACCAAATTCACTTGTTAACTTTTTTCTTGCCATTTTTTTCACCCGTACTTAAAATTTCATCAGCAATTTTATCAAATACCCTAATTGCTTCTCTATTTTTATTTCTAATTCCATTATCAAGAGTTAAAATTTTACCAGATAAATTATAACTAGCAATATTTTTAATATAAAATGAACCAGGAATTATATAATTAATATCATTTTTAATAATATTTTGTAAATCATTTTTAGATAATAAAGCCTTTAGACGATCTTTAGAATCATTTAAAATTATTCGGTAATTGTCTTTATTCATATCTTTATAAATAGAAATCATTGTTTTTATTCCCTTGATATCAACTAAATCATTAGTTATAACATAAAAAATATAATCAACGAAATCTAAAATAACTAAATTGTTTTTATCCATAATATGTGTCAAATCAATAATAATAACATCATATTTCATACGTGCTTTTGTTAATAAAATATGTAAATACTTTTCTTGAACTTTCGAAGCATAACGAGGATCTTTAGGAGAAGCCATAATATCAATATTTTCATTATAAGGTTTAACATAATTTTCTAAAAAATCAAATCGATTATTAGCTAAATCATCAGTTGCAATATAAAGATCACGCATTGTATCAACATCTAAAGAAGCAGCTATACCACCATTATAAAGATCCGCATCAATTATTAAAGTTTTAATTTTTCTTAAAGACATTATACCAGCCAAATTAAGAGCTGTTGTTGTTTTACCTGTTCCACCTTTTACTGATGTTATTGCTACTACCTTTCCTCTTTTAATCGCCATAAGGATCCTCACTTTCTTCATTTAAATTTAAAGTTTTGGTAATTCTAATTTTATTTAATCTTGTATTAAGTAAATTATTAAAAACACTTTTATTAGTTTTACTAACTGTAATTTCTATAATATTATCATTTTCTTCAACTTGAACATCACAATCATCAATATTATCTTCAATAAATTCTTTTACTAAAAAATTATGATCTTCTGATACATATTCTAATGCCATATTTAAAGTATTGTTTATTTGCCTTTTAGTAATTAAATTATTACCTAGTTCAATTAAAAACCCTAAAAATAATAACATCAATGGTAATAATAAAATAAATGTAACTAAAACTTGACCTTTTTTATTCATAAAAAATTCTTTCTGTTTTTATTTTGTAGTTATTTTTATAAATAGCTTTTAAAACGGGCGTTATTATTTCAACGTTTTTAGAAACATCAATTTTAACTTCATCATCATTTACTTTTATATCAGCTATAAGATCGTTAGCTTTTAAATAATTATTTAAATCATTACCTTTTCTATACATTTCACAAACAGTATCTAAATTATCTTCTAGTTTATATCTTTGATAATTAATAGAACCTAATTCAATAATTGTTGTTACAATTAATAAAAAAATGGGAAAAACTAAAACAAATTCAACTAAAGCTTGACCTTTTTTCTTCATTTTAGCACCATCCTATCATATTAATTATACAACATTTAAATAGAAAATAAAATAAAAAAAATGTAGAATAATCCACATTTTTTCACTAACGTCTTCTTCTAAAGAATCCTGGAATTAAGTATGAAACAAAAACAATATAAAGTGCTACATAAATCCACATTAATACTGTATAAAGTACTCCACGACTATCAGCAGCAATCATACTTTGAATTGAGTCAGGAATTTGTTCTAAAAATTGATGAACGCTTCCAGTAACTTGACTAGAAATGAAAGCTATAATCCTAAGTAAAATATCAGAAATAGCAAAAGCATAAATGAAACTTCTAAAGCTTCTGCAAAGAACAACTATTAAAATTAAGACTACAACTAAAATTATTAGACTCATTTTTCTACCCCTTCCTTATAAAATTCATAATTTATATTAATTTCTGATATATTATCAAAATTAATATAGCGGATTTCTAAATTCAATTTTTCAAAAGTTATTTTAGTTATTTTTTTATCTTCATAAAAAATTGAATAATTTAATGTTTCTGATTGTTCTAACTCTTCAGTAACATTTAAAATCTTTAACATTTCGGCATAATCAATATCATAATTTTCTTCAATTAAACCATCAGTATAATTGACTGTTTTAACTAGTTTACTAGCTTTTTTGATCTCATTAATATTACCTAAATAATCATAGTTATTTTTTAAGGGATCTATAACTTCATGAAATTTTTCATCAATTAATTGATAGCATTTATTATTAATGTAATAGTAATCATTTTCAGCAATTTTAAAATTAACAATATCGTTATATTTAATTACTTTAATAGTGTTTTCATCTTGAACATATTCATATTCATAATTAGTTATTTTCGTTTCAGAAACTTTAGTTGGTGTTTTTTCAGGAAGAATTATTTCTTCACTTCTACCACCATAAACAACAAAAATATAAGTAAATAAGCAAAAATAGAACACTAATAAAATAATGCCGCGATATTTACCATTTGACCAAATTTCTTTTATCTTATCCATAGCTCACCCCAAAATTTTATTAATTAAAGTTTCTTTATTTTGCAAGCCATTTAAATAACATGAAACTAACATTCTTTTTTTACCTTCAAGTTGAATTTCTTTTAAAATAATTTCTCCATCATTTGTACTAACACCAATACCATCTTTATAAATATTAGTAATAGTTCCATTTGGTAAATTAATTTTATCAGAACCAATTTCTACTTGCCAAACTTTTAAGACTTTACCATCTAGAATTGTATAAGCACCGGGCCAAGAATTAAGTCCTCTTACTTTATTAAATATTTCTCTTCTTGATTTATTAAAATCAAGTTTTTCATCTTCTCTTTTTATATTATAACCATAAGTAGCTTCTTTAGCTTCTTGTTTTACTCTTTGATTACTTTTTTCAAAAATGCTTGGTAAAGTTTTTTCTAATAGTAAACTTCCCATTTGACTCAAGCGATCATGCAACGTTTCTAAAGTATCTTTATCATCTATAAGCGTAGATTCTTGACTAATTATATCGCCTTCATCCATTTTTTTATCCATGTACATTATAGTAATTCCGGTTTCTTTATAACCATCAATAATAGCATGTTGAATAGGTGCACCACCTCTTAATTTAGGTAATAAAGAAGCATGAACATTAACACAACCATACTCGGGATAATCAAGTAAAGAACTAGGAATTATTTGACCATAAGCACAAGTAATAATAATATCCGGTTTTAATTCTAAAATTTCTTCATAATCAATACGAATTTTTTCAGGTTGTAAAACTTTAATATTATTAGCTAAAGCTACTTTTTTTATTGGTGAAAAAGATAATTCACATTTTCTACCAACAATTTTATCAGGTTGAGTTACTACCCCAACAACATTTGTTTCTTTAATTAACATTAAAAGAACTGGTACACTAAACTCAGGCGTTCCCATAAAAACTACTCTTTTATCTTTCATATGATCACCTCTACTAATTATATAATAATTTTTATTTATTTTCTAGATTTTTATTGGATTAAAATCGATTTCTATTTTTACGAGTTTATTATTACTATAGATTTTATTTAAATAATGCATTTCTTTGATAATATCTTTAGTATTTTTATACTTTAAAGTAATTTGATAATAATAAATATTATTTATCTTTGGTATATAAGCAGGAGCTGGGCCTAAAATATAAACATTTTCTTTAATACTACTTTTTAAATAAGCAACACATTTATTACATTCATTAACAACATTTTCCTCGTTTTTACCTAAAACTTTTATAATTAATAAATTATAAAAGGGTGGATATTTAAGCGTTTTTCTAATCAATAACTCTTCCCTTGTAAACGTTTCATAATCGTTTTTAGTTGCAAGAACAATACTATAATGATCTGTATTAAAAGCTTGAATAAAAACTTCACCTTTTTTAGTTGCCCTACCACTACGACCAGCAATTTGATTTAAAAGTTGAAAAGTTCTTTCACCCGAACGAAAATCTGGCATATTTAAAGTAGCATCACCATTAATTACTCCTACCAAAGTAACATTAGGAAAATCAAGACCTTTAGCTATCATCTGGGTACCAAGTAAAATATCATATTTTTGTTCTAAGAAATCTTTAATGATCTTCTCATGAGCTCCTTTTTTACTAGTTGTATCAACATCCATCCGAACAATCCTAGCTTTAAACATACGATTTAATTCTTCCTCTAACCTTTGGGTACCTATTCCAAAATAATCAATGTTTTTACTTTTACAAACTGGGCAAGTTTTTACTAAAGGTAAGGCATATCCACAATAATGACATCTTAAAGTATTAGAAGATTTATGATAAGTTAGAGGAATATCACAATATTTACACTTTACAACATAACCACAATCATGACAAGTAACGTTAGTTGCATAACCACGACGATTTAAAAGAATTATTGTTTGTTCATGACGTTCAAGGCGGAGATTTATAGCATCAAATAATTCTTTAGATATTATTTTATAACCATTTTTTATAGAATCGCGCATATTAATTAAATGAATATCTGGAAAATTATTATTATAACGATTCTTCATTTCTAATAAAGTATATATATTATTCTTAGCTCGTACATAACTTTCAATTGATGGTGTTGCACTTCCTAAAACAACGCAACAATTATGATACTTAGCTCGCCACAAAGCAATATCTATAGTACTATACTTAGGATTATTTTCTTGTTTATAAGAATCTGAATGTTCTTCATCAATGACAATTAAACCTAAATTTTTAAAAGGGGCAAAAATAGCACTGCGTGCCCCAATAACAATTTTAACTTCGCCACGTTCAATTTTTCGCCATTCATCATATTTTTCACCAGCACTTAAACCACTATGTAAAATAGCAATCAAATTACCAAATTTTTTCTTAAAACGAGAAACAATCTGAGGCGTTAAACTAATTTCTGGAACTAAAACAATTACTTCTTTATTAAAACGCAAAACATATTCAATTATTTTTATATATACTAGTGTTTTACCACTACCAGTCACACCAAATAACAAAAAAGGTTGAAATTGATTAACACTTTCTTTAATTTTATTAAAAACTAATTCTTGCTCACGAGTAAGATTTATTTTTTGATCAACAACTTTTTCTTCGTTACTCAAACGATATACTTCTTCATACACTTCTTTTAAAACATTTTTCTTAATTAAAGTACTAACAACACTACTTTTAATACTACTTTTTAATACGCGACCATGTTTTTTTATTAGTTCAACTATTTCTAGTTGTTTTGGTGTTAATTTTATATCAATAGAATTTACTTCTAAATAAGTTTGATATCTTTTATTAATTGTAGTACCCTTTTTAGCTTTTAAAGCAACAGGTAACATTGTTTCATAAGCACTTATTAAATTACATAAAGTTTTTTTACTAATATACTTTCCAAGCTCTAGTAATTCTTCATTTAAAACAGGATTTTCATCAATTACTTTTATAATGTCTTTAGTTTCATAAGTTACTTCATCTAAAATATTAATGATAAAGCCTTCTAATTCACGTTTTTGAAAAGGAACTAAAACTCGTTTACCAATAGCTATTTCTTTTTCTAAAGCACTAGGAACATGATAAGAAAAAGTTTTATCAATTTTCCAAGCTTTTATTTCAACTAAAACTTCAACTATCATATTCCACCACCAAAATAATTATAACACATCAAGAAAAAAACACCTAAGTGTTTTCGCTTAAGTGTTATTTTATATTATAAACTTGGTAGCCATAACCACTACTTCCCGTTCTACCCGTGTCATAACCGGATATCATATAACGTGAATTAGCTTCATCCATCGTTTTTAATTTACCATCCCAAGAATCAATTATTAAAAGATCTTTATCTGTCATAGTTGAACCCGATTTAACGGTATTTTTATAACCAACAACAGTTACGTAATGACGAGAAACAGTATTACCATTTTCTGACTTAGCTCCACTTACTTGTAAAACAGTTGGTTTTCCAGCACTTACTTGACTATACACATCTTGTAAGACCGTTTGCTTATTATTATCTTTAAGATCTTTAAATCTACTAGCATAAACATAGCCAGCTCCGTCTTTAGCATTCATTGAGTTTAAATTATCACCATTATATAATTTATAAGCATAGTAATACGCAAAAGAAAGACATGAATCATAATAATCTTTATTAACTCTTTGAGCAACATTACCTTCCGTATAATTAGCTAAATCAATAACATTATTTTGAGTAGCAACTAATTTATAGTTTTTTAAATCAGCTGCTTTATTGGTACCAATTCCACCATTAGAATAACTTCCACTTGATGAACTACCACTAGATGAACTTCCAAAGTTAGTAGGTAAATCAGTTGCGGCAACAATTGTTTCTTTAATAACTGTTACATCACATTTTAATGTCGCTTTATTACCAGCTATATCTACTACAGAAACTGAAATTGTTTCCGATTTATTCGTAACTTTATAAGTATTATCAGTTATATAACTAGTAGCATTACCATCGAGTATATAGCTATAACCTGCTATTCCTTTATTATCAGTAGCATTTACTTCTACTTCAGTATTATCACCACGAACTAAAGCTTTACAGCTACCTGCTGGCGGAATATTATCAATATTACTAATTTCAATATCTTTTACATACTCATTACCATGAATATCATAAGCTTTAAAAGTATAAACACCATTGCTTTTAGCTGTAAAAGTATGAGTTCTTCGACTATCTACACTACCATAAGGATCAATTAATTTTACATAAGTAGAACCACTTATTTCAGCAATTATATTAGTTGATGCTGCTAAATCTGTACTTTCTTGTTTAAGTGAAATTTCAACATCACCCTTAAATTTCATAACTTTGATTGTGCGTTGAGCAACAGCTGTTCTTCCTTTACTATTAGTTACTTTATAAGTAATGAAATAAGTTCCTACCTTTTTAGTATCCAGATTGCTAGTAACATCCACCCTTCGACTGATTTTTCCATCATTATAATCAACGGCTTTATAACCAGGTTCTTTATATCGAGAATTTAATTGCAAAACAATATTTTTATCACCTAATAAAGTTATAACGGGATCAGTTTCATTAATAAGACCACTAACATTAGAATCTTTATCATTTTCAGTTACAACAACATAACGCTTTACCGTTTCCTTTAAAATATTATCAACATAAGCAGAATAAGTCAAAGTATAAATACCAGGAGTAGTTAAAACTTTACCAGATACAATAACATCAGCTTCTTTTTTTAATGTATAATATGGATCATTAAAAACTTCACCTTTATTTAAAACGATAAAGTTCCCACCTACTAAAACAATATATTTAGTATTAACACTAGTATCAGTTTGGTATTTACTACAATTCAAGTATGGTTCATACGCAATTTTTCCATTGGTATTAGTAACCATTACGCCACTTGCTTTACTACACAATTCAGTTCCTTCTATTTCGGATAATTTAGTTATTTCAATATATTGAGGCGAAGTAATAGCCAAATTATTATCAGCCACATACTTTTTAGCAGCTACTACTACATCATCTTCAATATTATTATAAGTTCTTTTAGAATTCTTAATTAAAAAGAAGACAGCAAATACTACCAAAACTAACAATACCCATTTACCATATTTTATGATTTGTTGAATTTTTTCTTCACGATCAAAACTATTCATTTTCTCACCACTTTTATTATAACATAACTTTAATTTTTTAATTATTAATTTACATGTAAATTTAAAAAAAATCAAAAGACTTTTTTTTAAATTTTTATGAATATCTAATTATCTTTTTTAGACTTTTATTAAATAAACAATTTATCAATATAATTATTATGATAAATATATAAATTAAAAGTAATATAAGCCAATTATTCAAACATAATTTAAGAAGAAATTTTTTATTAATAATATGAATGCTAATTTTGGCTAAAAAAAGAGAAATTATAAAAGAACCCGTTGCTAATAGTAATAATTGCATAAAAAGTATCTTTAAACTCTGCCATTTAGTAAAACCAATCATTCGTTTTAACATATTACTACTCGTTTCATCTTTAATTATATTTTTAATTAGTAAATAAAATACCATAATAAATAATAATGCTATTAAATAGCTAACGCTCTTTAAAGTATCAACAATACTATTTAATTCCATAACGTTTTGGGTATCACCAGTACTTTCCCAAATACATAATGAAGCTTTATAATTATTGTTTTTTTCTAGATTTCTAAGTTTAGATTCCAATTTTTCAGCTTTTTTAAGATCTTTAACTGATGCTTTATAAAAATATAAACTAGAATATTTAACTAACTTTGCAAAATCTTCATCAGCTATTAGCATAAAAGAAAGTGGTGATTCATAAAAATCAGTTATAGTAAATTCTATTTTAAATTCACCAGACTTAAATCCTAACTTTTTATTCAATAATT
The DNA here is from genome assembly GCA_934162285.1 of uncultured Bacilli bacterium. Classification (GTDB taxonomy): domain Bacteria; phylum Bacillota_I; class Bacilli_A; order RF39; family UBA660; genus RUG11241. The sequence goes on from CAKPHY010000005.1 coordinate 33,134, forward strand.
CACTGAAATTTTTATTTGAAAGACTTTCCTTTGCTCCTAAGGCAATTTCCCCACTATTTAAACTTAAGTTATAATCACTAGCTTTAAATATAACAATATTTTCATCAAATTCAGTAAAATCTTCCCAAAAAAACTCACTTTCACCAGGAATTGGATCTTTTTTTAAAATTACTTGCCCATCTTTTTGAACATCTACTCCTTGAAGACCTAATAATGTATAATCATAATCAGGTTTAAATACTAAACCCCTTTTTATATCAAATAGAACTGTACTTTTACTCAACTCTTCATAATGATCTTTTTCACTAAGCATTATAAAAGCAGAATTTTTTTTGATAGAATCATTGTATAAATTTTCATAATATCCAGCAAAAGAAAAGAAAATAATTATTCCTAAAAATAATATAGTAAAAAGGAAAAAATAAATTTTTGTTGTTTTCTTCCTAAAAAATTCTTTTAATAAAAGCATAAAATCACTCCCAACTTTGAGTTTAAATTCTTTTTTTATTAATTATTTATAACTTATTTTAAAATTATCAAGCATATCTAACAATTTTCTTTAAGTTTCTATTAAATAAACAAATTATCAATGTAATAATAATTGAAATTATATAAATAAAAACTATCATAAATAAATTATTTAATTTAATTCCAATATTAAAGTATTTATTGATAATAAATAAACTTATTTTAGATAATAAAATTGAAAAAATAAGTGAAAATGTAATTAATAGCAATAGCTCTAAAATAATAATTTTTATTAATTTCCATCTAGTAAAACCGATCATTCGCTTTAACATACTATTTTTTAATTCATCTTTAACTATATTTTTAACTATAAAATAAAACACTATTACAAATAATATAGAAATTAAATAGCTAACATTCTTTAAAATGTCAACAATTTTAGCCAATTCTATAATCTTATCTCCTTCTACACCATCATTCCAAACATACAAATGAACACTATAATTGTTGTTTTTTTCTAAATTTTTAAGACTAATCTCTAGTTTTTCAGCCTTTTTTAAATCTTTAACTGATGCTTTATAAAAATATAAACTAGAATAATTGACCAACTTTGTAAAATCTTCATCAGATATTGCCATAGATAAAAGTGGTGATTTATAAAAATTCGTTATAACAAATTCCTTTTTTAAATTTCCAATATTAAATCCTAGTTTCTTATCTATTAATTCAGCCAGCTTTTCATCTGTAAATCTAGAATTTGGCAAATACCCAAGGGCTATCTCACCACTATTTAAATTCAAATCATAATTACTCGCTTTAAATACTACAATATTATTAAATTCAGCAAAATCTTCCCAGAAAAAATCCGTTTCACCATAAATTGGATCTTTTTTAGAAATTGTAATTCCATCTTTTTTTACTTCCATACCTTGTCTACCTAATATTGTATAACTATAATCTGGCTCAAAGATCAATCCTCGTTGTATATCAAACAATATATTACTTTTATTCAATTCAGCATAATGATCTTTTTCACTAAGCATTACAAAAGCTGAATTTTTTTTAATGGCATGATCATATAGTCTGCTATAGTAATTAGCAAAACAAAAGAAAACTGTAATTCCTAAAAATATTATTATTAAAATTACAAAATAAATTTTTGTTGTTTTCTTTCTAAAAAATTCTTTTAATAAAAGCATATACTTACTCCCAACTTTGAGTTAAATCTCTTATTTTTTTATTTGTTAATTTTATTGTTCTAAAAGTGGTAAAAATAAGAGAAAGTCCAACTACTATTAAAAATGTTAATAATATACTAAACATACTAATTGAAAAAATTATACCTACATTCTTAAAAATATTTAAAAATTTGTTTTTAATTATTGAAAAACCAAACGTAAATATAATAAATCCTAATAAAGATGATATTGAATTTATTATTAAGGTTTGATAAAAATAAAGTCGATGTATTAATTTGCTATCATAACCACATACTTTTAATACACCAATAAATTTCATTTCATTGATCATTCTTTTTTTAGTATAAAATCCCGAAATGAAAATAACAATTAATACTACTAATATTAATGTAATTAAACACGAAAGAGAAATTATATTTATTAATTCAGAATCAATCATGTTTTTGGTTTCAAAATTTGTATATTTTAATTTCTGCAATTCATTTTCTACATATTTAACGTTTGTTACGTCATCTACTACAACCGAAAAATAAGGGGTACTACTATTTGAATCATCTATAATTGTAGCATTTCTAACATCTTTCATATCTTCTGGTAAAACATAACATTGATTATTAAAGTTCAAGTTCTTTTTGTTATCATAAAATCCAACAATTTTTAAACTTTTAATAAATTCATCCTTTTCAACAAGACGATTACCAATAAATTCATAAGAATAATACTTAACATTAAAAGTTTTATTTAAATATTTCTCGTTAGGTAAAATTTTTGATTCATTAATTTTTGAAGAATAAACAGAACTATCAGGATAAAAATTAATGGGACAAACTGTTTCGCCTTTTTTAGTAATTGTTGTACCATAAACAATGTCTGGAATAGTATTATTAGTACCATAAAGTAGCTCTACTTTACCATCTAACCCATTTATAGTTAAATCACTCTCAATTACAGCCGAATCATAAAATGAACTATAAACTTCTATAACATGATTAATCTTAGATAATTCATCTTGACCTAGATCGTTATAATCAAATTTTGGTGACACACTAATTGTTCTAAAACCAATATTACTATTAATACTTTTATCTATAAAAGAATTTATATTATGATAAACATTCAAAGCTGTTAATAATATAATTGTAAATATTGCCATAATTAAAATAAAATATATATTTTCTTTATGACGTTTTATTCTTAATAACGAAAAACAAATCATTTCAATAATTGTCATTTACTAACACCAACTAACTTACCATTCTCTATTTTTAATACTTCATCAGCATACTTTTTTACATATTCACTATGACTTACCATAATAATACATCTTCCTTTAGCTGATAATTTCTTTAATAATTCAAATATTTCACTTTCAGTTTTCTCATCAAGGTTACCAGTTGGTTCATCAGCAATTATAATGTTAGGATCATTAGCTAAAGCACGAGCTATTGCTACTCTTTGTTGCTCTCCTCCGGATAATTCTCTTGGGAAATGATCAATTCTATCTTCTAAACCAACTTCTTTTAATAGTTTTAATGCCAATTCTTTTCTTTCATTCGACTTAATTTTTTTATTTATTAACATTGGTACCATAACATTTTCATAAGCTTTTAATGTTGGTATCAAATTAATTTCTTGAAAAATAAAACCTATATTATTCATTCGCAAATTAGATAATTTTTCATCATTAAAATCTTTAATATTTAAATTATATAAATAGTAAGCTCCAGAATCAAAATTATCAATTAAAGCTAAAATGTTTACTAAAGTTGATTTACCACTTCCACTATGACCCATAATGGCATAAAACTTTCCAGTATAAAATTTAGCATTAACATCATTTAAAACTTTAATTACTCTAGTATTTGTTTTATATTCTTTGCTAATATTTTCTAGTTTTATTAATAATTCGTTACTCATTTTTTACATTTACCTCCACTTTAACATTAATTACAGAATACTACTTTAATATCAATTTAATTATACCATATATCAACAAAAAAACACTCTACATTTAGTAGAGTTGTTTGTTTAGCTTTTATAAAACAAAAGCAATTAAATTGTTGGAGCCTTTATTAACTACTTTAGTTAAAGTTTGTTGTAATTTAAAACGAATATTTTCAGGCATCATACTAATTTTAGATTGAATACCTTCTTGCACGATAACATCTAATGATCGACCAAATATTTCACTTTTCCAAATAGATGAAGCATCAGTATCATAATCTTTCATTATGTAATTTATTAGTTCTTTACTTTGAATTTCTGATCCAATTATTGGTTCAAAAGTTGATTCTACATCGATTCTAATCATATGAATAGATGGAGCAACAGCTTTTAATTTAATACCATAACGACCATTCTGTTTAATTATTTCTGGTGTATCCAATTTCATGTCAGCAAGTGATGGAAAAGCAACACCATATCCCGTAGCTTTAACCATTTTTAAAGCACTTTTAATCTGGGAATATTCACTCTTTGTTTCATTATATTCTTGAAATAATGATATTAAATCAGCGCGAGAATTAATATCAATTCCAATTATTTCATTTAAAACTTGATTGTAAAGATTAGTTGGAGCATCTAAATTTATAGTTACTTCTCCTGTTGCCGGATTAACTTCTTTTATATAAGATTTTTCAATTTCATTACAATCATTAAAGTGTTTAGTAATATTTTCTATATCTCTTAATTTATCAACTTCAACAACACTTTCCTTAATTTTAGAAATATAAACTTGCTTTAACCAATTATTAGCATTTAATGACGCAATCCAATCTGGCATATTAACATTAACTGATATTACAGGGAATTCATATAAAGCTTCTCTTAAAATAGCATACATATCTTGTTCATTCATTGTTTCAACACTTATTGGCATAACTGGAACTTGATAATCATCTCGTAATTTTTCAGCTATTTTCTCTGTTTCTGGTAAAGTAGGATGAACAGAGTTTAAAATAACAATAAAAGGTTTACCAATTTCTTTAAGTTCTGTTATAACTCTTTTTTCAGTTTCAACATAATCACTTCTTGAAAATTCACCTATTGATCCATCAGTAGTCATAACAATACCAATAGTTGAATGCTCTTTAATAACTTTTTCAGTCCCAATTTCAGCAGCTTCAATAAAAGGAATTTCTTGATCATACCAAGGAGTTTTCACCATTCTTGGACCATTTTCATCTTCATACCCTTTAGCATTAGGAATTACATAACCTACACAATCAACCAAACGAATATTAGCATTTATTTCATCAATTTTAATTGTTGTTGCATTAGAAGGCACAAATTTCGGTTCAATAGTCATAATTGTTTTACCTTGAGCACTTTGAGGAATTTCATCTAAAGCACGTTTCTTTTCATATTCGTCTTCAATATTAGGAATGATTAAATTTTCAACAACTTTTTTAATAAATGTACTTTTACCTGTTCTTACTGCTCCTACTACTCCAAAATAGATATCACCTTTAGTTCTAAGAGCAATATTTTTTATAATTTCATTTTTATTCATATTCCACTCTCTTTCATTTAAGAATATGAATATTTTCTTAAAGTATGAAAAAAATAAATTATTTTTAGTTTATTAATAGTATTTTACAAATAAAATGTTATATAAAACTAACAGCAACAATAACATCTAAATTATAATATTTTGGGCTTCCCTTTGTCCATCTTTTTGAACTAGTAAGAAATCCTTACATACTGAATTTTCTTTAATATTAAAATTAATTTAATTTTCCCTTTTTAATAATAGATAATTTAAAGCAAATTAAAGAGACTCAAATTTTAGTCTCTTTAATTTTTTTATTTCATTTTTTTATTTATTTCAGCTACATTAACACAAATATTAATTAACATTAATGAAAATTCATAAGCTATTCTTAAAACTAAGTTACCACCTATTAAAGTAGTTAAGAATAATAAGAAACTTGTTCCAATTAAGCCAAATGACGCTAATGTTAAATAAATTGCTAAGCAAACATATGTAAATCTTAAAATATAGTCAATTACAAACTTCTTAAAAGTTAAGAAATCATATAACCATCCTAAGAAACCTTTATATTTCTTTTCATTTTTCTTTGTTAAGAAAAGAACAAAGATTACAATTGTTGCACAGATAGCAATTACTAGTGCAATAATTCCCCAAATTCCAGCTGTTGCTAGTCCTGAGAAACTAGTTCCATAATTCATATCGTACATAAAAATTCTCCCTTCAAAGCAATTATATCACAATTAAAGAACTTTATCTATATTTTTAGGAATCTTGTCATTAATTACAGCTTTAATAATTTTGTCTTCTTTTTCTTTAGAAACATCACGACCTGTAATTGAACTAAGTTCATGAATCACTTCTCTTAAAGTCTTTTCATTTTTCATATCATTTTCTTGGATTTTTTTAGCAAGACTTAAAATTGTATCTTTATTTACCTTAGTTTTCTTTTCAACTCTTTTAAAAAAGTTATCACTAAAATTCATATGTTTACCTCCTAAAGTATTATATGAATAATAGTTACTTTTTGACATCAATAAAAAAGTCAGACTTTTGTCTGACTATTTAATAGTAATAAGTTTTTTAGATGCTTCGTTATCTCTCTTAGGAGCTACAACTGTTAATATACCATCATTGAAATTAGCTTCTATCTTTTCTTCATCTATATCACCTAAATAAAAGCTACGTTCATATTTTCCATACATTTTTCTTTCACGACGATAGTATTTTTTATGGTTATTTTCTTCTTTATTTTTAACAGCAGTAATATTTAAATAGCCCTTATTAAATTCAATTGTAATATCTTTTTTATTAAATCCTGGAACATCTACTTCAAGAATAACCTTGCCATCATGTTCATAAATATCACATTTCATCAAATCTTGAGCATCCTCATGATCAAACATATCATCTAAAAATAATCTACTTGGTAACATATTAATTCCTCCTTTAATAGTCTTCTTTCAACTATTACGAACTAATTATATTACTTATTCTAGCACTTGTAAATAGGAAGTGCTAAAATCACATAATTTAACACAATTTAATTTTTTTCTTCAGTTTTATTAATATTACTTACTCTATCTTCTTTGATTGCTCTTACTTCACAGCCACACAATATTAAAATAGCACAACATGCTATAATTACTTTCTTCATGGATCCTCCTTATTTTATGCAATGCTATTATAACATAAATGTTTATTAAAAAAAATAGTTTAAATTTATAAACTATTCTAATGCATCTTCTTTTTTCTTAAAAATTTGATAAATTACAAATGCTAATATACTTAAAACTAATAAAACAATACCATAAATAGTAAAAATCGAACAAATATTAGTTATAAATGGTGCAACAAAATTTTGATATTCACTGATTTTATCTTCTAAAAGATACAAAATTAATTCATTACCAAATAATCCTACTGTTAAAAATATTAAAGAAGTTAACATTGATGGCATATAAAACCAAATAAGCCATTTATATTTATTTTTTCTTACAAATATTAAAATTGCTATAATAATTATTAAAGAAAAAATAGTAATCAATAATGTTGATGTTTTTAAAATAGTATTAATTATTTCCTTATATTCCATTATAAATCACCTATTTCTCTTGCTATAACTTCTAATTTCAATTTTATTTGATAATAGTTTTCATCTAAAAACTTATCAACTTTTTCTTTAGTTAAATCTTCACCTAATAATTCATAATTATTAAAAGCAAAAGTTTTAAGTTCTTCTTTAGTAGGATAAAAAATATCACATTCTACTTGCATTTTATCTAAAAGAATTGAAGCAATATAACGATTTAGTATTTGTCTAAATTCATTATTTTTAAGCAATTTATTTAATTTTTCTTCATCAATTCCTACTTCTTTTAAAGCAGAATAAACATTTTTACCTAATTCGGTTTTTTTATCATCTTTTTTTAAAGCTTGTTCAATATCAATTTTATTTACATCTTTAGCTATAGCATCTATATTAAGAAAACATTTAGCTGTTATAACAATTCCCAAAAAAGCTTCAGCAACAAAAAGCAAAATTGTTAGAAAAATTATTAATATAAATTTTAATGGTTTAAATATTTTTTTCATTTTTTACACCTTCAAATTACAATTTAGATTATACCAAAAATAAAAGAATATTGCTATTCCTTTATTCAAAATGCCAATCATTTTTTAAAAACTCTAAAAGAGTTGATGCTTCCGTTACCGTATCAGGATAAGGTTCCATTACATATAATTTACAACATTTGTAAGAATAAGTGTAATCAAAACTATCACTACCATTAAGTGAATATTTTGTTACTTTCCATTGAGGATTATTTATAATTTGATTTTTAGCTAATTTTAATATTTCTTTTTCAGGAATATTAGTTTGAAATAAATCTTTAATATTTAAAACTTTTAAATAATCATCAATACTTTTTTTCTCAGAGAGTTTTTTAACAATTCCTTCAATTATTCTTTGCTGATTTTCGCCTCTCGTACGATCTCCTAAAGCAAAACCTTTTCTTTCTCGGGAAAAGATAAGTGCTTCTTTTCCATTTAATTTATTAATTCCTTTTTTAAATTCTACATTAGAAGAAATAAAGTCGTAAGCACTTTCAACTTCAATTCCTCCTATTTCATCAATCAATTTTTCTAAAGAGTTAAAATTGATTTTTATATAATAATTGATCTTAGTATTTAAAAGGTTTTCTACAGTTTCAATTGAAGTATTAATTCCATATATCCCTGCATGTGTTAATTTGTCTTTAGCGTTTTTAGAAGGAATTAAAACATAATAATCTCTAGGAATGGATATTAACAATAATTGATTAGTTTTAGTATTAATACCAATTATGATATTAACATCGCTCCTACCAGCTTTTTCCAAAGATTCATAATTATCCATACCACTTACATAAATAATCGTTGTATTATTTAAAACATCATTTACAACGGGTTTCACTTCTTCTTTAACTACTAAACCATCAATTATAGAATATTTTTTACTATCAATATCAGTATATTGCTCATCTAAAACTAAAGCTCCATCTACTTCACCATCATTTAAAGCTTTAATAAGTAAATCAATTTTTTCATAACAAACAGAAGTAATATTAATTTTTAAACTATCTATACCTATTGTATCTTTAGTATAACCAATTCTTTTATATTCTAGATCATTTAAGTTTTCATATTTATTTTTTAAAACAATAAGTTTGTAATTATCTAAAATATTTTCATTAGATACTATACCATTAACAAAACTAAAAAAATTATCACTTGTTTTAGCTACATTATGAATAACAAGAACTAGTAAAATTAATAAAAAATAACTAGGTATAATTAAAAAGTTTCTTCTTAAAAGTAAAATAAACAAAAATAGAAAAATAAACATAACAATTGCAACAATTATTAATTCTTTAAATTCTAATATTTCTTTTAATTTATCAATCAAGATTAATGAAAAAATAATGTAAATTGTTAATAATAAAAATTTAAAAAAGCCTTTCATATCATCACCATTTTTATAATAATATATGTGAAAGACATTTTTTGTCGATTTACAGACACGAAAAAAGAAAAGCCACCATAATGTTACGGGCGTTTATTTTGTGCCTTCTATAACATCATTTGCTTTTCTTTGAGACTAAGAACCGAATTTAAATAATAATTCTTTATATATTTTCATTAATCATACTTTATCTTAATATATTAATATTTTTTATATTCTAATTTGAATATAATTTTTAAATATACGTTTTTAATAAAATATAACTAAAGGCATATTATTTACACTTATTTAATAAATATTATTTTAATACAACTATACTTAAGTCTGTATTAAATAATCAGATATTAAAGTTATAAATAATAATTTTAAATATATGTTAATTATATTTAAAATTTTGGATATGTTTCATACCCCAAGGCTATCTTACCTTACATCACGAACATACCAATAACTGATGATGCGAAGTCTTGAGCATCTTTATGCTGTAACTTCAAGAGTACCAGTATCTTACCCTCAACTATATATTATCACGCTTAAATATTAATGTCAATTATTTTTTTTTACATTTGTGTAAAATCCAAAAAAAGGATTCCTGAGTTAGAATCCTAATATTAAACATATTGTAAAAAATATTATACCTAAAAATAGAGTTAAACGACTTATAAATAATTCGCTACCTCTTTCTTTTCTATTAGCAAATAAGGCATCATTAGCACCAGTCATAGCTCCAGCTGCACTTTCTGCTTTACCACTTTGTAATAATACAATGGCAATTAATAAGATTGAAACGATTATCAATAATATTTCCATGGTAACCTCCCACTATTTTTTTCCTTTTAAAACAACTACACTATAATTGTTCAAGTCAATTTCTGATACAACAAGATTATACTCTATTTTATTTAGTTTTTCAACATCTAAATAAACAAATTCATTTATTTCATCATATTCAATTAATTGATTAACTATTAAAGAATTAATTGAATAAATATTATCACTCATATATACATATGAACTTTTTAGAATTTTTTTATTTATTTCAAACTCTTTTTGATCAAATTTATATTGTTTTAAAGTTTTCATTATTTCCTTAATTACTTCTTCATAATTATCGGTTTCACCAACTATTAAAAGTGAACAATAATCATCAGCTTTAAAAACATCAAAACTAATATCACTTGTTATTAAGTTTTTTTGAATTAATTTTTCTTTTAATAAAGAAGTTGAACCTAACATTGTTTCTAAATAAAATACTAAATATTTTTGATAATCTTTTACTTTAGTTTTTAAATCTTTAACTTTCATTTTAATGTTGATAGCAAATTTACTTATTTCAACATTATCAATAATTTCTTCATATTTTTTATAAACTTCATAAGGTTCTTCTTTAGTAATAACTTCTACCTCATGTGCAGTAAATTTCTTTTTGTTTTGATTAGCATCAACAATTTTAATTGTTTCTTCAGGATCAATATTACCAGTTATTACTAAATACATATTATTTGGTTGATAAAAAGCATTATAAGTATTCATTAATATTTCTTTATTAATTTTTTTAATATCTTTTACTAAACCACCAATAGAATAACGAACGTTATGCTTACTATAAGTATTAAAAAGCGATTTATTATAAAGTTTTTGACTAGGTTCATCTTCATACATTAATATTTCTTGAGAAATAATTCCTTTTTCTTTTTCAACGTTTTCATCTGTAAAATATGGAGATTCAACATAATCAAGGAGAAAATTCAAGGATTTTTTAAAATGATCTGATCCTCCAAATAAATAGTTAGTTTTAACATTATTAGTACTAGCATTACAATCAATACCTAAAGCTGAAAAATAATCAAAAGGCGTAACACCATCTTCTTGTTCAAAAACTTTATGTTCTAAAAAGTGAGCAGTACCTACTGGTATTTTTATTTGTTCTTGATCTAATTTATATTCTAGAATATTTGATCCAAACTTCACATTTAAAGTTGCATAAAAACTTTTAACATTTTTATTTGGAGCTAAATAAACTCTTAAACCATTTTTACATGTATGCTTATAAATGGTAATATCTAACTTTTCATATTTAAGCTTTTTCATTTTTAGTCCCTTCTAATAAATAAATTGTATTAATTTTAATTTTTTTAGCAACTTCAATTACGTCTTTTTTAGTTATTTTTTCAATTTTATTTAATCTTTCTTCTATTGGATCAAAGCCTAAATAAAAAGTTGATTCATGAGAATTAATAATAGAATAAGGATTTTCAAGTAATTCTTGATAACTACTTTTGATACTTAAAATAGCATTTTTAATATCACTTTCTTTAAAGTTCCCTTTAGTCATTTCTAATACTTGAGCATGTACTAATTTAATTGTTTTATTAAAATTAATTGCATCAATTCCAGCCGTAATCATCATGAATGATCCAGCATACTTAGCTGTTGCACTAATTGTATAGCAAAGAGATTCTTTTTCACGAACATTTTGAAAAAGCTTAGAATCAGGACCTAAACCTAATATATATAAATAAACTTGTAAAGCATAAGTTGCTTCATAAGGAGTTAGGTCATTCATGTTATAACCCATAACTAACTTACTTTGATTAAGATTCTCACGTTCTAGAAATGTTCGATGTTCTCTTTCACTGGTTCTATAAATATAATCAATATCAACTAATTTATTATTTGGTAATTTAATAACACTTAAGTCTTTTTTAGTAATATCTCCAAAAGCAAATAAATCAACAGCTGATGTTTGAATTAATTCTTGATAAAAACTATATAAATTAGTAGCATTTATTTTATCTAAATCTTCCATATATCCAACAATGCTATATGAATATGGTGATAAAGGATCCATTAATTCAAGCATTTTTTTCTTAGCATAAGTACTTTTGTTTTCATTATAAGTTTTAATATCATCTATTAATTGATTTTTAGCAATTTCAAAACATTTTTCATTAAAAGATTTTTTTTGAACATCAGGATTAAATAATATTTCATTGATAAACTTTAAGGATTCTTTAGTATTATTATCTTCACTATATTTATCTTTCAAGAAAGTAAAACGAAAAGATAATATTAAAGCATTTCCGTAGATATTAATATAAGATTCAGGAGTTAGATCATATAACTCTTTAGCTTTAATTAATAGTTCACGATTAGTCTTATATTTTTTTGATGTTAAAAGTAAAATATACATTATTAAATTTAATTTAGTTATTTCCTCATGATTCATTTTTCTACGAAAATTAACTTTAATTATATTTTTTTTGAATACTTTATCTTTAATAATATGAAGCATAAATTCCTCCTTTAAATTGTTTCTAGTGCTAATTCAATCATTTTATTTAAATTCTTTTCTCTTTCTTGTGAACTAGTAGCTTCTTTAGTAACGATATTATCAGATATTGTTAATAAACAAGCAGCTTTTTTATTTAAATATCTAGCATTTTCAAATAAGGCAAAGCTTTCCATTTCACAAGCTAAGCAATTATTAGCAAGCATTTCTTCTGGTTTTTCTGTTTCATTATAAAAAGCTTCACTAGAACATACTTGGCATTCTTTTAGAGCAATTTGCATGTCTAGAGCAGTTTTTCTTATCTTTTCATTTAAAGATTCATTTGAATATAATATATGATCATCAATATTAGCTTGAACTTTAGCATAACTAGATTTTGAATAAGAACTTTTTACTAATAATATATCGTAAAGATTTAAATCAGCAGTATAAGCACCAGCAGTCCCTACTCTAATAATATTTTCAACATTATAAAATTTATACAACTCATAGGAATAAATTCCCATACTTGGAATTCCCATTCCTGAACCCATTACGGTTACTCTTTTATTTTTATAAAATCCGGTATAAGCATACATATTACGTACAGAACTAACTAGTTTATAATCAGTTAAATAAGTTTCAGCAATATACTTTGCTCTTAAAGGATCGCCAGGCATTATTACTGTCTTAGCAATATCTGTTTCTAATGCATTTATGTGTGGTGTCATTTTTCCTCCTTATATTCACTCACGAATTTTTTTAATTCTAAAGCAACAGAAGTAGGAATTATTTTAGATAATTCTTCAACTGAAGCTTCATTTATTTTGTTAATACTTGTAAATTTTTTCAATAATTCATTTTTTCTTTTAGGACCAATTCCTTCAATATTATCTAATATACTTGAAATCATTCCTTTACTACGTAATTTTTTATGATAGTTAATAGTGAATTCATGAACTTCATCTTGCATACGTTCTAAAAGATAAAAGAGATTACTAGTTTTATCAATTGGGATTTCAACAATAGGATCAAAAGCAAGTAAAGCATTAGTTGTATGTTTATTATCTTTTCTTAAACCAACAACTGGAATATTTAAATTTAAACTATTTATTATTTCTCTAGCTGCATGCATTTGATTTATACCACCATCGACTATTATCAAATCAGGTTTTACTAAATTATCCTTTAATACTCTAAAATAACGGCGATAGATTACTTCTTTCATAGTATTGTAATCGTCATTTTTGTTGAATGTTATTTTAAACTTCCGATAACCATTTTTATAAGGCATACCATTTTCAAAAACAACCATCCCAGAAACATTAAAATTACCAAAAAGATTAGAGTTATCAAATATTTCAATTCGATCTAGTTTATCTAATTTTAAAATATTTTTTAACTCTTCATTAGCAACAATAGTTCTTTCTTCATTTCTTTTAATAAGAGTAAATTCTCTTGTTAAATTTTCTTTAGCATTAGCATTGGCCATTTTAACAATTTCAGCTTTAGTTCCTTTTTGAGGAATAATTACCTTAACTTCTAAAAATTCTTCTAATAATTTAGTATCACATATATCAGGAACTAAAATTTCTTTAGGTTTTAAAACGTCACTTTCATAGAATTTAGCAATATATCTATTTAATTCTTCGTTATATTCTTCGATAGTTGGAATTATTTTACTATGTTTACCAACAATTTTACCATTTCTCAAGAAAAATACTTGAACACTTAAATATCCTGATTCGAAATAATAACCAAAAACATCACGATCTAAAGCGTCACTGATTTCAACTTTTTGATGATCTACTGTTATATTAATATAGTCTAAAAGTTCTTTAAGTTCTTTAGCTTTTTCAAAATTTAATTTAGAACTAGCTTCTAACATTTCCTCAGTAATTTTTGAAAAAATAGCAGTTGTATCACCTTTTAAAAATTTAATTATTTCAGCACGCATTTCTTTGATTTTTTCTTGATCTACATCTTTTTTACAATATCCTAAGCATTCACCAATATAATAATAAAGACAAGGCTTTTTACCCATCGTTTTACATTTTCTTAAAGGATAAATACGATTTAATAAATTAACAGTATTTCTAGCCGCTGTAACATTAGGATAAGGCCCATATAAACTGGTGTGATTTTTTTTCAAATTTAAATTACGAACAACTTGTAATTTAGGAACTTTTTCGTTGGTTAATTCGATATAAGGATAACTTTTATCATCACGAAGTAAAATATTGTATTTAGGATCATATTTTTTAATTAAATTTAACTCTAAAATTAAAGATTCTTTTTCACTACCAACAACAACATAATCAAAATCGACGATTTCACTTACTAATTTAGCTGTTTTACCGGTATGTTTACCACGAAAATAAGAACTAAGACGATTTTTTAATTTCTTAGCTTTACCAACATATATTATTACACCATCTTTATTTTTCATTTGATAGCATCCTGGTAAATTAGGTACCAAATGTAATTTTTCTTTTATCATACTTTATCCCCTATTTGTTATTATAACAAAAAAAACTTAAAAAAACTATTCAAACGAATAGTTTATTTTAAAATAGCCTTTATTCTTCTTACACCAGCACTGCTTGCTTCTTCTTTAATAATTTTAAATTCACCTAATTCTCTAGTGTTTTTAACATGAGGTCCACCACATAATTCACGTGAAACATCACCGATTGTATATACAGTTACAATATCAGGATATTTTTCTATAAACATACATTCAGCCCCACTAGCTATAGCTTGTTCTTTTGACATAGAAGTTACAGTTACATCTAAACCAGCCTTAATATAACTATTAACTAAATCTTCGGCAGCCTTAATTTCTTCAGGACTAAGTTTATGATCACATGAGAAATCAAAGCGCATTCTTTCATCAGTTATGTTAGATCCTCTTTGGTGAACATTTTTATCAATAACTTGTTTTAAAGCAGCATTTAATAAATGCGTTGCAGTATGATAACGAGTTTCTATTTCATCGTTACCAGCTAAACCACCCTTAAATTTACCAGCTGATGCAGTACGTGATAATTCTTGATGAGCTTTAAATTTATCTTTAAAACCTTGAACATCGACTGTTATACCTTGTTCTTTAGCAAGTTCAACGGTTAATTCAATTGGGAAACCATAAGTATCATATAATTTAAATGCTAAATCTTTATTTAAAGTTTTATCTTCTAAATTATTAACTATTTTGTTAAATTCTTTTAAACCTTTTTCTAAAGTTCTATTAAATTTAATTTTTTCATTTTTTAAGACTTCTAAAACAACATCTTTATTAGTTTGTAATTCTGTATAATATTTTTCATATTTAGAAATTATTAATAAAGCAATTTGTTCTTCCCAATTAGAATTAATATCGATATTTAATTTTTTAGCATAACGAATAGTTCTTCTAATAAGTCTACGTAAAATATAACCTTGATCAGTATTAGAAGGTTTAATTCCTGCTGGATCGGCAGCTATAAAAACTGAGGTTCTTAAGTGATCGGCTATAATACGCATTTCTCTTTCATTACCTTCATATGGTAATTTAGCAATATCAGAAATTAAAGCTATAACATCTTTCCATAAAGATGAAGCATAATTATCGGTTACACCTTCTAATATAGCTGTAACTCTTTCAACACCCATTCCTGTATCAACATTCTTCTTTGGTAATTCAGAAATTCCTTCTTTACTTTTATTGTATTGCATAAAGACATTATTCCAAATTTCAACCCATCTTTCATCTTCAGGATCAAAATGTTCAGGAATTGGGTCATTACTTCTAAAATAGAAAATTTCCGTATCTGGCCCACATGGTCCATATTCGCCAGCAATCCAGAAGTTATCATCGCGAGTTTTAGCAATTCTCTCTTCCTTTATTCCCATGCTTTTCCACATTTCAAAAGCTACTTTATCTTCAGGAATATCATTATTACCAGCAAAAATAGTAACACCAAGTCTTTCAACTGGAATATTTAAAACTTTAGTTAAAAACTCAAAACTCCAAGTAATGGCTTCCTTTTTAAAATAATCTCCTAAACTCCAGTTACCTAACATTTCAAAAAATGTATGATGATAAGTATCACCAATATTATCTAAATCATTAGTTCTTAAACACTTTTGGTAATCGCATAATCTTGTTCCATATGGATGTGGTTCCCCCATCAAATAAGGAATTAATGGTTGCATTCCGGCAGTATTAAACAAAACTGACGGATCATTTTCAGGCACTAAAGGTGCTGATGGAATTTGCACATGTCCTTTACTTACAAAAAAATTAATATATAAATCTTTAAGATTCATTTTTTTCCACTTCCTCTAATATTTTAAATACTTTTTCTCTTAAATCTTCTAAAGTCGAATCATTTATTATTTCATAATCATATTTAGAATAATCATCTAAATCAACTTCAGTAAAATGCTTTTTTTGTTCTTCAGTCAAGCCATTATCAAAGTTAGGTCTAACAACATGAATAGCAATTATTTTTGAAAGTTCTTGCTTTGGTTTATCAACTTCGATCTTAGCTCGCGCATCAGTAATAATTATCGCATCAAAGAAAAATGAATAAACTTTTATATCACCTATTATTCTATCAACAAAAAAATTATAGTCAATCTTTTTTCTAATAATTTCTGTGCCAAGTTGTTGCAAAAGGCTACGAGGTTTTGTTTCTTCAGAGCCATCCCAATTGCTAATAACTTTAGCATATTCTTTTATATAAGAACTATATTGTAAATTAATAGTTTTCTTATTATGATTTTCATAATATTCTTTAATAAAACCACCAATAGTATCTTTACCATTACGGGCTTTACCACAAATAATAAATGTATAAGGCTTAGTTTCTTTTATCTCCATATTTCCTCCTATAAAATAGAAAACCACTTACGTGGTTAATTATTATACTTTATTAATTGATATTTGTCATTAAAGAAATTGAATAAAGCTTTCAAAGTTGCAACAATTGGTGTTGATAAAACCATTCCCAAAACGCCCCAAAAATAACCAAATACCAACAATGATACCATAACAGTTACAGGACTAAGTTTCATAGTGCGACTCATAACAATTGGTTGTAATAGATTTCCTTCAATTCCTTGAACAATTAAAATTACAATTGTTACAGCAATACCAATACCTGTTCCTTGAGAAAAGGCAACGATCATTGCTGGTGCTGCTCCAATATAAGGTCCAATATAAGGAATTATATTAGTTATACCACAGAAAACAGCAAACAAAATAGCTCCTTTTAAGTCGGCAATTGAAAAACCAATAAAGCATAGAACAACTACAAGAGTAGCTAAAGCTAATGTACCATTAACAAATGTTCTAAAAATTGAGTTAATTTCATTCAATAATAATTCAACATCAAATTGATATTTCTTTGGTAAAATCTTGATTAAACTATGTTCAGGATTGTTTTTTCTAAAAAGTAAGAAAACTCCAACGATTAAACCTATTAAGAAAGTTCCGACACCAGATATAATCGAACTACCAATGCTAATTAAAGTATTAGGTAAATTTTCTGTAAAGGTTGATAAAGCTTTTTCAATTTTTACAAATAAATTACTTTTAGCAACATCGAAGTCGATACCTGCTATACCATCTAATTTATCAAATAAACCATTAACAGTATCTTGAACTTTAGCAGAAATAGTTGGGAATGACTTAGCAAATTCACTAACTTGTTCATATAAAATAGGAATTATTGCAGCTACCAACAAATACAATAAAGAAATTAAAACAACATAAATTGCTAATATTGATAAACCTCTTCGTACTTTCTTGGTTTCTAAATAGTTTACTAAAGGTTTAAACAACCAATAAACAACAAAACCTATAAAAACTGGAGTTAAAATCTTTAAAATTGAACCTATGAATTCCATTATTTTCCATTTTTCAATAATTAAAGTAATCCCATAAATACCTAATATTATTATAAGTAAATAAAATATTTTTAAAATTTTACTAGATAATGAAACTACTTCATTTACTTTTTTGTAATTAATTTCATTTTTTTCTTTATCACTCATAATTTCACCTTCTATATAATTATATCTTAAAATAAAAAGGTTATCAATAAAAAAATATGCAATTAACTTTTTTCTTTAACAATTAAAATATAATAAATAAAAAGGAAGTCAACAACTTCCTCATTTCAATTCTAAATCAAATTTTATTTTTTTATTTCTTTATAAACAAATGAATCACCATTTTTAATAAACACCATTTTATATCTTGAACTTTTAATTTTAACTTGATTTAAAAGTTCATCTTCGTAATCAGTAATACTATCTAAAATGCATTCTTCGCCATATTTACAACAGCGGTTATAAGAAGCACTATATATATTTTCATTTTCAAGAGTTGAAGTTTTAATAGTATAAGATAGTGGGCGATCAAAGTCTTCACATAAATAAGTTGTATCAACACGACTAATACTTGTATTACCCAAATAAAACTCTACATAGTACTCACTACCTTGTTTATAAACATCTTTAATTTCATAAACAACCTTACTTTGATCACAAAACTCATTTTCAATCATTCCTTCAACTGACGAAAACTTCTTTTTTCCACAATCATCTAAAGTTAAAGTAAAATTCTCGAATTCAACATTGTCTTTAGCAAATACTCTTTCAGCTATTTTTTGAATAGCAGCGTAATTTTCTAAATTATTATTTTTATTAAGTAAATAATAATAGTTTGCTGCTATTAAAAATTTTGGAGAATTTATTTCATATTTATTAAAAGTATCAAATTTAATATTTAAACTAGATTCTTTCGTCAAAAAAGCTTCAGTTAATAAAATCAAATCATTTTTTTCTAAAGCTGTTACCTCTTCTTTAGGTTTTTCTAAAGTAACTGGTCTTATCAAATAATAATAAGACGTCATAACTAAAACAGCAACTAATAAAACAACTATTATTATTTCTCCAAAATTTAATTTTTTCATGCTTGCCACCTATTAACAATATCACAGCTATTACTTGAAGGTGCTGGATTAGGTAGTGGCATTGTAATTATTTGAGGAACTTTAAAAGCCCTACCAAAGGCAACACAAGTACCTGGTTGTAAACTTTTTTGTTTTTCTACTATTTCATTATTTATGTTAGGAAGCATTTTCTTAATAAATTCTATATCACGAGGATGACTCATTTTAAAGATGAAAAAGTTAGTACATTGTGATATAACTGTTTCTGAAAGTTCAACTGGTCTTTGCGAAATAAGATTATAAATTAATCCATATTTTCTTCCTTCTTTAGCAATTCTTTCAAAAATATTGTAACCAAGTAAATAAACATCATTATCATTTTGAACATAACGATGAGCTTCTTCTAAGAAAACATTAAAAGGAATAGTAGCACGATTTTCTAAATTTTTAGTAAATTCAAATAACATCCTTGAATAGATTTTAGTAATAACTTTAGCTAAAGAATCGTCAACATCTTCTAAATTAAAGTTAATTATTTGGGATCTTTTGCCATCTTTTGAAACTAAAGTAGCAATATATTTTTCTAAACCAAAATAGGCACTTGATTTGTAATCAAAAAACCTAGCATTTTCACTATTAACAATACTATGTAATCTTACTTTTAAAGTAATACCATCACCATATGATTTAGGATTATTTAAAATACCATCAGTTATTAAAGCAAAATCAAGAGCTTCTTCAATATTTTTTAAAGTGTATGCTTTATTTCCTTTAGGAATATAATTATCGTATTCAGCATTTAAAAACTTCGAAATATAAGTATTTAGCAACACTGTTTCTGCAAAATTACCATTAGAATCAATTTCAAAACATTCTCTTAGTTTTCTAGTATAACCAATTCCTTGAACTGCGGCATCGGGATTAAAATTAACAGTTGAACAAGTATTTAAAATAGAAAAGATATCATTTCTTTTATTCATTGCTGTCTGGTTATTATAAATAATATTAATTAAAGCTCGAGCAATCAAATAATCTTTACATTTTGATGCCATTTCTTCTGTTTCAGCAAAGATTTTGACTAAGCGCAATGTTTTTTCAATTATAGGAATCTGAGAATGACTATCAGCCCTTAAAAGTAAAGCTAAATCGTCAACAGTTAATAACCATGGTGGAATGCGAAGTTTTTCACCATTAGTAAGTTCATTAGTTGAATAAAATTTAAAGTGAAAATTAGGATTAATCTTATCAATGTCTTGAAAAGCACTATGATATTCACCATAAGCATCAAATATTAAAAAAATAGCTTTATATGGTGGAAGTTTAGGATTTTCAAAAACATTTTGTAAAATTCTTGCAACACCATAAGATTTTCCTGATCCGGTATTACCAAAAATAGCCATATGGTTACTAAAAAGGTCATTAATTGAGGCAAATATTGGATAATTATTATATAAAGGAGAAGTTCCAACAAAAACATTTTTATTAGTATTTTGACCCATTATAAAAGGAATTTCTTCTTGACTTATTAAGCGAACTTGAGCATTTAAAAGCGGTTTTCTAATTGTACCACTTACAAAACTATTATTATTAAATTCGCCTAAAAACCTAATTTTAACCAATTGTTCATCAATATCTTCAATTTCTCCTAATATGCACTTTTCTTGATCTTGAAAAACGACATGCATATTCATAATATTAAAAGATAATGGAACATTCTTATTAAGTGTCACATGTGCAACATTGTCACTTAAATAGACTATTTTATCAAACATACCCTTTTCACCCTTTTATATAAGTTTTTCGATTTTTTCTTTTGTTTTAATATCTAATGATCCAATAATTTTTTTAATCTTTAAACCATTTTTATATAAATTTAATTTTTCTTCATATTCTTCTAATTTTAAAATAGTTAGTTTGATTTGTTTATTAACAGCACTTCTAGTTACATCGTAATTTTCTGCCATTTCACTCAATGTCAAATTATTAAAATAATAATCTTCGAAATATGCTCTTTGTTTGTCTGTCAATAAATTTTTATAATAATCATATAACATTGTCATATATATTGTATTTTCCATTAAATTAACCTCAATATATTAGGAATTATTAACAATAAACCAAAAATTATATATAAAATCGTCATATTTTTTCTTTTATATACAACATGATTACTATATGCCATAAAAAGTAAAACTAATCCCAAAGCAATTTCACGATATTTAGCAAGTAATGGATTAATAAATGTCAGTACAATAAAGACAATTATTGTAAGCATAAAAATTAATTGAATATTTAAGATTTTCTTAATTTTATTATTCTCTTTCTTCATCTTTCATCAAACCCTTAAAAACACCATGAATGTATTTTTCAATATCAAATACCTTCAAATCTTCTTTTCTTTCACCTAAACCAACATATTTAACTGGTAATCCAACTTCTTCTTTAATAGCTAAAACAATACCACCTTTAGCTGTACCATCTAACTTTGTTAAAACTATACCAGTAATTTTAGTTATTTCTTTAAAACTCTTTGCTTGAGCAATTCCATTTTGACCAGTTGTCGCATCAATTACTAATAATGTTTCATGAGGCGCACCAGGAATAATATTGCCAATTACCCGATTGATTTTGTCTAACTCATGCATCAAATTACTTTTATTTTGAAGTCTACCTGCTGTATCAATTAAAACAACATCAAAATTTTCAGCCTTAGCTTTTCCAAGACCATCATAGACAACACTTGCTGGATCAGCGTTTTCTTTTAAAACTACTGGGACATCAATTCTTTCGCCCCACTCTTTTATTTGTTCTACGGCTCCAGCTCTGAAAGTATCGCCAGCTACCATTAAAACTTTTTTGCCTTTTTCTTTTAAAGAATAAGCAAGTTTGCCAATAGTTGTTGTTTTGCCAACACCGTTAACCCCAACAAATAAAATTACGGTTGGTCCCTCGGTACTATAATTTATTTTATTGACAATAATATCATTGTTAACATAAATAATAAATAACTCATCAACAACAATCTCGTTTAATTCTTCAACATTTGTAATATTTTCACTTTTAACACGGGCTTTTAACTTGTCGATAAATTTCATTACTGTATTTACCCCAACATCGGCCATAATTAAAATTTCTTCTAATTCATCAAAATAATTGTCATTTACTTTTTTGTACTTAGTGTTTAACAAAGCTATTTTACTAGATAAATGCTCACTTGTTTTTTCTAAGCCTTTATCGTATAAATTTACTTCTTCTTTTTCTTCTATTTCTTTCTTTTTAAAATTTTTAAAAAATCCAAAAATCCCCATTAAATATCACCTATCATATTAATTTTACACTAGATAATCAGAAAATACAAGCGAACTAATTTAAAAAGAAATAAAAAATGAATTTAACTAAACTAGACAACTAAGCTTTTTTAGCGTATAATTGGTTTATCAAATTTAATGAAAGGAGGAAAAAAATTGAAACTATTTGAAAAAAATAGTACTAAAATATTTGCATTAGGTGGATTATGTGAGATCGGCAAAAACATGTATTGTGTTATGCACGATAATGAAATCGTTATAGTTGATGCTGGTGTTACGTTCCCAGAAGGTGACCTACTTGGAGTTGATTATATTATTCCTGATTTTTCTTTTTTAAAAAAGAATGAAAGTAAAATCAAAGCATTATTTATTACTCACGGTCACGAAGATCATATTGGTGGCATTCCATTTTTACTTCAAAGTATAAATATACCTGCTATATATGCCCCTAATCAAGCAGTCGGTTTAATTAAAAAGAAGTTAGAAGAAAAAGGTATTCAATATAAAAACTTATTTGTTTATACTCAAAATCAAAAAGTAAAATTTAAAAATATCACAGTCGAATTTTTTAGAACTACCCATTCAATCCCAGATTCACATGGAATTTATATTAAAACTCCAAATGGATCGGTTGTTATGACTGGCGATTTTAAATTCGATTTAACTCCAATTGGACCAATGGCCAACTTACAAAAAATGGCTGAAATTGGAGCTACTAACCCAACCATACTTTTAAGTGACTCTACTAATGCCTTGAATGAAGGTTTTGGAGCAAGTGAGTCCAAAGTTGATGAAGCTTTAGGTGAAATATTCTTAAAACATAAAGGAAGAATTATTATTGCAACATTTGCTTCTAACATTTATCGTTTGAAACATATTGTTGATACTTGTAAAAAGAATAAACGTAAAATTGCTATTTTTGGTCGTAGTATGGAAACAAATATAGAAATTTCTATTCAAGGTGGTTATATTAACCATAAAGAAATCTTTGTTTCTGCTGAAGAAGCTAATAAATTACCTGATCAAAATGTTTGTTTACTTTGTACAGGTACTCAAGGCGAACCTTTAGCTGCTTTAAGTAGAGTAGCTGATGGAACTCATAAACAAATCAAACTTCGTGATAATGACTTAGTTATTTTCTCATCTTCGACTATTCCTGGTAATGCTTTAAATATTTCAAGAACAATTAATAAACTTTATATGCGTGGCGTATCAGTTTATACTAATACATCTTTAAGTGATATTCATACATCAGGACATGGTAGCGAGGAAGAATTAAAACTTATGATTCGTCTTATTAATCCTAAATATTTCATGCCATATCATGGTGAATATCGTATGTTAAAAAAGCACGCTAAGATTGCTGAAGATTGTGATATTCCTAAAAATAATACTTTTGTTTTAAAAAATGGCGATGTTTTAATAATGAAAGATGAAAAAGTTGAATTATCTGATCAAACAATTCAAGCCAGCGATATTTATGTTGATGGTAATCGTATTGGTGATGTTAGAAGTTCAATTATTAAAGAACGCAAAGTGATGTCTAATGACGGAATTATAATTGTCATAACTAATTTAGACACTACTAACAATAAATTATTAAGTAAACCAATTATTTCAACAAGAGGTTTTGTATTAGTAAATGAAAATGAAGTTTTATTAAATGAATTAGAAAATATAGCTTATCACGCTATAAATAGTAAATTAAATAAAAATTTTAATTTTGCTGATATCAAAGCAGAAATTATTTCTGAATTAACACCATATGTATATGAAAAAACTGGTCGTAAACCAATTATTCTTCCAGTTATTATGGATGTTAAGAAAAAAGTTTTAGTACAATAAAAAAAATTCACTTTTTGGTGAATTTTTTATTTGCTTTCTTTAGCTTTTTTAGGAGCTTTTTCTACTTCTTCAATTGGTGTTGCTTTTGTTGGTTCAGCTTTTTCTAATTTTGTAACAACATCTTTAGTTACAATTAAAGCTTTTTCACGAATTGAATTAGCTGTTCTTTCTAAAATAGGTGTACCCTTTTCAACAGCATAATCTACTAATTCTGTTGCTTTATCTTGAATTTCTTTAGCTTTAGTTTTAGCAATTTCTAAAACTTTTTCTTTATCTAATTCATCTAATTCTTTTTTAATTTCAGCTACTTTAGCTTCAATTTTAGCTTTTACTTCTTCAGAATCCATGTTTTTTACACGATTTACCATTTCATCTAATTTAGCTTTTAACTCTTTACGTGTTTCTTCTCCAGCTTTTGGAGCAAATAGAAAACCTAAACCCAAACCAATACCAACTCCTGTTAATAATTTTCCTACGCCATTTTTTTTACTCATCTTCGTCTTCTCCTTCTTTCTTTTTATCTTTTTTAGAAAATAAACTGCTAATAACATTAGTTACTTTATCAACAAGTTTATCACTTAATAAAGATAAATAATCTGTTGTCGTATCAATAATGTTAAAAACGCCGTTTAATTTTTCAACTTTAGTATTTACTTCATCAAGAGTTTTATTTATTCTTGATAAAGTTCCAAACAACTTAATGATGAAAACAATCATCACTATTAATAGTATAGCAATTAAACTATAAATTATGATCAATAATACTTCTGACATTTTTATTCATCTCCTGATTCTTTTTTCTCATACATGGAATCGATCAAATTAAACAAATCACTTTCAATAAGATCATCTTTATTATTAACTTTTTCTAAATCTTCTTTATTTTTGCTTTCATATTTAGATATTGCTTCTTCTAGTGTCATGTTACTATTAAAAAACATATCTTCAATATCTTCTTCTTTAGAATTTTTAACTGCTTCATCTTCTAAAGCTTTCTTTTCTTTAGGAGTAACCGTTTGAGCAATATCTTCATATTTATTTACTTCGACTTTTGTTAAAGTATTTTCTAATTCATCTTCTAAAGTACCAAATGCTTTTTTTCTTATATCTTCAAAAGCAATAGCTTCATCACTACCTTTATAGTTAAAATAATCTTCGCGACTAGTGCTTGGTCTTTTAGCAACAATATCTTCTTTTTTATAGTTTTTATCAAGAACACCATATACTGGAGAAATGACTGGTGATGGCTTAAAAGTCTTTTTAACTTCTGGGTTCTTCACTGGTGCAATTTTCTTCTCGGGCATTACTGGCTTTACTTTTTCTTTCTTTGGTTCATCATCAAAATCAGCATCATCAAAGTAAACAGGAAAAACAAACTTTTCTTCACGTTTAGTAGGTTCTTCTTTTTTTATTGGTTCTTTTTTTAATTCTTCTTCAATATCTTCTTTTTCTTCTATCTTTGGAGCTGGTATTTCAACTTGAAAAACTTCTTTTTTTATTGGTTCATTTTCTTCGACTTCTTCTTCAGTAAACATATTTTTTAGTTTATCTAATAAGCCCATTTTATCACTCCTCGTCATCTATGATCTCATTATACTCAAGTTCAAAACTATTTGAAGTACTTGTTGACTTAAATATATCATATCTTTCTTCTTTATTCACGAAATAGTCTTCATCTAATATTAATTTTATCACATTATCATTGTATTTTATCGTCGATAATATGTATGAAGAGTTTAAAACTACTTCATTTATATTTTCTTTAGTAACCAATGCTTCAATTTTAGCATAATTATACATAAATTCAATTAAATAATATTTATCATCCATTTTAGTTATTTCTAAATAACCTTTTTTATTATTTTGGTTTATAAATTTAGAATAATAAACATCTTTTTTCTCAGTATATTCAAAATCTTTTTTATAATAATAACTAATAACATCTAGATATAAATAATAATAGTCGCCATTGCAATACAATTTTTCATTAAAGTCACTACTATCAATATTAACAACACCTCTAGGTAAATAATATTTATACCCTTTACCATTAATGTTAGCTAAAGTATTATCTTTTGATAGAACAACGCCAACTATATTATCTATACTTTTTGTATCTATTCTTACGACAGTACATCCTGTTAAAAATGTTAAAATTAATAACATCATTAGTACTTTTTTCATAATTCACCACACTTAATATAAGTATACCAAAAAAATGGTATTTTACAAAATTTTTTAAAACTTTACAGTAAAGTTGTTGTCTAATCACAAGAAAATAAGGCTCTATAAATAATTTTACCCATTTTTACAAACTTAGTCTCATATTCAGTAGCAACATTATCTTCATGATCATCTTCATATAAATTTAAGCTCAATTCCTTAATTTTATAACCATAATCAACTAAACTCCTTAAAGAATATTCAAATAATTTGCGATTATCTGTTTTCATTTGAATTTCCTTGCCCATTTTAAAAATATGATCATATTTTTTTAAAAATACTGGGCTTGTTAAACGTCTTTTAGCATGTCTTTCTTTAGGCCATGGATCAGAGAAATTCAAATATATTTTGGAAATATTTTTATTTAATATTTTATCAATTTCCATAGCGTCTTCTCTTATAAAATATATATTTGATAATTCTAACTCATCAATTTTTTCAATTGCTCTTACTAACACACTATCATATTTTTCAATTCCTAAAAAATTAATATTAGGATTTCTTCTAGCCATTTCAATTAGAAAATCACCTTTTCCTGTACCAATTTCTAATTGAATATCATTATTATTTCCAAATAATTTTTGTAAATCTAAATTAATTGGTTCAATAATTATATATTTAGATTTATTAATTCTTTCTTTAGCACCTTTAACATTTTTTAAGCGCATTTTCATCACCGTTTATAATTATACACCAAAATTATTTAATTGCATATAATTAGAGTGAAATATAAAAAGGAGTGTGCATATGAAAAAGGATCGTAATTGTGGAGGAAATATGATGATGGGACAAATGTATCAGCAACCAATAATGCCTGTTGCCCCTGTAATGCCAATGAATTATAACAACAATTATACTAATTATAATCAAAGTATAGATCAAAGACTTGATAATATTGAAAAAAGATTATCAATAATTGAGGCTAATTTGAATCAATCAATAAATACAGGATTTAATGGTGCTAATTATCAAATTCTTTAAATAAGCTTATGCTTATTTTTTTATGAAAAACAAGGTCAAAGACCTTGTTATGAAGCTTTACTATATTCACAATAATTTATATTATTATTAATATCTTTAATGTAAGCTCTATAGAAATTAGAAGTTGTTATTTGAGTTTGGTTATTCAAAGACCAATTTTCTCCATCCCAAGAATAAGGTAAACTATTTAATGATTTAAACTGAGAATTAATTAATAATTGATCATTATTAACAGTTATATAACATGTAATAGCATCAGGATCATAATTAATTGTATCTGACACTCCTGAAACTGAAATATTTCCAGCTAAATCTTTAAAATAAGCATACACTGTATAATTACCTTTTTTATTTGGTAAAGTATAACTTGTTAAACGTGAGTAATCAATCCAATTACAATTAGTAGATGATTCTTCCAAGGATAAACAATAATAACCTCGATCTAAATCCGATGATAAAGATACAACAATGATATTTCTCTCAGTTATATTAGCTCGATAGTTAATTGTTATTGAATTATTAATTGGTGGTGTATTATCAATTATTAAACTATCAGCAATTGTTATACGATCATTATAGTTACCAGCTTTATCACTTATAACATTAGGATTTAAATAAACTGTTACCTTACCGTCTCCAGCTTGAGCTTTAATTCGAATAACAGCACCATTACCAGTATCTTCAATAACTTCAGCAGTTGCCAAGTCACTTGTAAGAGCCAAGTCAGATGTCGTTATATGATATTCACCAATCGCCATTGCATCAGCACAATTAATTGTATAATCAACATAACTATCTTTATTTAAAGCTTGTTTATTAATGACTGGTTTAACTAAACAATATGGTTTAATTTGGTCAAGTTTTATTGAAGCTGTTACTTGATTGGTATTACCTGCCATATCTTTAAAAGTAACATAGACATTTTTATCGCCATCACCACTAGATAATACCCAATCGTATGTTTCTTGTAATTTTCTATAGTTGGTACAATTATTTTCAATGTTACTTATACAAACAGATTCAACAGGAGATCCTGTATCAGTATCAACCTTAACTTTTAGAGTAACATGGCTATTATTAGTATAAAGATTGTCTTTAATATCACCAGATAAAGTTACTGTTCCTGTTGGCTTTATATTATCTATTTTAATCGTACTACTTCTTACTGGTGAATTTAACATATTACCAGAGTTATCTGTAATAAATGAGTCTATTTCTAAATAAACATCACCATTACCATCTAATCCTGTAATTACAAATTTAAATTGTTTGTTATTGCCATTTTCAGTTACAATGGCATCACTTAAAGATATCAAATTATTAGAAATTTTAATTTGGTTTGCTGATAATTCTAAATTGCTTATTCCTGAAACATCACTACAATTTAAAGTTATTTCTGCTATTGAATTATTATTTAAAGCCGTTTTTGTTGGTGATAACCAATTACATGATGGTGCTTCAATATCATAATTAATGGTATCATTAATTGTAGCAATAATATTACGATTAGCATTTCTGATAAATAAGTGAGCAATATTTACACCACTTACAAGATTAATATTTCCTTCAGCACTATTTTTAGTCATACTTAGTTTTTGCCAAGTACAACTAGCTTCATTACCAAGTGTTACACAATATTCAGCATTAATTGATGAAGTGTAGTTTAAATAATATTTAACAGAACTTTTATTAGTAAAATTAACTTTATTATTGCTATCTTTTAGTTTAAAACTACTTACAACGACTTTTTCTGATTCTGAACCAATTATACAAGATTCAACTTCGGGACAAGTATCGTTATATTCGTATAAAAATTTTGAATAAGAATCGTCCCATTTAACAACTACACAACTATTCAAAATGGTATTATCTTCAAGATTTTTAAGATCTTTATTAGAAATATAACCAAATTTTTTCATTTGATCTAAAGTTATTTTTACTCCTTTTTCTTCATTAGATGCTTTAGTTAAACACGATTTATTATTAAGAGTTATATTTTTAGCTGTTTCAACGATGCGCGATTTTTGTTCTTCGTTTAGTTTTTTGCGATTTTCTTTAATTATTTGGCTAAATTGAACAGTTACAATTGAAGCAAGAATCCCCATGATAATTAATACACCAATCATTTCAACAAGCGTAAATCCCTTTTTATTCATATTCTCACCATTTTAATTATAAAGGTTTTAAGAATTTTTTTCAATAAAAAAGAAGCATTTTATTTTGCTTCTTCTGTTGCTCTAGTTTCTCTTATAACAGTTACTTTTATTGTTCCTGGATATTGTAATTGCTCTTCAATTTTTTCTTTAATTTCACGAGCAACTTTGAAACTACCTAAGTCATCTATTACTTCAGGTTTTACAATAACTCTTATTTCACGGCCAGCTTGAACAGCATAAGTTTTATCAACGCCTTCAATATTAGTAGCTATTTTTTCTAAGTCTTGTAAACGTTTAACATAATTTTCTAAAGAATCATTTCTCGCACCTGGTCGTGATGCTGATAAAGCATCAGCAATCGCAACTATTGTTGAAATAACACTTGTAGCTTCAACATCACCATGATGAGATTCGATAGCATTGATAACTTCTTTGCTTTCTTTATACTTTCTAGCAAGCTCGGCACCTATTTCTACATGAGAACCTTCAACTTCATGATCAACAGCTTTACCTATATCATGAAATAATCCTGCTCGTTTAGCAAGCATAACATTCTCACCTAATTCACCAGCGATTAAACCTGACAAATTAGCCACTTCAATTGAATGTTGTAAAGCATTTTGACCATAACTAGTTCTAAAATATAATTTACCTAAAATTTCTACTAAATCAGAATCAACTTTAGTAATTCCTAGTTCAAATAAAGCTGTTTCTCCAAGATCACGTATCTTAACTTTCATATCTTTTACGGTTTTATCATATAATTCTTCAATTCGTGTTGGATGAATTCTTCCATCTTTAATTAAACTTTCAATAGTAATACGAGCAACTTCACGACGATATGGGTCAAATGATGAAAGTACAATAGCTTCTGGGGTATCATCAATAATTAAATCGACACCAGTAACAGATTCTAAAGTACGAATATTTCGTCCTTCACGACCAATTATACGACCTTTCATTTCATCATTAGGCAAGTTAACAACAGTAATTGTTTGTTCATTGGCAACCTCACTAGCATATTTTTGCATAGCACCAACTAATAATTCTTTTGATTTTTTATCAGCTTCTAGTTTAGCTTCTGTTTCACGTTCATGAATGTAGTTTACAATTTCTAAGTTCATCATATCTTCAACTTTTTTCATAACCATATCACGTGCTTGATTTTTAGTAAATCCCGCAATTTTTTCAAGTAAATCTACTTGTTCTTTTTTAATCCCCTCAATTTTTACTTGCTCAGCTTGTATTTCGTTTTGTTTTTCAATTAAATTTTGTTCTTTTTGTTCTAATTGATTTTCACGGTTTTGGATAGTTTGATCACGACGATCAATATTATTTTCGCGAACTAATAAACGATCTTCTGCTTCTTTAACTTCGTTTTTTCTCTCCTTTATATCCTTTTCCGCTTCTAATTTCAATTTATAAGCTTCTTCTTTAGCTTCTGCTATATAATCTCTTTTAAGTTTATCAGCATCTTTTTGAGCTTTATCAAGTAATGACTCAGCTTTTTTAGCCATTCTTGAGTTTCTAAAATAATTAAAAACAATGACGGCAATTGCGCCGACGAAAAGACCAACCAAACCAAGTAACAAGGAAGTATTATTATCCATAAATTATCCCTCCTAATCACTTTAAATTTATGTAAACACGAAATATTGTGGTTAACTCCACACAATATTATTGTAAATGTAAATAGCTCATAAGTCAAGAAAAAGCACGAGCAAGAATTTTTACGTTAAGTTTACTAAATTAAAAGAAAGCATTATGCTTTCTCAGAGTGTAGACAAACCCCTAGATTTTTTCTAGAGGTTTTCTTATGAACAAAATTTTTATGATATTTTTCAATATTTTTATAAAAT
>CAKPHY010000006.1 GCA_934162285.1 uncultured Bacilli bacterium
TTGAGGAAACTCAGTTCTTTTTGTTGTGATTATAATATCACAAATTTTGTAATTTGACAAAACTTAGATAATCATAATAAAAAAAATAAATACATAAAAAACTGACATTGTCAGTTTTCATGTCATTAATTTTCGCCTTCTTTTAACATTGTAGTTATAAAAATACCATAACCATGATCTGGTTTATCAATAACTACGTGTGTTACAGCTCCAACAATATTATCACCTTGAATAATTGGAGAACCACTCATTCCTTGAACAATACCATTAGTTTTGCTTAAAAGACGTGAATCAGTTATTTTAAATAAAATATTTTTAGTTTCATTTTTCTTATCAACTTTTAAGATTTCAATTGAAAATTTTTCAACTTTTTCATTATTCAAAACTGTTAAAATACTTGCTTCACCAGTTTTTACATCATCACTTACACGGTACATTTTTTTAGCAAGTACATCTTTAGTATATTGACCAAAAACACCTTTTTTAGTATTTTCCTTGATATTACCATATGTTACTTCTTGATCAAAATTTGCAACTTTTTCACCAGGTGCACCACTTTTACTTTTTACAATCCCGGTTACTTTAGATTTAAAAATATTACCTGCACTCGCTTCAAAAAGAGAACGTGTTGTTTTTTCAGTTATTTCATGACCTAAACAACCAAATATATTAGTTCCAGGATCAATATATGTAAGTGTTCCAATTCCCATAATGCTATCTTTAACGTATAATCCTGTTTTATATATTCCATCTTCATAACCTATTTTTAAGTTTGTTTTTAAAACTTCATTTTTTCTTTTAAATTCTACTGATACATTGGTTTTGTTTTGTATTTTTTTAGTTAAATCACTGATATTAACTACTTCTTCCCCATCAATTGCAACAATTTTATCCCCAACTCTTAAACCAGCTTCTTTACCATTATTAGTTCCATTTATACTATATGTTCCCATTATTAAAATAGAATTACTTTCCAAATTAATACCAATTGATTCCCCGCCGGCATAGATATAGTTTGAATAAGCCAAAATCATGGGATTAAAGGCAAATAAGGCTATTAAAGAACATAAAATTTTTTTCAAAATTATCACTTCCTTACTATTATTGTTGCTTTGAATTCAAATATTATAATTGGTAATTATAACCAAAAAAGATAAGAAATTGATCTTATCTTATTTTATATCATCTAATTTTTCACCACATAAATAGCAATTTTCATTAGTTAAAACATTAACTGTTCCACAATGTGGGCAAACTCTTCTAAAGCGAATTGTTTTTTCTAAATATGATTCATCTTTTGTACGATCTTTATGGTGAACATAAACCTTAGTGTCACTTACTGTTAAATCGACTTTTTTTGCACTAGACTTATTTTCTTCTTTTGCTACTTCTTGTTTAACTTCTTTATTTTTAGTTTCTTTTTTACTAGTATTTTTTTCTTTTTTCTTTTTTCTATTATGTTTATTAATTAAAATAATACATAATACAATAAGTAATCCTAAAGCTAAAAGTTCTAATGCAATAACTATTATATTAGAAATATCAGCCTTATTTTTTTCAATTACTATGGTATATGTTTCACTTGTACCATCCAAAGCTGTAACTTTAACCTTTACTTCACTACCATTATGTAAATCACTATTGCCTATAACTTCAATAGTTGCTTGATCATCATTAGCTTTTGCTTTAATAACTAACTTCTTTAAGTCATCGGCTATTTTTAATTTATATGTTGTAATATTTTTATCAAAGTTTAATTGATAATTATCAACTGTTAATTCTTCTAAATATATTATGGTTTTAGAAACTTCAGTTTCGCCTTCTTTAGATTTTCTAATTACATTTACTGTATATGTTTTAGTTGTTTTATCACTACCTGTAACCGTAATTGTAACTGTATTACTACCAACTTCTAACTTTTCATTGCCTTTTATTTCGACTTTAGCACCTGCCACAGTCGCTTTAGCTAAAACTTCTACTGCTTCTATATCGTTTTCTACAATTATCGTATATGATGTTTTACTAGCTTCAAAATCAATTGTATAATTCTTAATTTCTAAGCTTTCTAAATCATTATTTGCCACTTCAGCAACATAATTTAAAGTATATGTTTTTAAAACTTCACTACCATTAAGAACTTTTAATTTGTAATTGTTTTGAATATCACCACTTTGGACATATTTATTATTTAGATTATAAATCATTAAACTGCAATTTGTTACTGTAATATTTTTTAAAATCGTAGCAATGCTTTTATCATTTAAATCAATTTTTTCATTAGTGTCATCAATATTATATTTATCACTTTTAATACCAGCTATAGATGTGTCAAAAACAATAGAATAAACCCCATCCACTGTAGATTCAATATTTACTCTTCCTTCATTTGTAGCAATTACTGTTCCTTTTTGACTTACAGTTGCTAAATTAGCATTTTTTGTAAGCCACATAGGGTTTTGCCATTTCTTCATTGTTTCATTTAATTCTTTAGGCCAGGAAATTACTGTGCTAAAGTCTTTTGATTGACCTTTAAAAACTACCTTTGATATATTTTGAAAAGCACTTTGACTAGCCTTTAAATCAATTAATTTAGAATTGTTTGATAAGTCTAAAGATGTCAAACGATTATTGTTTAAATTTACTACTAATAATTCTTTGTTGTTAGTTAAATCTATGTTAGTTAAACTATTACCATTCACATACAAATTAGTAATAGTTGCGTTTTTTGATATATCAATACTGGATAACTTGTTATTAGAAATTAATAGGTCAAGTAATTTACTATTACTTTTTAAATCAATTGTCGTGATATTATTATCACTCAAATTTAGAGTTTCAATATTTTTAATTTCTGATAAACCTTTTACACTATTAATTCCTTGATTATTACATTCTAATTTTTTTATTGATAATAATTCTTCACTTGTAACTTTATAACTTTCACTAATTCGGTCATTCACGCCATTGAAACCATCTGTATTAAGTTTAACAACAATACAATTGTAGAAGTTATCATCATCAAAAGAAGAATTTAAAGGAGCAGCCTTTATATTAGTTAAAAATATTATTGGCACAATCAATAACATCTTTTTTATTCTTTTCATCTTATTACCTCACTATAAATATACTAGCACATATTGGTAAGATATTCAATAGCTCATTATTTTTATTGCATAATTTTTTTATTTTATGTCAATATATAATTGAATATCCGCGTATTCAAAAAAGAAAGCTTTAATCGCTTTCTTTTTCATTGTCTTTTGGTTTATTTTCTTTAAAAACTTCTTTTCGTGATAAATTTAAACGTCCTTTTTTATCATAACCCATTGCTTTTACAATTATTTCATCGCCTACCTTAACAACATCACTTGGTTTTTCAACTCTTTCAGTTGCTAGTTGTGATACATGTACTAAGCCTTCACAACCTGGCCATAATTCAACAAAACAACCAAAATCTTCAACTTTTACTACTTTTCCAGAATATATTTTTCCTTCTTCAACTTCACGAGCAATTGTTTGAATCATTTCTGCTGTTTTATTTATAATGTCTTTATTAGTATGATAAATAATTACGCGACCATCATCTTCTAATTCTACTTTTACAGCATTCATATCATTTACTGTTGCAACATTAGAAGCTTCACATATAATCTTAGTAATCATTTCGCCGCCCTTACCGATTACTTCTTTAATCTTATTAGGATTAATTGTAAATATCATAGTTTTAGGTGCATATTCACTTACTTCTTTACGTGGTTCTTTAATAGTTGCTTCCATTACATCTAAGATTTCCATACGAGCTTCTTTAGCTTGAGCTAAAGCTTGTTTTAAAATTTCTTTAGTTATACCTTTTATTTTAATATCCATTTGTAAAGAACAAATTCCTTTTCGTGTTCCACCTACTTTGAAATCCATATCACCTAAGTGATCTTCCATACCTTGGATGTCCGTTAAAATAGTATAATCCTTGCCATCAGCTGCTGTTATTAAGCCCATCGCAATACCAGCAACAGGAGCTTTAATTGGAACACCAGCTGCCATTAAACTCATACAACCTGCACAAATTGTTGCTTGACTTGACGAACCATTAGATTCTAATATTTCGGATACAACACGAACAGTATAAGGGAATTCTTCTTCACTTGGCATTACTTGAGCTAAAGCTCTTTCACCTAAAGCACCGTGGCCAATTTCACGACGTCCTGGGCTGCCATAACGTCCTGTTTCTCCAACTGAGAAAGCTGGGAAATTATAATGTAACATAAAACGTTTTTCAGCTTCTAAACTTAAACCATCTAATATTTGATGTTCATGTAAGCCACCTAATGTTGTTACTGCTAATGCTTGAGTTTCACCTCTTGTAAATAGAGCTGATCCATGAGTACGTGGCAAAAGATCAACAGCGGCACTAAGTGGTCTAATTTCGTTCATTTTACGACCATCTGCACGTGTTTTTTCATTAACAACAATTTTTCTAAAGATTTCATATTCGATTGATTCTAAAACTAATTTAACTTTAGTTAATAAAACTTCTAGCTCTTCTTTGCTTAATGAAGCATTTTCTAAAGTATATTTATTAACAACGTCTTCTTTAACTTGATCTATAGCTGCATATTTTTCTAATTTTTCTTTAATGCGCATAGCAGCATCTAATTTAACACTTGCAAGATCATATATCTCATTACGTAGACTTTCTTCAATTTCTAAATGTTCATATTCCATTTTAGGAACACCAACTGCAGCAATAATTGTTTCTTCAAATTCACAAAGTTCTTTTACAGCTTCATGACCAAACATTAAAGCTTCTAACATGTCTTCTTCAGATACTTCTTTAGAACCAGCTTCTACCATGTTAATAGCATTTTTAGTACCAGCTACTGTTAAATCAATATCTGATTCTTCTAATTCTGCTGGTGTTGGATTAATAATAAATTTACCATTAACACGACCAACTTTTACTCCAGCAATTGGACCATCAAATGGAATTTTACTAATTGAAGTAGCAAGTGAAGAACCAAGCATAGCAGTCAATTCAGGTGAATTATCAGTATCAACTGATAAAATTGTATTAACTACTTGAACTTCATTTCTAAAGTTTTCTGGAAATAATGGACGCATTGGACGATCAATCATACGAGCTGCTAATGTTGCGGCATCAGTAGGACGGCCTTCTCTTTTAATAAATCCCCCCGGTATTTTACCAACAGAATATAGTTTTTCTTGATATAAAACCATAAGTGGAAAGAAATCAGATAAAATATTAGCAGTTTTAGAAACAACAGCTGTTGTTAAAACGACTGTATCACCATAACGTACTAAAACAGAACCATGAGCTTGTTTAGCAAGTTCACCAGTTTCTACTATAATTTCTCTTCCTCTAAAATTATAATGAAATGTACTTTTCATAACTCCTCCAAATCTCTAAAAAAGCACTCAAAAAAGAGTGCTTACCTATATAAATTATTTTCTTAATCCTAATTTCTTGATTAATTCACGATATCTTTTAACATCTTCTTTTAATAAATAATCAAGTAAACTACGACGTTGTCCTACTTTCTTTAAAAGTCCACGACGTGAATGATAATCATGAGTATGTTCTTTCAAATGAGCAGTTAATTGGTTAATTTCTTCAGTTAAAATTGCTACTTGAATTTCAGTTGAACCTGTATCTTTATTATTACGTGCGTATTCTCTAACGATTTCAGATTTTCTTTCTTTTGTTAAAGCCATTTTATTTTCTCCTCTCTTAATAATTCGCTTATTCCTAGAAAAAAGTCAAGGATTCTTTTCTCCACGCATAAGTACTACATTAATTATACATGAAATTATTTATTTTGCAAGCCTAAATTAAATATTTCCACATTTTTAATGTGTTATTTTCGTCTTTATATAAAGCAATTATTTTATTATTATATTTAAACAAAACTTCTGATTGACCATAAATATTAGGTAAAGATCTACCATTTTTTATTTTAAAATATAAATCATCATCGACATCGACTGTATATGTATTAAAACATTTCTCCAGCGGATAAAATTCATAATTATCTTCCAAAATATCTTCTAATTTATAAGCATCTTTTATATCAAAGACTCCTTGTTTGATCCTTCTTAAACTATTCATTGTTCCATATGTATTCAATTTTTTAGCTATATCATTTATTAAAGCCCTGATATATGTTCCTTTAGAAACCGTCGTAATTATATCAAATATAACATGATTGTTTTTATATGTTATTTTACTAGATAATGCAATTTGGGAAACTTTTACCATTCTCTTTGGTAAAGTAACACTTTCACCATTTCTCGCATATTCATACAATTTTTTACCATTCACTTTAACTGCAGAATATATAGGAACTTCTTGCTCATAATAACCTAACATCGAATTTAAAACTTCTTTAATTTTATCTTCTTTAAAATATACATTCTCATTTTTTAAAACATTTCCTGTACGATCTAAAGTATCCGTAAGAAGTCCTAATTCTATTGTTGCTTGATATGTTTTTTCATATGCTGTTATATTTTCAACTAAAGTAGTATATTTACCTATTAAAACAACAAGTACACCTGTGGCCATAGGATCTAAAGTACCAGTATGTCCTACTTTCTTAGTTTGTAACTTTTTACTAATAATATTCACAACATCACGACTGGTATAATTTTCCTCTTTATCTACAACTAATATTCCATCCATAATTTCACCAATATTATTATACAAAAATAAGATAGTTTTTGCTATCTTATTTATATGTTTTTTGATTGCCAAGTGCACCATTAGTAATTAATTGTTCATAAATCCCAAGTCCAGGTAAATATACTATATTTCTAAAGTTGTCAACATCTTCGGCTAAAACAATACCATTTTTATATGAGTTGAATAAATTATCATGGGTCTTACGACCTACTGTCATATAATCAATTAATGTTCCACCGCTGAAAGCATTATTTTCTTCAAGGAACTTAGTTGATGCTTCAACACCCTTATTAATAGCATTAATAGCTGCATTTGAACAATCATAGTCATTTCTTAAACATTTTTCTTCTAATAAACAATCACCAGCATTAATATAATTAGAAATTTGGTCAATACTTAAACCAGCATAATTAGGATTACTTGCATTAAGAATAAATGTATATCCTTCAACAATATCATTATATGTATAACCATATTTTGCTAATGCTTGTTCATAATTACGATATGCATCATAATTTACAACCACATTATCTTGTTCTTGATAATTATTACTTCCATTATTATTTTGTTCATAATAATATGAATCATCATTTGTAAAT
Organism: uncultured Bacilli bacterium; assembly: GCA_934162285.1. Taxonomy (GTDB): domain Bacteria; phylum Bacillota_I; class Bacilli_A; order RF39; family UBA660; genus RUG11241. The sequence goes on from CAKPHY010000006.1 coordinate 7,297, forward strand.
GTGTTATTATTGTCGTTGTAATTATAATCGTTATTAGTATTGTCATTGTAATTATAGTCATTATTGTCTGTCATTTGCTCTTGACGTGTACTATTGGCTATATTATTACCATTTTTATTCTTTGAATTCAAAATATGATTAGCTGTAAAACCAATAACTCCAGCCACAGCTACAGCTATAACACCTTTTTTATGATTTTTAACAAACACAAATGGTGCTTTCGCAACTTTTTTAACTCCATTAAAAACTTTAATTTTTGTAACTTTTGGAGTATCATTTGTTATATTTAATCCTTCGTTTTTTTGAATTTGAACTAAAGCATCAAATGCTCTTTTAGATTCTTCGTTAGTATGAGTTGTTTTAGAATTAAATGAACGAACTTCATTCTTTAAATTGTTAGTTAATACTTCAACTTTTGATTTATAATCTACTGCACGTTCTTTTTTAGAAACTTTTAATGCTTCTTTTGCGACTTTAACTAACTTTTTATTAGCATCAGTCTTATCACGTTTATAGTTAATCTTAGCAATTTTTAAATCACCTTTTAAGTGAGCTTTTTCTTGAGCTTTATAAACTTCATAATCCATTTCTTCAGTTTGTACTGTTTTATTTATTAATGTTTTAATAATTTTTCTTACTTTGCCAGTACTGTCTAAAAATGGTAAGTAAGCAACTTTTTCTACTCCATTATGAGCATAAGTTAACTTAATAACCGGTTGTGTTGATGAATCTGATATTGTTGTGCCATTTGTTAAATTAGATGTTAAATTTTTTAAATTATCTCCTTCAACTAAATTAATTGTATTTCCAGCTGTATTAAATTTGTATTCTACTTTTTTAAATTCCATACTTTCTTCCCCCTTAATTGCCACGTATTATAGCACAAATTTTTATTTTGTCAAATCAAGAATAAATATTAAATATTAGAGAACTATAATTTGTAAGTTGCAGATAATAATTCTTTTTATTTTGCTTTAATTTCTATTACAATAGTTAATATCATCAACCACTAAAATTAATTCATTTCAAGAGCTTATTAGAATACTATTGTTTTCCAGTTTTTATTTTCAAAAATCAATTTTAGTAATTAAAAACATCATTTATATATTTTTAACTACCAAGTATACCATTACTGCAATTAATTATTTATAAAATTCAATACCTAGCAAGTATAAAATCATCAATATCTGACACTAAAGTTAAACCATTACAGCATAAGTCAAACAAATTTTCATGAACATTACCGACTACTGTCATATAATCAATTAATGATAAACTAGCAAACAGTATTATTTTCTTCAAGAAATTTAATTGATGCTTCAATGTCAAAGTTTGCTAGATATTATGTTATTAATATTAATTAGCGACATTTCTTATTAGCAATGGCATTTATATAAGTAATAATGTCAGCATTTTCACCATAACTACTAGCTATAGCATTTATTGATTCTTTATAGTCTTCCATATCATAAACTTCAACTAAAGCTTGGATAAAATAAATATCGTTAGCCAATACTTGTTTACCACCAACGCTTAATAAATTAGTTGATAATTCTTGATCACGACCTACAAATACTCCTAAAAGTTTTTGTAAAGTTTCTTCAGATTTTGTTTTAGCAAAAGTGTCAACTAAGCTAGCAACACCATCTAAAATTTGTTTTTCTTGTTCATTATCCATATAAATTCCCATTGATAAATAATTGAAATTTTCAGGATTTTCAAATAATTGAATAACATTATAATTTAAAATGTTTTCACGCATTTGATTTACGTCACCTAAAACTAATGTTGGTTCCATTATTGTATCTTTATATTCTTCTGGAATTACACCATCTTTAGAAACAGTCATTAATACATCTTGGGCATTAACAACTAAATTAGTTGCTACACTATCAGCTTGTTGATAAATAATTTGATTATCATCTAAAACCTTATTAGCAGTTGCTGTATCAGCTTTAGCAACTTTTGGAGCACCAACTAACATAAATCCTGCTAATAAAAGTGCACCTAATTTTTTATTGTTTAATATTTTTAAATTTTTCATAATAATTAATCCCCCTTTTTATTTAGAACTAGAACTTACAGTTTTAGAAACTCCAGTATATTTATATCCTTGCTTAATTAATGTTTGATCATTACTTGATTTACTCCATTTAATTAAAGTTTCAGCTTCTGTTTTATGATAATCACGATAACGATAATATGTTACATCAATATATTTTGGTTCAGTAATTGCACATTTAGTACCATTTAAAGTACCTGTTTTACATGAATAATTTTTTTCTTCAATTACTTTACCATAAACAGTAGATGAAGTTGCTTTAATACAACTATCTCCAAATAATGTATAACTTTTATCTTCGCAATATTTGTTTGAAACAGCTGTTGCTGCTTTTGTTGAAGTTGAAGTTTTTACACATTCCTTACCAACTTCATTAATTCCACTTGCAGTATATCCACTTGGACAAGTTTGACTCTTAACTACTACAGTACCAGTTGTTGTTTTATAACATTTTTTACCACTTAATTTGTAACCATCTGTTGAACAATAATAGTAATCAATTTTAGAAACTGTTTTACAAGGCCCATCTTCACAAGTGAATGAAACCTTTACATGAGGAGTAGCATCTTTCCATGAAGTTTTTGTACAAGTATTACTACTATTATATGTATAAGAACTATCTTCACAACCATATGTTTTATCATATCCAACATAACTATATGTTTTCTTAACACATTTAGTTCCTTCTAAAGTATAATCAGGGTAGGCATTACAATTATAATTGTAACTTACTTTAGCAGGTTTAGTATCAGTTTCATTTTTAGTTGATACACATTTTTCTCCAACTAATGTATAACCAGTTTCACATTTTTTAGTTACTGTTACATCAGCATTAATATAAGAAGTAGTAGTACCATCTTGAACTTTTTCAGTCTTAGTTTCTACTTGTCTTGTACTAGTTGCTGTTACTTTAGTTTTACTCCAACTTGACCAGTTAGTCCAACCTTCAGTTGCAGCTTTAATTTTTTTGTATTCATAAATTGTGTATTCAGTTGTTGTAGGAGTGTTATCTTTTTCACATAAACCACTACCACAATAATTATAACAACCTACAGTTGTTTTAATTGTTTTAGTTACACCTGAACAAGTTAATGAAATAATCATTTCATATTCTTTATCTACTTTTGTTACTTTAACATATGAAGCTTCAGTACTACATTTAGTACCATCACTACCAATTAAAGAAACTACCATTTGCTTTTCAATCATTTCACCTAAAGTCATCATTTTAGAATCTCCGTCTTTAGATGGCATTCTTGATACTGTATAGTATTCTCTAGCAGCATCTTTCATACTAAGCAAATTTTGATTAAATAATATTTCACTTGATAAATCAGTGTTTGTTTCATTTTTAATATTATTGTTTAAATAATTCTTTGTTGGAAACAACCACATAAGAATAAAAATAACTAATAAAATAATTAAAACTTGAGCAATAAACCCAATTATACTAAATCCATTTCTTTCTTCCATATTCTTTTCCCCCTTAATTGCCGCATATTATAGCATTTTTTTAAATTTTGTCAAATTGTAAATTGTGGCTACGTCTATCTATTACCCCACTAAACGCCACATATTATAGCATAAAAAAGCATTTTGTCAAGTTAAACGCTTTTTTCCAAATATTTCTTTAATTTTGACTTAATTCTTTGAAGAGCATTATCAATAGCTTTAGGATCTTTTTCAAGTAATTCAGCTATTTCTTTATAATTAAAGCCATTAATACGCATCACAAATACTTCTTCTTCTAAATTAGTCAATTCTTTTCTAAATTCATTAGTTATATCATCAATTCTTTCCTGATCAAACAAACAAACTTCGGGATTATAACTATTATCTCCTAAGTGATCTTCAAGTTCTAAGTCTTCATCATAAGACGCATTTAAGGACACAGATTCATTTAATAAGCGATGTTTTTGCCTATTTGAACCTATAACAAGACTTATAATTCTTCTTTTTATACAATGTTTAGCATACGTATAAAAAGAACTATCTTTATTATCACTATATGTTTTTATTGCTGAATCAAGACCAATCATTCCCTCTTGAACTAAATCATTTAATTCTAACCCACTATTCTTTGCATATTTTATTAAATCATTAGCAATAGAATTTATTAGGGGTGTGTATTTATCAAACATTATGTTAGACGCTTCTTCATTATTTTCACTTATATAGAATAACAATTCATTGTCTTCATAATCGCGATGCATAACAATCACTACTTTCTTTGATTTATAGCTTCAAATATAACAATTCCAGCAGCTACCGATGCATTTAAACTATTAACAGTTCCATACATAGGAATCGAAGCGATAAAATCACAATTTTTAATAACTACATCAGAAATTCCTGTTCCTTCATTACCAATAACTATTGCTGTTTTGCCTTTATAATCAATATCATGATAATCAACACCATTCATATCAGTACCAACTACCCAATAATTATATTTTTTTAATTCACGAATAGTATTAGCTATATTCGCAACTTGAATAATGTTAACATTCCTAGTTGTTCCAGCACTAGTATGAACAACAGTCGAATTTACATTAACACTACGATCTGTTGGAATAATAATAGCATCAACTTTAGCTGCTTCACACGTTCTAATAATAGCTCCAAGATTATGAGGATCTTCTAGATGATCTAAAATAACTAACAAAGCGGTTTCTAAATTAAAAACTGATTGCAATTCTTTATATTTGAAATCTTCAATATCTAATATTATACCTTGATGATTACCATTTGTCTTTTTATTCATTTCAAATTTTGGTAAATTTTCAACTACAATTTCACGTTTTTTTATTAAAGAAATTATCTCTTTATCGTTAAAATTTTCTTGTAAATATATTTTATTTACTTTTTTTTCATTTAATAGCATTTCTTTTGCTACGTTTCTTCCATATACTAACATTTTTATTGTTCCTTTACTATTAATTCTAATATTTTATCTAAACGATCATATTGTTTATTTACATATAAATAGCCAATAATTGCTTCAAATGCCGTTGCATATTTATAAGTTATTATATCTGTATTTTTAGGATGTCTCGTTCCTTTATGATTTCTAGCTCGATAACAAATATCTAATTCTTCTTTAGTTAAACTATTGATGCTTATTAAATATTCTAACTTTTGTCTTTGAGCAACAGCCGAAACATACTTAATAGCTTCATGTTGAAGATTATTAACTTTAACTATACCCTTACTTACTAAATAATTACGAATATATAATTCATAAACAGCATCACCAATATAAGCTAAAGTTAAAGAATTATAATCGATCAAAAGTAACACCTCTTATAACACCTTGTTTAATATCAAGCATTATCAAATTAATTACTTTATCATAATCAATTTCGCCACCTTTTATCAAACATCCGCGTTTTTTGCCAATTATTTCTAAAGTTTCGATAAAGTCATCATTAACACTATCAATACCATATCTTTCTTTTAAAATATCAGGATATAGCTCATTTAATTTGCGAAGAGCATATTCACAGACATCATAAATTGGTAAAACTTCTTCTTTTATTGCAGTAAATGTAGCTAGATTAAAAGCAACATCACCAACGTCAATTTTAGGCCACAAAATTCCTGGACTATCCAATAACTCAATTTCTTCATTAATTCTAATCCAATTCAATTCTTTAGTTACACCTGGTTTATTTCCAACATTAACAGCTTTTTTACCAACTAAGCGATTAATTAATGTTGACTTCCCTACATTTGGTATACCAACAACTAAAACATGAGTTTTTTTCTTTAGTAAACCTTTCTCCAATCTATTTTCATTTTGTTCTTTCATTACTTCTTCAGTTAATTCGAGTAATGGTTTCATGTTAAATGTATGTTCAAGATCTAATGCAATTACCTTATAACCTTCATTTTCATAATGTTTCAACCATTTTTTAGTTTCTATTTTATCAGCTAAATCAGCCTTATTCATAATTAAAATTCTTGGTTTATTACCTATATAATTATCTAAATCTGGTAATTTTGAAGATTTAGGAATACGTGCATCTACTATTTCATATACTACATCTATTAAATCAATGTTTTCTGTAATCAATCTTTTAGTTTTAGCCATATGACCTGGATACCAGTTGATACTCGTTGATGGTAAACTTTTTTCACTAACACTATTTTTCTTTTCTGCTCTCATTTTTCTTTTTTGGTACATATCCATTTTAATCACTTCCATTCTCTATCATTCTTGTTTCATTTAAATATCTATTATAAAATTCATCCATTGAAGAAATATATTTTTGATCTTGTATAACTCTAAATTTTTCGTATTCTTTTTCTGCTTTTTCTACGGCTTCTTTATGAGATATGCCACTATTATTTAATACTTCTTTTCTTCTAAACTTTAATAAATCATCAGTTGCATTTATCCAATCCTTCATTGTCATAACATGTCTTTGTTTTGCTTCATCTTCAGCAAATACTAAAAACATATTTGTTAAATCTTTTAAATTATTCATTTCTTCTTCGTTTAAATAATTTTTTGCAATAACTACATCATATTTATATATTAAACCATCAGGAGAATTTTTCCAATTAGTTAGTCCCATATGTTCTTTATCTGAGTTTGCTCTACTATATATTAATTCGGCAGCAGTATGTCCGCTTATAGCATAGTGCAACTTATTTTGAACTATTTTAAAGAAAGTATATGCTTCTTCTGACTTAGGATTGTAATCTGCTGCTGTTGCAATAAATAAATCAGTGATTTTTTGATACGCCATTCTTTCACTTACTCTGATTGTTTTGATTCGTTCTAATAATTCATCAAAATATTTTGCATCATATTTATTTCCATTTATAAAACGTTCATCATTTAATACAAATCCCTTAGTCATATATTCTTTTAATATTTTTGTTGCCCATATTCTAAATTCTGTTGCTTTTTTAGAATTAATTCTATAACCCACAGCAATTATAGCATCAAGACTATAAACTTCAGTATTATAGTTTTTTCCGTCAGGTGCAGTTATTTCCATTTTGGAAACAACTGAATTTTTATCTAATTCGTTTTCTTCAAATATATTTTTTAAATGTTTTGATATTGCTGGTACACCAACCTCGAAAACTTTTGACATACCTTTTTGTGATAACCATAAAGTTTCATCTTTATAAATAGCATCTACTATAATATTACCTTCACTATTTTTATATATAATTAATTTATTATCTTCCATTAATAATCTCCTTTCCTTTAGTTTTTCATAAGTCATACACTTATCAATTTTAATTAAAATTTATTAAAAAATGTCCCAAAATGTAAAAAGCATTTAGTAAAATTTCTTTTATTTTCAAAGATTTAATAGTGTTTTTTCATAACTCCCCACTTACCAATTAATACTTGTTTTATTTTGTTTTTGTTCGTTTGTTTGATTATTTTTTTACTTTACCAGTTTTTATTGGCTTGTTGATCTCAACACCCCAATCTTCTTCGCCGGAAACACTTTTGGTTGCTGATAAAATTGCTTTATCTATTACTTTTTGAAAGTTTCACCAATCCTTGTTATTCAAATACCTTTTGTAATTCACGAGCACACCAATATTCATTTTCGTAATCATCAATGGGTTTTATATTTCCAAAAGTATTGTTAGAATATGTATTTTCAATCATCGCTCTTGCTATCTCCATTTCTATTAATTATAAATGGTTTTTTCAGGTTCAACACCTAATGTTAATGTAGTATAGCCTTTATTTTTTAAATCTTCTTCCATAAATTTATACAATTTAGAAAAATATCCTTTTCCAACATATTCTTTGCTAGTCCTAAAAGCAGTCAAGTATGCAGTTGTATCATCTACTAATTTATTACTATTTTGAACAATATCGCTAGTTAATACAGCAGTGGCTTCACATATTATTTGATCATTAAGTATTCCATAATAAGGAATAATTTTACCATTTTTATAATTCTTAATGTTTTGTTCTTTCCAAATAATCCAATTTTCTTTTTTTGTTGCTATCAATATTTCATAATCCCATTTTTTATTCATTTCTTCAACAGTAGCAATTTTGCATATATAGTTTTCCATTAATTTAACTTCCTTGTACTATCGATGTATTCATTATTTTTAACTTTTATTTTCATTTAGATATTTATTATAAAGTTCATCCGTTGAAGATATATATTTTTGTTCTTGTATAACCATAAATTTTTCATATTCTTTTTCAGCTTTTTCTAATTCTTCTTTATGAGATATACTGTCACTATTATTTAATAGTTTTTTTGTTCTAAATTTTAATAAATTATCAGATGATTAAATTTAAAAATTATTCTTCAGTAATTTCAGATAAGTTTTACATTTGTCTATTCCTTCACTTCTTTTAGTAATTATCTACTATTTTTTCCATATTCTTTCTATATTCTCTTTTTCTTTGTCTTTTAAAGAAGAAAATAAATTTATATTTAGTTTATTACAAATTGTACATAATACAATGAAAACATCTGCAACTTCGCTTTCAATTGTATCATAATTTCTAATTTTATTATTGTCAATTGACATTGTTGTTTTTTCTTTTCTAATAGCTTTAGCAAGTTCACCAATTTCTTCTGTTAACAATAACATTGCCTGTTCGATACTTTGATTTGAAAAGCCTCTTATTTCAATTACTTTCCTTATATATTCCTGCACTTCCTCAAGAGTATTATCTTCTTTTAAATTTTTCCATAATTCTAATTGTTCATTATTCATCATTTAATACCTCACATTAATTATTCTAAATACTTTTTATTCCATTTTTTATTACTAAATTCCATAATTTTTTCATTTGGTGAAGATCTTTATCTTTTTTTCTAAAATTTAAACATTATAAACTTCTAAGAGCTACTTCTACAACTTTCTCAATTTATAAGCAAAATAAATCGTGTTTATTATATCACAAATTATCCCTTTTTAGATAGTAAAATTAGCATTAATATTCTTTAAAATAAACATATGTAATAACTGATTAATAACTTTAACAAAATATACAAATTATTCATATTAAATTTAACAAAATATCTTATTTTTTATTCTCTTTTAAAATTATAATTATTTTTTAATAATCATTTAAATATAAAAAAGCATACACTTTTTCGTGTACACTTTTTTAGTTTCATCTTAAACTTTATTCTTAATAATATTCAATTTATTGTTAAATGTTACTTTTTGCTTAACTTTTTTAATTCATTATTTTATCAATAAAGAAATAAATTATTACCATTATTAAAGATACTACTAAACCTATATAAAACTCTGGAAAAGCTAATCTTATACTATCATAGATATTAATTTTACCTGTTATATTAGAAACATGCCAAGTAAAAAAGCTATATATTTCAGATATAACTATCCCAACTACTCCTAGGCTTCCTAGAAATTTATTTATTTTTTCATTTTTTAAAGGCATCCAAATACCAAGAATAAATAGTATAATTGATAATGCTCCAATCGGATTAAATAAATTGATTAAACCGCTTATTTCTTGGACACCTCTAAGACCACCATACTGGTTCAAGAGCATTGGTGCTAAACTCATAAAATATAAAATAGTTAAGATTACTTTTTTATTTTTTTTATCAGCATATTTTCTATAATCAATCAAAGTTTGAATTGTCAACTTAGTTGATAGTTTTTTATTTTCTATTCTTTCTCCTTTAAGTAATTCATTAATTGAAATGTTTAATGCATCACATAAAGGTTCAAATAAAGAAATATCTGGCATAGTTCGCCCATTTTCCCATCTACTTATTGATTTATCAGTAACGCCTAATTTTTCTGCTAGTTGTTCTTGAGTTAATTTTTTCTCTTTACGGCATTTAGCAATAAAAACACCTATTTTTTCTTGATTCATTTTATCCCTCTTTCCAAGAACATCTTAACTTTTTAAATTATAAATTTGTAGGACAGAACCTGAGAATTTCAGTTAAATATTATTATGTATATAATAAAGAGTTAAAGTTTCAACATCAAAAAAATATACTGAATAATCATCAAACTTACAATATTTAGAATTTCCTATTTCTTTACCTTCTTTAGTTTTGATCTTAACATAATCACCTTCAGTAATTAAAGTAATGTCAAAATCATATTCTTTTTCCCGTTCTTGTGAAATCATTATGTCTTCAAAATTAACAAAATACTCTTTGATATCATCGATTTCAGTATTTGAAATAATTTTATATTCATTATTATTGATTACTACATTTTCTTTATAAACATATTTAGCATAATCAGTATAATCTTGAAAATTACTACTAAAATATTCATTTTTAGATATATATCCTTTAGGTATATCCGAAACTTTTGCTGCACAACCAATTAAGAAAAATGTAATAAATAGTGTTTGCCATATTTTTTTCATAAATCCTCCTAAACGTTTATATTGTTATTATAACATAAAAAAGTTTTTAAAAAAAATAGGCTTATAAAAGCCTACTTGTTATAATATAATTTAATTTAACTTTTTTACCATAAAAATTTCATCTGGTAATTCATTGGTTACTTCAAAACCTAGTTTTTGATAACAATGAATAGCTCTTAAGTTATTTTTAAAAACTTTCAAGTTTACTTGAGTTAATTTTAAATGGTTAAAAGCATAATTCAAAATAGTTTCGATTGCTTCTGTACCTAAATGCTTATCTTGTTGATCTTTAGTTATGACAATTCCAAGTTCTACTGAATTATCTGCATCCATTAGTTCAATATTACCAATATAATCATTCGTATCTTTTAGCATCATTGAAAAACATAAAGCATTAGTGTTTAATTTATCATTCACCCACTTTTTTTCATCTTCAAAAGAATAATTTTTAGGATTCCGGCTTAAATAACAAGAAATTTCAGGATCATTGACCATTTCTAGATATTCTCTTATTAAACTTTCACTTAAATTAACAAAATCAATATTTTTAGAAGAAAAAACTTTATTTAAATGTAACATATCTACTTTTAAACAATTATAAATTTTTCTTGAAATTGAAGCACGCATTAATATGTTTTTTCTATTATCTCTTGATGGATGAATTCTATTAGTTAACATTATAATTATAACCTTATTAAGTAGATCAACAGAAATGCTTGGACCTGTAAAACCTGAAAATGATAGTGTTTGAGTATTGCCAAGAATAACATTAGGATTGTTTCCAATAACCCAAGTACAAGAACGATCGGTATTATTTTTAGAATTAAAAGTTTGTTTAGTTAACCACATATCGATTAATTCTTCACTTAAATAACGTTTGCCATTAAACATTCCTTTATTTAAAATCATCGAAGCAAAATTATAAAGATCAGAAGTATTACTAAATAAACCCGCATTACCAGCAACACCATTTAAAGAACAAGCTTTTTCGTCATGAACTACACCTTTAACTAATCCACGATTAAGGGTAACTTCTGTTGCTGCTATATTATCCTTAAACTTGGGATTAAAACAAGTATTGTTCATTTCCAAAGGAACTTTTACTTCGATATTAAAAACTTCATCTAATGGTTTTTGATAAACTTTTTCAATTATTAAACCAAGAAACATATAACCAATACAAGAGTAATTGAATTCTTTGGTTTCTCTAGTTGAAGCATATAATTTTTCTAAGGCTTCTTCTTTAGTAATTATATCTTTACTTGAAAAATCACTTACTAATCCTGAAATATGATTTAATAGATCATATATTGTAATATCTTCATACTTAAAATCTGGTAAATATTTTTTTACATTATCAGTCAATTTTATTTTTTTCTGATCGATCATTCTAAATATAATAGTATTAGTGCAAACTATTTTAGTTAAAGATGCTATATCATATAAAGTATTAGAATCTGCTAATTCTTCTTTTTCAACTATTCGATTGTTTTCTAATCCATACTTTGTTTTATAACCTAAGGTATTAGAAAATATTTCTGCATCTTTACTAACTAAATAACTTACACTAGGAGTTGCTCCTGACTCAATTAATTCATTAAATATATTATCTAGCATTACTATCAATCTCCGTTTTACTTAAATTAATTAACTTTTGGGTATTTTTTATAATATTATTTATTAATTCTTTAGTTTGATATTTATCAAGTAATTTCATATCTTCATAAACAGTATAAATAAGCATTCTTAAATCAAGATATTTAATATTTTCTAATTCTTTATAATACTTTTTTACATAATTAAATATATTTTGATAAATTTCTATATTTTCAATTAAAGAATTATTATATCGCCAAGGTTCTTCTTGAGTAATATATAATTTTCTAAACTCAAAATCAATTGGTGCTACTAAAGCATCCTTAAAATCGATTAATTTTAATGAACCATTATTGTAAATAATATTATTAAATTGCAAATTATTATGAATATAAGCAAAATGGTTATCACTTAAACAAATATCATAAAGTTTTAATGATTCTAAAATTAACAAATAATCTTCTTGATTAAATAATGATTTATATTCGATAGCTTTATTTTTTACTTCATTTTTTATTTTACTTGACCAAGAATTAATTGGTTTAACATCAGTGTGATGAATACTTTTAAGAGCTAAAACTAATTTTTGAATTGTTTTTTCTCTTTCATCTTCATTCATTTTTAACCAAGAAAAATATAATGATTTTCCAGGTACTTTTTCTAATATTTCATACATGTAATCAAACTTAAACTTAGAAATATCATATCTATATAATTTAGGAATAATTTCTGAATTTTTATTTAATTGATAGAATTCTATTTCATTTTTTATTTTTTCCTCTAAAAAATGATTTAAACATATTTTTATAATATATTGATCATTTACTTCAAAAATAATGTTATTTATATTACTATCAATTTCTTTAATTTTTTCAACAGTTGAAAATATATCAATATTAGCTAATGCTATATTTTTACCTAATTCTAATCTTTCAACAACTAAATTTTTAACAACTTCAAAAACTTCTACAATTATTTTTTTATTTGGTTCAAAAGTTGGATCAATACTTTCGAAAATAGATAAATATTTGGCACGCCATTTTTCTAAACTATAGCCTTCTAATTTAGCTAATTCTTCAGTCATTTCCTTAAATGGTATTACATGGTATTCTTTTAATTGAATTACACATGCTGCTTTTTCATTAGGAAAATAAATTGTCCTTTCTTCATTTATTATCGGAGTTTTATTTTCATATATTGATGTTATTGCTTTTATTTTTCCATCTAAAATTGCTTTTATTAAATTTTCGTCTAAATTTTTCATCTTGTCATACCTCTTTTATTTTCAAAATATTCATGGATTATTTGGGAACTATTTACAATTAATAAAGCGAAATCTTTTAATTCTACTCGTGCTGAAAATGTTAGATTTCCTTCATAAATGTCTTTAAATGTTATAAATATTTGAGTATTTTCATCTTCAGTCTTAGCTTCAACCTCAAAGTTACCATGAGAAATAGAATTTCTAATGCCTTCAATTATTCTTTCGTTTCTTAAGTAAGTTTGGTTATTATTGAGATAGTTTTTAGCTATAGTCAAATCACTATTAATTTGATTAAGTTTTGCTGTTGTTAGTTCTTTAGATTGAATTAACTCATATAAATTGTTTTCAACTTTAGCTAATGCAACTTGATTATGTTTAGTTTTTAAAGCATCTCTACTATTAGTGTACTTATCAATATTAGCTTGAATATTGTTTATTTCATTTTCTCTTCCTCTTTTTTGATTTTCTAATTCTTGAATTTTATTAGTATCTATTTCCATACAATTCACATGAACTTTGGATAAATCTAAACAACTATAATCTAAACCATTACAAGCTTCAGCAGTGAATTTATTAGTATTTTCATAAAATTTATCAAGTCCATAAGAAAATAAAGAATTAAACATCGCGATAGCACTAGCAACTAAATTATCATAATTCATATATATGTTGCCGTATTCTTTACTTATTTCACTAGAAATTAAGCTAGGATTAACTGTACGATTTTTATATACAATTTCTAAAAATATTAAATTTGATAGATTTGCAGCAATTGGATTAAACCTATTGAAGCCATTAACTACACGATCTAGTTCCCTTCCTATTATTTCTACTTGTGAAGCATAATCACGAGTTGCTGTATTATTAACTAAGAATTCAGCTAAAGAATCTAGTTGCATATTTTTAATAGATTCTTCACGATAATCAAAATCATACTCAGGAGCTACAAGCTTTTTAAACTTTTCATAATAAGCATAATAATCACTCTTATCTTTATTGTTAGCAATTAAAAGTTCTAATGATTGTTTAATATTTTCATTGATCAAGCTTCCATCTTTGCGTTTTAAAGTAATTTTAACCTTTTTAAATTTATGCAAAAATCTTAACATTTCATCTTTACTTTTGATAGATGCATGACGATAAGTTTCGATTTTATTATTCAAAATATACTTTCTTTCATAAGTGTCACTATTATTAACTTTGCTAAAACTTTTTAAAGCTGATGATACAAACGTCGATAATCTTATTATATTTAAAGAAATAGGAGTATTATTATGTTCAATTATAATTTTGCTATTTGAAAAATCGGTTATAAAATCACCATGGCCGATTTTATTTCTAATTACAGCCACTACTTCCGAAGCATTACTAAAATGCGAATTACCTATAGCATAACCATTTGTTTCTTTTCTAGCTATATAATCAACTGAATTTTCTAATTCTTTTGTAAATATTCTAGAAGAATAACCGGCTTCTTTAGAAACTAAACTTTCCTTTATACTTAATAAAATTGTACTTATCAAACCAATTCGTGCTGCCATATTTACTTCTTTAGTAATTATAGTTTTATCTGGAGTAGTTCTTGAAAAAAGATCAATAAGGAAGCTATAAAAACTATAGTTTCCTATATAATATTCCAAAAGCATATTTTCATCTTTCATTTTGATCACCTGCATATATTATAGCATTTTTTTATAGTATTTAAAAAGTATCAAAAAGATCCTTTAATCAAGTTGATAAATTGTCGTGTAACTATTAGCATCAATTTCAGCCTTTTGTTAGCAAGGGCAAAGAAACACTTGAAATATCTTTTCTATTATAAAATCTAATTTATTAAAACAAATATTTCAACAAAAAAAGCAACCTATTTATTATGGTTGCCTTCATATTTTAGAACTTGATTACAAACAATTTTTTAAGCTATACTCAATTATTTTTTGATAATCTTCTTCTAATATTATTAAATAAATTGGATTTTGTTAGATGTAATAAATATTTTCTTAAAAGACAAGGTAATTAAGCTTAATTCAGACTGAGTTTTATTTTGAATAAAATCCAAAGTAATAACAATTTATCAATTAATCAAATATTTTAACCTGCTGCTCCAGTTGGTCCAGTTGGCCCAGTCGGTCCAGTTGGTCCAGTTGGTCCAGTTGCGCCTTCAGTCCCTGCTACGCCTTGTGGTCCTGTTGGTCCAGTTGCTCCGGCTTCTCCTGCTGCTCCCGTTGGTCCAGTTGGCCCAGTCGGTCCAGTTGGTCCTGTTGGTCCAGTTGCTCCGACTTCTCCTGCTACGCCTTGTGGTCCTGTTGGTCCAGTTGCTCCGGCTTCTCCTGCTGCTCCCGTTGGTCCTGTTGGTCCAGTTGCTCCGGCTTCTCCTGCTACGCCTTGTGGTCCTGTTGGTCCAGTTACTCCGGCTTCTCCTGCTGCTCCCGTTGGTCCTGTTGGTCCAGTTGCTCCGGCTTCTCCTGCTACGCCTTGTGGTCCTGTTGGTCCAGTTGCTCCTGTCGCACCTGTCGCTCCAGCCGGTATTGTTAAATTCAATACAAAATTAGGACTAGTTCCGGTTATTGTTGCAACAACTGGTGTTCCAGGATCACCTGTTGTTACTGTTCCTATAGTTAAATTAGGAGATGCTCCAGTTTCTCCGGTTGGGCCGGTTGCTCCGGTTGGTCCGATTGCTCCGATTGCTCCGGTTGCTCCGGTTGCTCCGGTTGGTCCGGTTGGTCCGGTTGCTCCGGTTGGTCCGGTTGGTCCGGTTGGTCCGGTTGCTCCGGTTGGTCCTGTTGCTCCAGTTGCTCCAGTTGCTCCAGTTGCACCACCAGATGGTCCGGTTGGCCCTGTTGGGCCAATTAACACCATATTTTGTTTACATCGTAATCCTTCTGCTAAAATTTCTTGAATTTTTTTAGAATATCCGTTATTCATAAAGTTCTCCTTTCCTTTATATTTTATGAATTTTTAAAAATATGGTAATGGTTAATATCATAAAAAAATTATATGTTGCCATATAATTTTCAATTTCTATTAAGAACTTTAATTTTACTTTTCTCTAATTTTTCTTCCATTTGATCTAATGTAATTTTTTTACTTTGTAATCCTTTTTCTAAAAGTTCTATTCTTTTTAAATATTCTTCATACTTTGGATCATTTCCAAAATAATACTTTAGCTTAATTTTAGTATCCTCTAAATTTTCTAAAGCATCATTTAATAAAAATGTGGTACTTTTCAACCAATCATTATGTTCTTTAATATCGAATGGAGTAATTTCATAATTTCTTACCATTTCCTCTTTAGAATCTAATTTTACATTATTTTTTATACCAGCAACCGATGATCTAATTAAATTTGTTCCTAACGCTACTGATCTAACTCCTGAAAATGGTATTGTTAAAAGACCAAAACCAATACCAAGAAAATTACTTATTAATTTTTCTAAACCAACTAATTGGTATTTTTTATTTTTAAATTCTCTAAATTTATCAATTTGCTTTAAAGCATCTTCTAATGATTTGTCTTGCTCTTTCAATAATTTGTTTAATTCCTTTAAAGCTAACTCATTTAATTTCAATTCTCGTTCAAATTGTTCTTGCAAACGATCAGGTTTAGCATTCCTTTCTTGAACATTATTAATTTTATTTGTTAATTCTTCTTCACTTTTTAATTCTTTTTCGTTACCCAATTCTTCTTTATTTTTCAAATCTTCTTCATTTTTTACTGAATCTATCTCTTGCTTATCAATTATATTTAATACATCAATATATTTTTCAGAATTTATAATATCATTAGTTACAGCTTTTACTTCTTCTAAAGAAACTTCTTCACCAAATATAATATCTGAATAATATCTTAAAATAAGTGTTTGATAGATTATTTCTGGTGTAACATATTTTAATTCATACTTATCTTTAATATCATCATAATTACCATAAGATTTAATAAATTCAATTGTTTCATAATAACTAGGAATGCCATTTTGACTAGGTAAAGCATTAGTATCGCGATTATTTTTTATTACTTCTTCTAATGAACCTATTCCCTTTTTAAATTTCCTTTCACTTTTAAAAGTAACTGTTGCTTCAATTTGTTTATTTTCTTTACTAACTTTATAGTTATAATCACATTTTGAACCAGCAAAAACACTCATCTTTTTAATTTTAAGAACTGGTCTTATTAAAAGTTTGATAGGATTATAGAAAAAAAGTGTCAATTTGGTTTTGTTCATCAGTTTTAATTCGTTTATACTCATGATTTTTAATCTTTGTTTTTTGGCAATTTTATTTAAGATTGCCCTAAATCTCAAGCGATCTTTTACATTACCTTTAGCAACACCACTATTATTTTCCTCTTCCATAAAATCACCAAGCATATTTTAGCAAATAATCATAATAAAGTAAATAAAAAGAACTATTTAGCTTGTTCTTTAGCTAATAGTTCTTCATATTTATCTTTATAAACATAAATAGCTTTACTACTCATAAATAGTATAACAGCATTTTTGTGTTTTAATAATTTATCAACAGTTTCAAGACTTATATGTTCACAATTATTTGTTTTATCCATAATATCTTTATATGTTACGCCATCATAACCTTCTTCAGGGCGATCAGTATAAATATCTGTTATATAAGCTTTATCTGCTAAATTTAAAGCATCAGCAAACTCTTGAGCAAATATTTTAGCTCTTGATAATGTGTGAACCATAAGTACTGCTACTATTTCTTTATCTGGATACTTTTGGCGAGCACCTTTAATAGTAACTTTAACTTCTGTTGGATGATGAGCATAGTCATCTATAGTAACAATATCTCCTATTACTTTTTCTTTAAATCTTCTTTTAGCACCTTCAAATGTTTTTAAGTACTTAGCAACTTCACGAGCATCTAATCTTTCATAATAGCAAACACCGATTACAGCTAATGAATTAAGTAACATATGTTTTCCATATAAAGGTAAATCAAAATGACCATAATAATTATCTTCTACGAAAACGTCAAAACTTGTTCCTTCGTTATGATATTCTACATTACGTGCTTGAATATCATTATCATCATCTAAACCATAAAAGAAAATTGGGGGTTTTACTTCTAAAGAATGAGTATATGGATCATCACCACAAGCAATAATCATCTTTTCAGCATGATTAGCATATTCTTGATAAGCATCAACAATATCTGAAATATCTTTATAATAATCCATATGATCTAATTCAATATTAGTTATAATAGCATAATAAGGTTTGTAAGCTAAAAAATGTCTTTGCCATTCACATGCTTCTAAAGCAAAATATTTGTTATCTTTATTAGCATAGCCAGTTCCATCTCCTATTAAATAATTACAACCTGTTATATTTTTTAGAACATGAGATAGCATCGAAGTTGTTGTTGTTTTACCATGGCAGCCAGCAATAGTAATTGTTTCAAATCTTTCTGTCAATTTGGCAATCATTTCTTGATATGAATATATTTTCAAACCAAGTTCTTTTGCTCGTACAACCTCTTCATGTGTATCTTTAAAGGCATTACCTTTAACAATTATCATGTCTTCCTTAATATTATCAGCACTGAAAGGTAAAATTTTTATTCCAGCAGCTCTCACTTCATCTTCTGTAAATAAGTGTTCATCGATATCACTACCTTGAACTTCAAAACCTAATCCATGAAGTATTAAAGCAAGTGAAGCCATACCAGACCCTTTTATTCCAATAAAATGATACATTTAATCATCTCCTATTTCTATTACATTATACAATATTTAAATTTGATAATGCAAGTAATTACATCAAAATTATAAAAATTCAACAATAAAAAAATCTCATCAGAGATTTTTCTAATCACCAAATTCATTTTGGTATGAAACAAGACTTGCAACTAAAATATTTTCATCATTTAAGAAATTATTCATAAATTTTGTATCTTCATTTTTAACTTCAACTTCATAAGTAACTTCTGTTACTTTTTTGGCACTTGTTTTTGTTTTTAGTTTATGTTTAGGTAAAGATTTTAATAATTTATTTACTTCACTTTCATTATTACTATCATATTTTAATACTAGTAAATATTTTGACTTTGATTTGAAACCAAACAAATAACCAATAAAATATAAAACTCCAAGTAATATTGAGGCAACAATAGCAATTAAATATAAACCAGCCCCAGCCATAATACCAGCAGATATACCCCAGAACATAAAACCAGTATCAATTGGTTCTTTTACGGCTGTTCTAAAACGAACAATTGATAAAGCACCAACCATACCTAAAGAAAGTGATAAATTGGCATTAACAGTTCTAATTATCAAAGCTGTTACCATAGATAACATTAATAAACAAAGAGAAAATGTTTTGGAATATAAAACACCTGAATATGTTTTTTTATAAACAAAAATGATAAAAATACTTATAAGAAATGCGGTTAAAAGTGACAAGCCAACATCAGCTAATGTAAGTGTTCCTGTAAATTGATTTAGAACACTATCTTTAATAATACTTAAATACATAAAATACCTCCTATTTTATTGCACGACATAATGCAAATTTTGAAACTGCTTGGCGAAATGATGGAATTGTAGTTAAAATAATGGCTAAACTTTCAGGCAAGTAGTCATTAAACTTTACTTCTAATATAACTTGATTGGGATCAAGAACACTAAATGTTTCCAAATTTTCTGAAAATAAATCATAATTGTATCTTCCACTTCGAACTGAAGAATCAAAAGTAATCCGAACATCCGAAATGGGATAAGTTAAAGCCAAACGTTTATATTCAACGATCACCGATGGTCGCAAACACTTTATTCGCATATCTTTAATAAATTCATTATATAACTTATCATTCGTCATGGCAATTTCATTTATATCACCATTAATAATTTTATAAAATGTTTCTTTAGATATTTTTGTTTGATCTTTACTTGTCATATTTTCATGCTTTAATTTCCGCTCTAATCTAATAAAAGAATCATCATAATCATAAACTCTAATTCGATATTTAGTACGATATAAAACCCCATCTAATTTTTCAAAATAAGCTGTTGATGCTAAATCATCAAAATATAAACTACTTATGGTATATCCATTCTTACCACCACTAGCAAGAGAATCAATATCCATTATAGTCAGCAAGCGGTTTTTTAAAATTGTAGCCATTTTTGGTGTAATAATATACTTTAATTCATAACGATATTTTCTCATAGATCACCAAAATATCTTTCTATTTCATCTTTCGACATGTGAAAATAACTTATTGCTTGATTTTTCATAATAACATCACGCTTTTTAGCATAGTTTTTAAGTGCATTTATTTCACTTTCCCAAGTAGACATTGTTAAATTCCACCTTTTTTGGTTGCGTTCCATCTCAGGATAATATAATTTATATAATTCATCAATTCTTGCTAAAACTCTTTTAGAATTCCAAACATTTTTTAATTGATAGCCTATTCTTTCTAAGTAAAGAGCTCTAAATTCTTTATTCTTGAGTAAACTTCTTAAGATCGTTGTCGAATAACCATGTTCAGTCATACCTTCTGGATCAGTTGAAAATGCAAAATAATTATGCCCAACATTATACATGGCATAATCCATATCAAACATGATTGCATGCCAGCGATTATTATCAAAATAAGCATTCTGATAATATCTAGTATTAACAATATCATTATTAGTTGCCCAAGTTTCAGCAATCCAAAAATCAGCAATATCTTGAACATTAACAATTGTTTTAATATAATCGTAGTTTTCTTTCAATGCCATATTATGCGTCTCAAGATAATTTAATAATTCATCATAACTTTTGATACTACCACTTCTAACTTCACGATCAATTTTTATAATATTAGTAGTATCTTTAGAAACATTTTGACGATTAGAAATAAATGAATCATCTATTCTTTCACGTAAATTATAAACACCATAATAATTACCATTAATATATAAAACTACTGGTTTATATGCTTGAACTAAAACCGAAGTTTGACCATCTAAAAGACCAGTCATCAATACATCCCTTATTAAAGCATGTTCATAGTCTTGAGAGCCTGATCTTAAAACTAAAGAATCATAAGAAGAATAATCACGATTTGAAAAAACTTGATAATTAAGTTTTCCTGCTCCATACTCTTTTTTAAACTTTAAGGCATAACTTTTTTTATTTAAATATCTCGCTGATCCTCCAAATAATTTAATACCACATGGTATCTCAAATGAAGAACCATTTTGTTCGTAAAGAGAAGCGAAAGCGGCTTTTTCAAAAGACAAAGCACTTGGATTAGCTTGTAAAGCTTTAAAGTCACTAGGATCCATACTTAACATAAATACATCCATTTGATGATCTTCATTAATGACATAATTATATGTTTGAACTTCACTACTAAATTTTTTATCTTCTAAAGCCATTACCTTTAAAACGGTTGTTTTTGATAAAGAAAGAGGACTTTTATATACTTTAGAACTAGTTGTTGGATTGGATCCATCTAAAGTATAATAAATAGTCCCGTGAGCATTTAAAGTAACTTTAAAATCTTGAACATTATTATAGATCCCTGATGCCATCGAAGAAGATGGTGCATATGAAATTTCAAATTTACCATTTGTATTTTTTTGATAAGGAGTTGGTGTCTTAAAATAATAAATTCCATTTTCAAGACGACCAATACTATAATTTAAAGGAATGTTAGCAACAAACATACTATCAACTATTTGGTTATCTTTTACTAAGTAAATAGATTCATTATCACCTATTTTGAAATTAGCATGCTTATATTTTTCAGTAGATAAATTAATATCTCCAGAAGCCATTATTACATAATATTCACCAGATTTTAAACTGACATCCGGTAAAGCAAATTTAGTTAAATCATCAGTATTAGTTGTTAAATAATATTCTTTCAAATTAATTGTTTCTTTTGAATTATTATATAATTCAATCCAATCATAATGGCTATTACCATTATGTGGTAAATAAATTCCATTATAATTCATTACTTCATTTATTACTAAAGTTTCATTACGTTTTAAATATTCATTAGAAAATGTTTTAATACCACTTTCATTATTGGCATATCCAGGACTTAAAACATTATTATTTTCATAAGTATCATCAACTTTAATTAAAGCTATACCATTTGGTAAATTTTTGTATTCAACTTTATTAACTATTTTATTATTTTTGGATAAAGTTACAACTCCATTAGTAGCATCCAGCTTAAATGAAGCATGAATTTCACCATTGATAGTATCATTTTTACCACTTGTATAAATAGCAATACTTTCACCACTCTTAAGTTTTACATCAGGTAATTTATAAAGAAATGGTTGATTTAATGATGGACCTAAAGTATAAGTACTTAAATCAATTGTAGCAGCACTTTTATTAGTTATTTCAATATATCCAGAATAAATACCAGCTTTAGTTAAAAAATTTCCTTTATTTCGTGGTAAGATTTCTGTTATTTCTAGATCACTATTTTCTTCATACAAGGAATCTTGATATTCTTTTAGTCCTTCTAAAGTATTGGCATATCCTGGTGTTGCATTTTTACTTCGATACCAAGTACCATCGTTGTTACGAAACATTACCTCATTTTTTTCTAAAGCAACAGTATTGACACCATCAACAATTTTTCCAGCAGGATTTATTAAAACAACATCTTCACCACCGGAGCTTTTTAACTTGAAATTAGTATATAAACCTTCAGATTTTATGCCTGCTAAATAGACTATCAAATAACTATGAGCTTCAACTCGAACTTCCGGGAAAACCCATTTTACTGTTTTTTTAGTATCAGATAAAGCATAGTTTTTTAAATTAACTTCATGATCTTTGCCATTATATATTTCTACCCAATCGTAATTATGACCAGTTGGATCCATAAAGGCTCCTTTATTTGAAGACATTATTTCACTTATTATTATTTTGTCAGTTACTATTTCTCCGTTTTCATCTAATTCTGCTTCTTTTAATGATGATTGAGGTTGATTTAAAAATTCTGAAATGATAAAAAATATTATTATAATTACTATTGAACTGATTAAAAAAAGCATATTTTTTTTGAGTTCTTCTTTATTTATCATAATGTCACTTCCATTTTAATTCTATTCTAAAATTTTCTTAATTTTACATTATATTTCGTAATTGTCTTCTAAAGAAAATTCCACGTTTTCTTCAATCCACTCTTTACGTGGTTCAACCTTATCCCCCATTAAAACACTTACTCTTTTTTCAGCCAAAGCAGCATCATTAATTGTCACCTTTATGAGATTACGACGTTCAGGATCCATTGTTGTTTCCCATAGTTGCTCACTATTCATTTCACCTAAACCTTTATATCTCGACACTAATGCTTTATTTTTATATTCACTAGTAATACTATTTTTTTCTTCATCACTCCACGCATAACGAACATTTTTACCATTCGTTATTTTATATAATGGAGGCATCGCAATATAAAGTTTGCCAGCTTCGATTAATGGTTTCATATATCGATAAAAGAAAGTCAAAAGTAAAATTTGAATATGTGCACCATCATCATCAGCATCGGTCATAATTATAACTTTATCATAATTAGATTCAGTTATATCAAAATTACTACCACAGCCAGCACCTACAGTATAAATAATAGTATTAATTTCTTCATTTTTTAAGATTTCTTCCATACGTGTTTTTTCAGCATTAATTACTTTACCTCTTAAAGGTAAAATAGCTTGGAATTTACGATCGCGACCTTGCTTAGCTGAACCACCGGCTGAATCTCCTTCGACTAAAAATAATTCATTTTTATTAGGATTTTTAAACTGAGCAGGAGTTAATTTACCACTTATAAGGCGTTCTTTTTTGCCTTTATCAGTGCCTTTTCTAGCTTCATCACGTGCTTTTTTAGCCGCTTCACGAACTACTTTACTTTTTAACATTTTATTTAAAATGTTAGTAGCTATTTCCTTATTTTCTTCTAAGAAAAAGGCTAGTTTTTCCGTTACAATACTATCAACAACATTTCTAGCTTCAGGTGTTCCTAATTTTGATTTAGTTTGACCCTCAAACTGTAATAAAGCTTCTGGAATTTGTAAACTTAAAATAGCTGTTAAACCTTCACGTGTATCGTTTCCTTCAAAATTTTTATCTTTGTCTTTTAATAACTTATTAGAACGTGCATAATCATTAAATACTCGTGTTAAAGCTGTTTTTAAACCAACTTCATGACTACCACCATCGCCTGTTTTAACATTGTTTACAAAAGAAATGATGTTTTCTGAATAAGTTTCAGTGTATTGAAAAGCCAAGTCTACTTTGATGTTGTCTTTAATTCCTTCAAAATTAACTACAGGATGGATAACGTCTTTATCATCATCTAAATATTCAACAAAACTTTTTAAACCATTTTCATAATGATATATTTCTTGCTTTTTTTCAATTTCACTATAAACTTCTACAGTTAAATCACTTAAAAGAAAAGCATCTTCTTGCATCCTTTCACATATAGTACTAAAAGAAAATTGAATATTACCAAATATTTCTGAATCAGGTAAAAAGCGAACCTTAGTACCAGTCTTACTAGTCTTATCAAGTTTCTTTAAAGGAATGCTTACTTTACCGCCATTTTCAAAGCGAATATAGTATTCATATCCATCTCTTTTTATATTTACTTCCATCCATTTAGATAAAGCGTTTACTACCGAAGCTCCTACTCCGTGCAAGCCGCCTGATACTTTGTAACCACTCGTTTCAAACTTGCCACCCGCATGTAAAACAGTATAGATTACTTCTGGAGTTGACATACCACTTGAATGCATACCTACCGGTACTCCACGGCCTTCATCTTCAATAGAAATACTTTGATCAGCATGCAAAATTATTTTTATTTTATGTCCAAAGCCATTAATTACTTCATCAATTGAGTTATCAACGATTTCCCACACTAGATGATGTAATCCACGCTTGTCAGTAGAACCAATATACATTCCTGGTCTTTTTCTAACAGCATCTAAGCCTTCTAATATTTTAATTGAACTTTCGTCGTATTTTACCATGTGTATCACCATAAACATTATAGCAAATATTTTACTTTTTTCAAACAAAAAAAGACTTTTTTAGTCTTCATAATAAATTATCATTGCTGAAAAGCAATATATTTGCTCTTCTGAAAAAACACCAACTGCGGTTTGATATTTAATATCAATAACTTCTCCAGAAGTCTTACCTAAAAAATCATTTATATCTTTTTCTAAATCTAATTCATGATTTTCATCAAATATTTTAACTTTCATATTATCACCATTTATATTATAGAAATATTAAAATATTTTTTTTGTCAAAATATGTTAAATATCACGCCCAGTATAACTATTACCTAAAGCTGGAAAATCAAGTAAATCACGAGGATTTATTAAATTACTACGCCAAGTAGTATAATTACTTTTACTTATTGCTAAATGAAGATGTTGACCGGTTGAACATTTATCATTTTTTTCAATACTAGGACTACCACCCATATAAGCAATTACAGTATCTGTATTAACTAAATCACCAGTTTTTACAAAAATTTTTCTTAAATGCATATAAATACTTGTATATTCTTGACCTTTAATAGTGTGAGAAATAAATACTACTTGACCACCACAACTCCAACTATTTTGACCACTTACAACTTTTACTACTTTACCTTCACCAATAGCATAAATTGGTACTTTAGAACCACTTGTTGCAATGTCTAAACCATAATGAAATCCACAATTTTTTTTACCATTTAAGTAATAGCAACGATAATGATAATTGCTTGTTATTTTAGCTGCTTCAACTGGTCTTTTTAAAATTAACTCTGCTGGCTCTACAACAATATTATCAGTAGTTTCTTTATAACTATAAGTTGAACTATTAGTTGCCTTTGGTGCTTCAGATGTAAAAATACTTATAAAGCAAATAACAACAATAAAAGTACAGAAAAATATATATGTTTTATTTCTTATTAATTCCTCTTTACTAAACATATAAATCACCTGAGGAACTATTTTAACATTTTTTTTAAATGTGTCAAATTAAAAAAGCCTAAAAGGCTTTAAAATTTAGTTACACGATCATACCAAGTTGTATGTAATTTAGGAAAATTTACTACTGTAATAGGATTAACAAGATTAGCTTTAGCTTTTGCCCAAGTCGTAAACATTCCTTCAGAAATACCAAAATGAAGATGTTGACCGGTTGAACATGAATCCCATGTTTCAATACTAGGGCTACCACCCATATAAGCTATTACTGTATTTTTATCAACATGATCTCCTTTTTTAACAAAAACTTTTCTTAAATGCATATAAACACTTGTATAATACTTACCATTAACGTTGTGACTGATAAAAATAACTTGACCACCACAACTCCAAGCATATGGTTGAACAACCGTTCCAACAACTACACCAACACCAGCTGCATAAACAGGAACTTCCATACCAACTTTATTTAAATCTATTCCAGCGTGAACGTCGCATCTATACTTACCATTTAACCAATAACAACGTGGACCATAAGCTGTTCCAAAATATCCGGTTTCTAAAGGACGATATAAAACAGTAGTTGGTGGAAGTAAATTTTTACCACAATTATTAATATCGTCATCAAGTTCACAACCTAGATCAACATAAAATTTATATGTTTCTCTTTGAAGTTTTAAGGCTTCTTCTAAACTAGGTTCAGCTTCAGCAGTTTGTTTCAAAACATCACTTAATTCACTATATTGTTTTTCTAATTCTGCTCTCTTTTTCACTAGTTCTGCTTTTTTAGTCTCCATGTCTTTTTTATCTTGTTCACTTTTCAAAAGCATACTATTATATTCATCAACCAATTTACTATTATAGCTAGACAATTGTTCAGCTACTGCCGTTCGATATATTAAATCGGCAAAATCTTCGGCTCCAAAAATATATTCTAAATAAGCATTACTTCCTTCAGTTTTTTGTACAAAATTGATTAAACGTTTTATTTCTTCTTCTTTTAAAGAAATATTATTATTAAGTTCTTCAATTTCATCTTCCAATACTTTTATTTTACGAACTAATTCATCAGCAGACACTTCATTATTATAAACACGATTTTGAATATCTTTCATTTCAGCTTCGGTCATATTTTGTTTATTTTGATTTTCTTGAATAGCTTTTTCAGCAGCTTCAAGTTCATTTTTAATATCTCTTAATGTTTTACCCGTAATCTTTAATGGCATAAATAAAGAAACTAATATTAAAAGAAAAATAATTTTATCTTTCATTTTTTCACCTACTCTAAAGATATTATAACATAGTTTTTTCAAAAAAACTAATCTTTTAAGAGTTTACGAATTTCTTTATATCTCGGTGAATATTTACTAACTTCAGTCCAAAAAGCTTTTGAATGATCAAAATGAACAAAGTGAGATAATTCATGAATAATTACATAATCAAGAGCTTCTAAAGGGTATCTTATTAATAAAGAATTTAAAGTAACTCTTTTTAGCTTTCGATTACATACTCCCCATCTTGTTGACATTTTTCTTATCGTTAAAGACGGAAAAGGAATTTTTTCTTGGAAAAGATTATAATTATATTCTAAACGCGATAAAAAAATTTTTTCAGTTTCTTTTTTTATTAATTTATCAACTTGCTTTAAATCTTTAGCATATACTTTATGATTTTTATAATCTATTTCATTAAGACTATTACTAATAATAATTGAAAATTCATTATCTAAAATATAAATTTTAGTTGCTTTTTCCTTATTTTTTTCTTCTTTAGCTATAACTTTTTTTAAAAATTCAGTATTTTCCGAAAGAATTTTTTTTATTTGATTATTAGTAACAAAATATGAAGTAGTGACTACTATTTCACCATTTTTAAAACGGACATATGTATTTTTATTACTTTTTCTTATCACTTTTATATAATATTTTTTATTCTCATATTCAAAATTCATGTTACCACCATTAACAATTATAACAAAAAAAACAAGAAAAATCTTGTTCCTACCTTATTCTACCCTACTTTTTTGCTTATTAATAATGCTGTTCTTTTAGGATCATCATTAATTAAACGATAAACATCGTTATATTTTCTGATTTCCTTAATAAAAGCAATTTCTTCATTCGACATTTTCACACTACAGTCTTTACTATCGCTAACTACTGTTTTATCTTGACCAACCAAATAATCTAAAGATACATCAAGATTTTCTGCAATAACTAAAAGCTTATCAATTGATGCTTTTCTGGTGCCTCTTTCGTAGTTACAAATTGTCGCATCAGTGACATTCATTAAATTTGCAAGTTCTAGTTGAGACAATCCTTTTGCAAGTCGTGCTTTTTTAATTCTTTCACCCGAAATCATACATTCCTCCTTATACAATTATTTGCTAGTACAATCTTTATTAAAGATTATAGCAATTATATTTCAAAAAAAGCACATTATTGACGAAATGTTAGTGAATTACATTCCTGTTTTTCATTCTATTTTATCTTTTTTATAGACATTTAAAGACAAAAAAAAGCAGGTTTTATTCTGCTTCTTTAGCTCTGTTATTTGATAAAAATGTAACTTTTTCAGCTACTAGTTCCATTACATGTTGATTATGATCTTCAAGTTCTATTGTTCGTGTTTGAAGTCTTCCTTTTATTCCGACTAGATCACCTTTTCGAACGTATTCTACTGTATTTTCAGCTACTCCTTTCCACAAAACGCAAGAGAATAGCGATAGGTAAATTTTTGATATAATCTCCAATTTTTCCCCCGCTCCACACCGTACGTGAGACTTTCACCTCATACGGCGTTCCATCAAAAATTTAATTATTTATTGTTTTAATATTAACTTAATATATTTTTCTTTATCTTATATAGGCTGCAGCCCAGCCTGATTTCTTAATTTATTAACCTTATCAGTTTGTTCTTTATTCAAAGAATATTCTTTTAAATAACGGTTAATTGTATTTTTATCCTTGGCATGAATTAATTTATGAATATCTTCATGTAATATTATCAAATTTTCATATTTGTCGGTTCCACCTAAATGTTTAGGAATTTTATGATGACAATGTATTTCATCATATTCAAGTGTAGTTTTAAGAACTGCACATTTCCCATATTGAGATGTATATTTTGATATTCTATTATCCATATATTCAACTGACTCAAACTCATTTATATTACTTGCAAGTTTATGCATAATAGTTGTATTTAATTCTAATTCCTTATGTATTAAAGACCTACCTTCTTCAGTATATTTGTTTATTAGCTTATTTTTATACATCGGATGTTTAGTTTTAATATAACCAATCGGACATATTACTCTATTATTTATATATCTAATTTGAGCACTCTTACCATATCTTCGTTTTATATACCCATTTTCGATTTTTCCATATTTTGATAACCTATCACCCAGTCTTATTTTCAATATGTTATTTATCTGATATGAAATATTATCACAATCTTCATTTATATCAGTTGCATATTGATAATAATTATGAATTCCCCATACTGTAGAATTATATAAATTTACATATTTATATTCATCTTTAGTATGTTTAACCTTTTCCAACTTAATAATTATGTGTTTTAATTCAGTAATAATTCTTTCTTTAGATTTGTTATTCATACATGACTTTACGACATAACTATTTCTTTTTGGAATAACTTTCAATTTAAACCCTAGAAATTCTGAATAATTCATCTTTAAATTAGTTATTTTTGATTTTTCCATAGATATGTCAAGTTTTAATCTATCTTTTAACCATAATTTAGTAGCTACAAATATTTTCTTGGCTTCATTATAATTTTTGCAAAAGATTTTGAAATCATCTGCATATCTTACAATATACATTTCTTTTAAATTGCTTCTTCTTAACGCTCTATATTGATTACTCTTAATTAAAACACCTTTATTATTAACTCCACAACTATAATCATTTTTGACAGGAAAACTTTCCCATTGACTAGATATCCACCAATCTAATTCATTCAAAACAATATTCGATAGAAGTGGTGACAAAATTCCTCCTTGTGGAGTTCCTTTATCACTTTTAATTATTGCTCCATCTGGCATATGGATTGGAGTTTTTAAAATTATTTTTAAGATTTTTAATAATTTTTTATCTCTTATTCCAAATCGCCAAATTTGTCTTAATAATTTATTGTGATTTACATTATCAAAGAAACTTTTTATATCTATATCAACTACATAATGCAATTGTTGCTGTTGCATCATTCTATAACATTGAGCAAGTGCATGTTCTATACTTCTATTCGGTCTAAATCCATTACTTCTTTCGTGAAATTTAGCCTCGCAAATAGGTTCCAAAACCTGCAAAATACATTGTTGTATTATTCTATCCCATATTGTTGGAATACCTAAAGGTCTTAATTTCCCATTATGTTTGGGAATTTCTATTCTTCTTATTGCTTTTGGTATATAATTTTTAAATTTTTTCTTCACATAATAAATATATTTATCTTGAGATAATTTTTCAATATCTTTTATTGTTCTATTATCAGTACCACTAGTATTAATACCAGTATTCTTTTTAATATTCCGATAAGCCAATAATATATTTTCTTTACTTGTTATTAAGTCCATCAAGTTATTAAACTTTCTATTATTACAGCTATCTTGATATAATTTATCAAAAATATTTATCAAATTATAATATTCATTATGCCTTATTTTTGATTTTATTTGTCTTACTCGAATCTATATTTATTAATATTTCAAATTCTATAATTAAAATTTGACTTGTGGCTATCCCTCCATTATTTATTAACATACTTCATAGGTACTATGCCACTACTCTCACTTTGATTAAGATAATTTATGTATTCATTATCAATACTTCATAGATTTGTAATCATCTCCGTATTCAAAGCTTTCCACGTTCCAATATTTCTATCTTTACATATACCCTTAGGTGCTTTCTTTAAGCCTGTATGCTTGATAGTGCCTATAACACTATATGGATTTTCATAACTTCAATTTTTACTAATCCACACATACTGCAAATTATTGCAATATACATTTCTATATATTAACCGTTTAGACCCGTACATTCAAAAGTTCGTCAGTATTAAATACATCCTCACCATAGATATTTTATAGACATCCGGCCTATCAATTACACCATCTACCTCTAGATAGCTTTCGTAAGATAAATCTTTTACGGTAATTTTCAACCGACTTCACCGAGCTTTTAACATTTATTTATTACACAACAAATGCTAATCGGAGTATTAATGAGTCATTTCAAGGCGTTACCCTATCATTCTAACATTCGAAATATCAGTTTTCCTATTATAAATAGTAATTAAGCTTTTCACTTAATAACGTGTCGCACTAAAATCTGTATCATATTCACCATTAACATTTTTATAACTCCTTGGTACTGCTAATGTTAAATTAGTTACCTTATTTCCATTTTCAGTTTCCTTTAATTCGGGATCACGTACTACTCTTCCAACAATAACTGATTGATTTAACATTGTTTTCCTCCTTTCAACAATAGTTTAGCATTATAAATAATGTTAATCAAAAGACAATTTTCGTCTTTTTTTGACGTTTTTTCAACAAAAAAAGTTTATCTTTTTAGCAAAAATAAACTTCGTATCTTTTTTTATAACCAATAAATTAAAACTGTTAAAAATAACTTTTCATTAAAGAATTTAATTCAACAGCATATTCCATTGGTAATTCTTCTTTAAATTTCTCAATAAAACCCATTATTAATAATTCTTTGGCTTTTTCTTCACTAATACCTCTACTCATTAAGTAAAATAGCTTTTCTTCACTTATTCTTGAAACAGTTGCCTCATGTTCAATACTTGATGAACATGAATTATCAATATTTTTAGGAATAGTGTCACTCTTAGATAAAGGATCTAATATTAATGTATCACATTTTACATAAGCTATAGAGTTTTGAGCTTTACTGCTAATGTTTACTATTCCACGGTATGTCGAATTACCACCATTTAAAGCAATAGACTTGCTAATGATTGAACTTTTAGTATCCGGTGCCAAATGAATCATTTTAGCACCAGCATCTTGAATTTGACCATTAGTAGCAACGGCAATAGAAATACAGTTACCACTAGCTCCACGACCATTTAAAATACAAGATGGATATTTCATATTGACTTTAGAACCAACATTACCATCTATCCATTCCATTACACCATTTTCAGAAACTATAGCCCGTTTAGTCACTAGATTATAAACATCTTTCGACCAGTTTTGAATAGTTGTATAACGACATCTAGCATTCTTTTTAACATATATTTCAACTACGGCTGCATGCAAAGAATCACTTGTATAAGTAGGTGCAGTACAACCTTCCATATAATGAAGATCACTATTTTCATCTACTATAATGATAGTTCTTTCAAACTGTCCCATGTTTTTAGTATTAATTCTAAAATAACTCTGAAGAGGACGATCAATTTTAGTATTTGGTGGTATATATATAAATGTTCCCCCACTCCATACAGCACTATTTAAAGCTGTATACTTGTTTTCATCATATTTTACTAAATTATTAAAATATTCTTTAAAAAGCTCAGGATATTTTTTTAAAGCCGTATCCGTATCACAAAAAATAACATTTTTTTCATCAAGTTCTTTTAACATGTTATGATAAATAACTTCACTTTCGTATTGAGCTTTAACACCATCTAAATACTTTTTTTCAGCATCTATTAAACCAATTTTATCAAATGTTTCATGAATATTACTAGGAAGTTCATCCCAAGAATCTTTAATACCATCAACAACTTTTTTATAATAATTAATATCATCAAAATCAATTTTCAATTCTGGTCCAAATGTAGGATTACTAAGTTCTAGAAATTTTTTATAAGCATTGATTCTAAAATCAAGCATCCATTTAGGTTCACCTTTGATTTTAGAAATTTCTCTTATTTTTTTCTGTGAAAGTCCAAGATCATTCATAAGTTTCACTTCCCTAACTCTTCTAAAACTCTTTTTATTCCCCACCAAGGAAGTAAAGCACATTTTTTACGATTTGGTTGTTTGGCTATGTCTTCATAAACTAAAGCTTCTTCTAATTCTTCACTATTAAATTCTTCTTCGTTAATCATTTTTTCATAATTAGTTAATATACTTTTTACATCTTCAAGTTTTTTACCAATTAAAGTATTAATCATAATTGAAGTAGCACTAGTGCAAATAGCACAAGCTTCGCCATCAAAACGTATATCCTCTATTTTATTATCAACTACTTTAACCATTAAATTGATTTCATCAATGCAGCTTTCATTATTCATGTTTACTTTTATATAAGAATCATCATCTATAAGACCACGATTAGTTGGATTTTGATAATTTTCTAAAATAATTGTTCTTTTTAAATTTTGATCCATTTAAATCACCAAAAACATTATAGTATAATAATCAAGTTTTATCAAGAAAAAAGCCTTGAATTTATTATATAAAATTATATAATATGTAATGAGGTGATAAAACGAAAAAAGCTTATCTTGAAATTAAAGAAGAATTTTTAAAAGAAAAGAAATTGAAAAAAAGTTTTAAGGAAAAAATTCCCAACATATTAACACTGTCGAGAGGCTTTGCCCCTTTAGTTGTTGTACCCTTAATTATGACTGGAAATATCGTTCCCGGATTAATTGCTGGCTGTTTATTCGCAAGTACCGACTTTTTTGATGGGCTTTTAGCAAGGAAATTCAATGCATCTTCGACATTCGGGCAAAAATTAGATCCTATATGTGATAAAATTTTTGCCGTATCGCTTCTAGGTAGTGCTGCTATTATTAACCCTTTATTAATGCTAAATATTGTCCTAGAAGTATTAATAAGTGCTATAAATATTAAATCATTAGAAAAAGACAACAAACCTAAAACTACTATCCTCGGTAAAATTAAAACGTTCTTGTTATCTTTAAATATTCTTGCAACCTTAATTCCTGGAGTAAGTAAAATTACTTCTGATGTTCTAATTGCAATAACATTATTATGCCAAATGGCAACAGCTGCCGAATATGCGAAGATTGATAAACAAAAAGACATAACTAAAAACTCCAAAAACAGTATAAATACTTCTAATGAAGATAAAAAAGAAAAAGTTAAAACTAAAGAAAAAGAAATGACAAATTCGAAGTCAAAAACCCCTTCCAAGAAAATAATTAGAAGAAAGCAAAAAATTGAATTGTTAAAATATAAAAAATCATTACTGGTCCCCGAAAAAGAAAAAGTTTATACAAAACATCATGAAAAAAACAGATCTTAAATTTTAGATCTGTTTTTAGTTTGAAATAAATATTATAAGTTTAGATTTTTATATTTTAACTAATATATTCCGAATAATAGTTTTTTAGAAATTCTTGATATGCGTTTTCTTCTAAATTTAAAGGTATTTTTTTGATAGTAAAATTAGGATCTTTAAATTTTATTAGTTCCTTTATAAAATATCTTAAAAACTCAGGATTTCTTGCTAATAAAGGCCCTAGTAAATAAGTGCCATAAAAATGATATTCATTATAACCTTCATTAACATCATTTTGATTATTTCCTGCACCCTTAATGCTTTGAAAAAAAGGATGTTGATTATTTACTATAAAACTATTTCTATTATTAAATCCAAGAATATAAGAAGAAATCAAAACTGTTTTGTACAAAGCTTCATCAACAATTCGTTTGTCACTTGTTTTTGCAGAATAAGAAAATACTTCTAAAGCCTTTATTTGATCTATTTCTTTACCAAATAATTCTATAGCATTTCCTGTTGCTAAAACAAATTTTCCACTTAATATAAATTCTTTCATTTCTTCTTTATATTTTTTCAAATGTTCTAAAGCTAATAGTTGATTTTTCTCACTACCTGATCCCACATAAATTAAATCGACATCAGTTAAATCAATTTCATCATCTAAAGTAGAAAATTTTAAGGAAACGTCAATATCTAGTGATTCTAATGATTTTTTTAAAACTTTTACATTTCCACTTTCACCATATAAATTTAAAAGATCATAATATAAATATAAAATAGTTATTTTCATTTATTTGCACCTTCACTCATCAAATCATAAAATGGTTGAACATAATCAAAATTTACAATAGCATATATGCTTCCACGAGTTTTATTTTCTATATATCGAGTTGCTTCATCCAATTTTTCAAATGTTACTACCTTATCTTCAAGATCTGCATACTTTAATCTTGTAGCAATATCATAGCGATTAATACCTACACATATTATTTTCTCAATTTCTTCTTTTTTCAATAGCTCAAATTCAATATCATATAGCCAAGATAAATCATCAAATTTGTATCGTCTAGATATTTCTTTCCAACCAATTAGTATTACTTTTTGTCCTTTAAAACGACTAACATATAATAGGGATTGATTGAATGTTGAAGAATTTTCATTTTTATTGTTTAAAATTGTAATACTTCTATTTTTATAATTGTATTTATTTAATAATTTTTTATTTTTATATATATTATTTATACTAATTCCAATTCTATCATTAGATATTCCTAATAAAGAGCACATCGTAAAAGCCGCTGCGATATTCGTTATAGCAAATAAAATATTATATGGTATATTTACAATTGTACCATTTATTTTTATATAACATTTATCATAATCTATTTTTTCAACTAAATATTCTATTTGAGGTCTTTTGAAATCACATTTTGGGCAGTAGTAATCACCACTATCTTCAAAATCATAATAATTATACTCTAACTTAGAGTGACACTTTGGACAATAATTAGTATTTAAACTATTGAATTTTGATACTTTATAAGAGTATTTATTTTTAGCTATACCATAATATGTTACCTCGTTTTCTTGTACAAATTGCCTTAAGTTTGGTTCGTCACCATTTAATATTAAGTGCATATCATTGGTTAAAGCTTTTTTTATTTCGTTGGCTACAATATCTGTATTTCCTTGTCTTGGCGGTTGATCTCTTGTAATGTTGGTAATTATCACGTAATTTGGTTTTACCTCTTTAAAAACATATTTTGTGTATCTTTCATCTACTTCATAAACTATAATGTCAGCATCAATTTCACCACGTAAATTAGAATTTTCTAAAAGAAGTGTCAATATGCCATATAGTAAATTGGCACCAGATTCGTTATGCACAACTCGATAGCCATTTTGCCTTAAAACATTAGCAATTGTTGATGAAGTGCTCCCTTTCCCACTGCTACCTGTGACGGCAATTATTGTCTTTGGCATCTTAAAATATTTGAATATATTTTTATTAATTTTTAGGGCAAATTTACCTGGTAATGAACTACCCTTATGACAAACTCTTCCTACTAAAATAATTAATTTACTCATTAATATTGTTAAAAAATTCATATTACCACTTCCATATAAAATATTATAGCATAAATTTTAATATTTTAATTTTTTTTCTAATTATAGCTTATTTTGTCGAAACCATAATTTTTGTTTTTGAATTGTGTTATAGTGTTTTTGGTGAAAAGGTGAAAATATGATTAAAGATATAATCTTAAAAAAAGATAACTTAAATATTTATTTAGAAAACGAAATTAATGACTCTTTAATGGAGATTCTAAGGAAAAGATTATCGTGTATCATTAGAAATTTTAAAATTTTAAATATCACATTTTTTTTAAAAAATATCGATGAAGCTGATCTTAATAAATTTAACAATTTTTCTTATCAATACCCAGATATTAATATTTCCTTTATAGCATCAAGTCTAGCAAATAATTAAGGAGTTGATAATGTGTTTGCCATATTAGTTGGAAAAGTATTTTCTTTTGTAGGAGGAGTAATTCATAGAGGAAGTTCATTACCAGGAAGTATTGCCTTAAAACTAAACAAAAACCTCTTAAGAAAATTTAAATTACCTAAAAATATTATTGCTGTTACGGGTTCTTCAGGAAAAGGAACTACTTCTAAAATGATCGCTTCTGTTTTAAGAAACCAAGGTTTAAAGGTTGTACATAATTATCGTGGTGGCAACCTAAAAGCTGGTATTACAACAATGTTAGTTGAGGCATCAACATTAACTGGTAAAATAAAAGCTGATTATCTTGTCTATGAAATTGATGAAAGATATTTTAAACAGGTTTGCAAAATTTTAAAACCAGGAACTATTGTAATAACTAATCTTGTTCGTGATCAACCACCAAGACAAGGTCACACTGATTTTGTATACGAAGATATAAAAATGTGTTTAACAGATAAAACACACCTAATTTTAAATGCCGATGATCCTTATTTGCAAAAATTTGCTTTAGAAATAAAGTGTCCTATAACTTATTATGGTATTGAAAAAAGTAAGTATTCATATTTAAAAAATCATTATGAAAATTTAGTAATGGAATATTGCCCTGTTTGTCATAATAAATTAAAGTACAATTATTATCATTTTGAAATTTATGGTGATTATTATTGTCCACACTGTGACTTTAAACGTCCAAATCCTAAATACAAAGTAAATAATATTGATTATGAAAAAGGAATAATGACTGTAAATGGTAAATATAACATAAATATTTTAAATAATATCTTATATAATATTTATAATATATTAGCAACAATCACAACTTTGGGAAGCTTAAATTTTAAACTTGATGATTTTATTCCTTACATAAATAAAAGTGAATATGATCATAAACTTTGCAATCATTTTAAAATTAAAAATAGAGATGCTTTTGTCTTTTATAGTAAAAATGAAAATAGTACATCATTTAATCAAGCTTTAAATTATATGGACAGATCCGATGATTTAAAAACTGTTGTTGTAGGATGGGAAACAATAAGTCATCGTTACCCTTACAATGATATTTCTTGGATTTATGATATTAATTTTGAAATCTTAAAAAATAATAATGTAAATGAAGTTATTTGTGTTGGTCCTACTTGCTATGATATTGCTACTCGTATAGAAATTGCTGGCATTGGTAAAGAAAAAATAGTAACTTTTAAAAATTTTAATGATTCTTTAGATAAAATTTTAAACAATACTAAAGGAAATATTTATTTTATCGTTAACCCTGACTATGTAATTCCCCTATTGAAAATCTTAAAAGGAGGAAAATAATGAAAATAGTTATTGCTTATTTATATTATGATCTTCTTAACCTATATGGTGAAAAAGGTAATTTAAAAGAAATAATTAAAGAATTAAAAAATCAAGATATTAATTATGAAATTAAGTATTTATCCATTAATGATGATTTAAAATTTGAAAATTATGATTTAGTTATCATGAATGCTGGTACTGAAAATAATCAAGAAATTGTTATTAAGCATTTAAAAAAATATAAAAAAGAGCTAAAAAAAGCTATTGAAAATAACAAGTTTTTCTTAATCACCGGAAATGCTATTGATTTGTTTGGAAGAAATTTACTTAAAAATAAAAAGAAATTTTTAGGAATTTTTAAATATGATATAGTTAAAACTAATAAAAGAGTTGTTAATGATGCTTTGTTTAAAGATCAAAATGATAATTTAATTATTGGTTTTCAAAATCAAAGTAGTTATTTGACTAATATAAAATACCCATTATTTACAAAAGTAATTGGTTTTGGATCAAATAGTAAAGTAGAAGGAATTCATTATAAAAATTTTTATGGAACTTATTTATTAGGTCCTTTACTAATTAGAAATCCTTTATTTTTTGAAAGTTTCTTAAAGAATCTTATATTATCTAAGGTGAAAAATTTTGATTTTAAAGATTTCAATTTAGAGTTGGAAATAGAAGCCTATAAAACCTTCGTAGAATTACATTATAGTCAATATATAACAGATGTAAATAGTTTTATTTCCTAACAATATTTTTATTTATAATTTAAAAGAAACTGAATTTACTCAGTTTCTTTATTAAAAAATCTATTTTGTAAGTTTTTTATGTTTAAATATCTTATTAAAGATATCCTTCAAATCAAACCCAAACATTTTTTTTAGTAGTCTATTATCATTAGCTAAATAAATATATATTACGCCTCCTACAATAGCATATAACATAGATAGTAATATGTAATTAATTTTTGTTGTTTGAATTGAAACTGGAACAAATAGTTCAAGTATTAAAAGCGATACAAACATTATTAAAGAAATTAAAATGGTTTTTAAGACTGGATTTATACTTTGACGATAACTAATTTTATATTTTTTTATTTGAACAAAAATGATTATAAATGCTGTTAAAAAATGTAAAATTATATTTAAAATAATTGGTCCATATCCAGCATTTATCCCTATTAAAGAACATAATCGCATGAATGGTGTATTTAATAAAGCTTTAAGAGTAAAACTTATAAATAATGTTCCTAAAGCTAATTTAGTCTTACCTAATACTTGAGAAGAATCAATAGCTAGTGAATAAAAGCTAAAACTAATTGCTTGAAAAACATATAATTTGAAAATAGATATTCCTAGTTCATTATATCCATAAAATAAGGTCCATACTGGTGTTGCAAGCATATATAATCCTATAACTAATGGTAGATTAACAAATAAAATTATTTGAAAGCTTTGATTTAATTTATTATTTACATCCTCAAGATCTCCTTTAACATAACTAGTTGTTATTGTTGGAATTAAAGATAATGTTAATCCTGATACAAAAGCAATAACTATCATATTTATTTTTGAACCCCAAGTAGAAATAACACTCAAGATATACTCAGAATCACTTAAGCTATATCCTAAACTGGTCAATGTTGAATTTACCGTAAAGGTATCAACAATCGAATAAATAGACCTAACAAATTCAATTACCACAAATGGCAAAGATGTTAAAATAATTCTTTTTAAAATAGTTTTAGTTGTATTATTCTTTTCCTCTATCGTTTTACGTGCATTAGTTTTAAATAAACTTTTATTTTTATCTCGTTTAACTACTAAATATAAATATGCTGCAAAAGCACCAACGGTTGCCCCAAATACGGCTACGCCAACCGTTATAGCAATTGGAAAATTAAATACACGTGCTGCTATATAACTCCCAATAAGAACGAATAAAACACGAACAATCTGTTCTATAACATTAGAAATAGCACACAAAGAAATATACTTATGTCCGCTCA
Source organism: uncultured Bacilli bacterium (assembly GCA_934162285.1). GTDB lineage: Bacteria > Bacillota_I > Bacilli_A > RF39 > UBA660 > RUG11241. Next base: position 47,640 of record CAKPHY010000006.1, read on the forward strand.
AATATCCTTTTATAGTTGAAAGAAATGGAACAATAATTAAAGCACTAGAAATACATCTAATTACCAAAGCAACATCGGCAATAGTATTTCCACCTTCAACATTGCCAATTATTAAATAGGCAATTTTTTCAGCAAAGAGCATCATAACAATGAACCAAAGTGTTCCTAAAGCAACCATTAAATTACGAACTATACGATATGCTTTTTCTTTCGACCATTGATAATTTTTGGTATTATATTCGCTTACAATTTTACTCATAGCTGCAGGAATTCCTTGACTAGAAAGAGTTAAAAATAGTGAATAAATAGTATAAGCATAGCTATACAATGCTCCACCTTGACTACCAATTATTTGATAAAAAGGGATTACATACAAAAGACCTACTATCTTGCAAATTATAACTCCGGCTGTTGAAACAAATGCCCCACTTAAAAAGCCATTCTTTTTCACTTTAATTACGCCTCCAATATAGTAAATTATAACAATTTTAAATAATTTAGTAAATGATTTATTGTCTTTTAACAATGATTTTGCAATATTTTTAATAAAGGAGAATTGAGTTATGAAAAGATTAAAATATTTATGTAAAAAGGTATTTACTTGGAATTATAAAGACGCATATACTAGAGCAAAAATATTAAAGAAAAAATATGGTGGTAATGCATTTTTTATATGGTGTGATATGATAATATGCGGTGCTTTATATGGAGCTGGTTATATCGACTACGATGAATTCGAATTTAATCTGTTAAGTAAGAAACAAAGAGAAACATATTTAACAACTGAAATTAATAATAAAATTGTAAAAAAATATAACGCTCCTAATTATCGTTACATTTTTAAGGACAAAATTGAATTTAATTGCTTATTTAAAGATTATATTAAAAGAGATTTTTTATCTATTCGTGATAATGATACTACAGTTGAAGAATTTAAGGCTTTTTCTTTAAAACATAAAAAAATTGTTGCTAAGGCTGTAGATGCTATGCATGGATTAGGTATTGATTTTTATGACGTTGACGAAACAACAAATTTTGAAGAATTATATAATAAGTTAAGAAAAAACAAACAATATCTTATCGAAGAATGTATTGTTCAACATTCCGAAATGGCTAAATTATATAAAGGTAGTGTCAATAGTTTAAGAGTTATAACATTCTTAACTGATGATGGAAATGTTGTAATATTAAGAATGGTCTTAAAAATTGGCAATAAAGAAGGTATTGATAATTGTCGTAATGGTGGTATGTATACATTTTTAGATGATAATGGCGTTGTTCTTCTTCCAGCTTTTGATGAAAACAACAATATTTATGAAAAACATCCAAAAAGTGGAACTGAAATCGTCGGCTTTAAAGTACCATATTATAAAGAAATTCAAGAATTAGTTAGCAAAGCTGGAAAAGTAGTACCTGAAATACGTTATGTTGGCTGGGATATTGCCATAACAGAAAAAGGTCCAATTATCATTGAGGGTAATGAATATAGTGGAATTTTCCAAATGAAAGCTAGTATGAATCCAACTAAGATTGGTGATTTACCTCGATTTAGAAAATACATGGATATTTAAGCACTTTTAAGTGCTTTTTTTATTAAAAAAACTAATTATCGACTTTCGACAATTAGTTTAATTGCAGTTTTTTCTTCTCCTTCAACTTCTATATCTGTAAATGTTGGTGTGCAAACCAAATTTTTACCACTAGGTGCAACGAATCCCCTGGCGATCGCGATTGCTTTTATTCCTTGATTTAGAGCCCCAGCTCCAATTGTTTGAACTTCTACAGTATTATTTTCCCTTAAAATATTAGCAAGAGCTCCAGCTACTGAGTTAGGGTTTGATTTTGATCCTACTTTTATTATTTCCATATTTTTTCTTCCTTTCATTTAATTATATTTAAACAAAAGAAAAATAGAACTATTTTGTGATCGTTCTATCATTTCCTACTACGCAGTTGCGATTAATCTTAGCCTTATATAATTGTTCGTCTGCTAGTTCAATTAATTTTATTATTAAGTCTTCTGGCTTTATATTTTGATTTTCTTGAATAAAAGAATGAGAAATATGAAATAAACCAAAAGACATTGTTACACTTTTACTATCAACTTCATTGGTTTCAATAGCAACTCGCAGTTTTTCACAGACATTATAAGCATTATCAGCAGTTAAGTTTTTTAAAACAATCAAAAATTCTTCACCACCATAGCGACCGACTAAATCTTTAGAGCGTACTTCACTATTTCTAACATTTTCATTTAAAACATTGGCTACACTTACAAGTACTTTATCACCAAAAATATGGCCGTAGGTATCATTAAATTTTTTAAAGTAATCAATATCAGCCATTATTACAGCAAATTCTTCATCATATGTAAATGCATATTTTAAATATTCAAAATATTTTTCAAACAAAATTTTTCTTGATAGTACTTGAGTCAAGTCATCTAAACAATCTTCAATATTACATGCATTAATATAATTTTTATAAATACTATTAATATCAAGCATTTCATAGTTTTTACCTTGTTTTATTATTTTATAATATTTTAAATCTTTCAAATTGAAACAAACATCAGATGAAACAAGTTGAAAATCTTCTAATTTAAAATCTGTTAAACTTACAACATCAATTTCACTTCTAAATATTTGTTCGTTATTTATTATTAATCTAGAACTATTTTTAATTTTTTCTAAATCTTTTAATTTCATATTTACCCCTTAAACATTGCCTCAATTGCATCTTTATAAACTTTATAGGCTTTATTATACCCATTTGTAACCAAATTAACATAATTAGATATCATAACACCACTATTTATTTCCATAATCATTATTTTACCATCAGTTGTTCTAATAACATCAACACTACAGAATCTTAAACCACTTACTTTATAAGCTTCTAATGCTAAAGTAATTATTTCATTATCTATCGTTTCTTCTACTATAGCTCCTTTTGATAAATTAAATAACCAACTATACTCCACTTTCTCATTTTGATTTGGTATATAATTTAAATCTATATTTTCGTTATAAAAATGTTCGTCTTTATTAAAATAATTGGGATTAAATTTATTTAATAATTCCTTTATAGTCGACTTACCATCACCGACAACAACAGGTTTTTGTTTGGCATAACTTAATTCAACTTTACCATCTAAAACAATAACACGATATTCTTTTTCTATATGATAGTAAGGGCAAAGAGAAATAGAAAAGTTTTTAACTAAAACTTTTTCTAATTTTTCTTTTAAAGATTCTTCATCATTAATGCGAAAAACATTATTACCACACGTTCCTTTATTAGGTTTTAAAACAATATCTTTATTGTGAGCTAAGAAATAATTATAAGTATCTAAATAAGTATTATGTCCTACTGCATAATCATCTTTATTATTAAATTCATAGAATATTTCATGTTCTATAACAGGAATATTATTTAATTTTAATAGTTTATATAAAGCATACTTGTCATCAGCAACTAGACCGGCTGCCATATTGTTTAAATCAAACTTATACCCTACTATTAAATGTTTACATTTACCATTATCTAATAAAAAAGCATAGTTCATTGAAAATGATTGAATCTTTATATTTAATTTTTGACATACATCTTTAATTAATTGTTCAAACATAAAATCAGTCCTTCTTTGGTCAATTATAACATATCTCCTTACTCAATGAAAATATGTGATATAATATTTTTGGTGAACTTTTATGAGTTTTTTAAAGAAAAACTGGCAAATAATTACAATCTGGTTAATATTTGAAATAGTAGCAATATCTTTAACACTTTTTACTAAGAATAAATTTTATTTATTCAATTTCACTTATATAGGAAGTTGTATAGCTATTGGTCTTTATTTATATAGCAATCATGTAAAATTTGCAAGAAATATGGTACAAATAGCTGTTGGTCTATATATGTTAGTTTACTTGGGAATTTTATCTAATGAAAATATGCAGATTGAAGGATTTTGGTATTACTTATTTTTAGGTGTTTTTGAAGCAGCAGTTATTCACTACTTAGTTGCTAAAATCGCTGGTCCTTTATTCTTTGGTCGTGGTTGGTGTGGGTATGCTTGCTGGACTGCCATGATTTTAGATTTGCTTCCTTATAAAACGCCTAAGAATCCTCGATTAAAAATTGGATTTATACGCTATATTATGTTTATTATTTCCCTTACATTTGTTTCATTGCTATTTATTTTAAAAATTACTAATTTAGAAAAAATAATGTTTTATTCTTTTATAATTGGGAATATTATTTACTACCTTATAGGAATTACTTTAGCTTTAATTTTAAAAGATAATCGAGCTTTTTGTAAATATATCTGCCCTATTACATTATTTTTAAAACCTGCAAGTTATTTTGCTATAATGCGAGTTAAATGTGATGACACTAAATGTATAAAATGTAAAAAGTGTCTTAGAAATTGTCCTATGAATGTTGATATGCTTGATAATAAACGTTCTAGAAAGAATGGAACAGAATGTATTTTATGTATGAAGTGTATTGATGAATGTCCTAAAAAAGCCTTACATTTGTAAGGTTTTATTTTATTATAGAATATGGAATATCTAAAGATATAATGCCTGAACTATAAGGAGCAATTTGATATTCATTAAAAATAATTATTAAATTATTAGAAAAAACAAAGTTTTTAAAATTATCAATATTAGGTTTCGTTCCTTCCAATAACATACTTGTATCAACTATCCTTGAATCTTTTAATAATTTTTCACGACTATACTTAGAAATTTTTTGCAAATTTTCATCGTTAAAAATATCGTTAGCAGTTATAAATTTATCATTTCTAGTATCAAATACAAAAGTTAAAATATCATGAGTAGGATGTGCTCCACCAGTATACGTTTCTATAAAAAAAGCATATGATAAATAATCTTCGTATTTATATTCTTTATAATCAATATATAAAGTATATGTGTGATAAATATCTTCTTCAGAAGCTATCCTCTTAAAATCTTTTACAACTTTATTTATTTTATAATCAATTAAACTACTTAATTTTTGATATTTAGAGTTAGGCACTTTAACAGAAACTTTATATTCATCCACTTCTTTAATAACTGAATGAGTTTTATTTATAGAAACTGTGGTTACAAACATTAAGGTTAAAATTAATATTAAATATTTTTTCATACTATTATTTATTAAATTATTAAAGATTTATGATAAAATATGTTGACAAAGTATAGGAAAAGAGTATAATTAAAAGTGCTTACCGATATGCGGATGTAGTTCAATGGTAGAATTCCAGCCTTCCAAGCTGACTACGGGGGTCCGATTCCCCTCATCCGCTCCAAAAGATAAAATCGTCGCACCAAACGACGTTAATGATTAAATCAATCAGAAATGATTGATTTTTTTGTCGCTTAAGAAAGGTGTTGATGATATTATGATAAAAATAATCAAACAAGAAATTAAAATAAGTCATGAACTCAAATGCAAAGTTGAATGAGCTTGTAAACTTAATAGTACTAAACCTATTTTCATTAATGGTAGTTTATTAAAGTTAGAACCTACTAATATAGGATATTTAGAACCTCATAGAGCAATTATTAATAACAAGACATATCTTTTTCAATGGACACGAATTTGTTTATTACAGAGATTTAAATACAAAAAAACTATCAATTATAATTTAATTGAAAAATGTTTTAAAATAAATAATTTTCTAATATAATATATTTAAGGAGGAACGATTATGTCTAAAAATGACAAAAAAAGAAGGATTATTATTGAAATAATAGGAGGTTTTATATTACTTGCAATAATTATTTTTTTAGTATTTTTTTTGAATCGTAAGTATGAGGTAAGTTTTTATCTAGATAATGGTTCAGATGTTCAGGTAGTATATGTTAAACATAATAAAATAATAAATTCAAGTAATATTAAAGGTAAGGAAGATTTAGGAGAATCATTTGTTGATTGGTATGAAATTGTTGATGTTAAAGATGGAAAAGACATTTTAGCAGAAAAACCATTTGATCTTAAAACTAAAATTAATAGAAATGTTAAATTAAAAGCAGTTTTTAATGATGATGTAAAAACAATTACTATTAAATTTGATTCAAAAGGAGGAAGTGAGGTTAAAGACATTGTTATTCATGAAAATGTTAAATTAAAACTTCCAACTGAGCCAAGTAAAACAGGTTATAAGTTTGTCGGATGGGAAGATAAAAATGGAACACCAATTTATAACGATGCTCTATTAAGTGAAGATACAACTCTATATGCAAAATGGAAAAAAATAGAAGAAAATAAAACTTCAAGTAAAGAACAAACACAAACAGATAATAAAAATACAGTATCTTATTATTGTGAAAGTGGCTATGTTTTAAATGGAACTAAATGTACTAAAACTGAAACTAAAAATGCAACTGGTAGATGTCCACAAGGTTATAGTGCAGGAGCATGGGATTATGATTATTGTAAAACTGAAATAGATCCAGAAGAAGAATACAGATGCACAGATATAGATAAAACGAGTTACAAAGCAAGTGAAGCTGTTCTTGATTCAACAACAAATGATTGCTATTATAGAAAAGATTATGCTGAATCAGATCCACTTTATTGTTCAAAGCATGGTAGAGTATATTATAATGGTTATTGTTATTATGCTTCATTTGATGCTAATAAAGTTAAATATTGTTCTTCAGGAACATTAAATTCTAGTGGTATGTGTGATCTACAAATAAAAAAAGTATTTAAGTGCGAAAACGGATGGAAATTGGAAAATAAAAAATGTACTAAGACAACAGTTGTAGATGCTAAGAAAAAATAAAAATTTTAAAAACTAATGTAAAAAAATCAAGGTCTAATGAATAATCTAGTTCATCTAAGCCTTGATTTTTTTGTTTAATTTACTTTTTTAATTTAAATATATTTAAATTAGTATAAATATTTATATTAAAAAAGTTATAATATGAGTTATATTATTAATAGATTGATTTAATCAATTACTTGTTTTTGTTTCTATTTTTCGTAAATGTTCCATGTCATTGCTCCAATCGAAATCAACTTACGGACTTAAAAGTTCGTAAGTTTTTATTTTTATATAAAACTTCAAAAGTTCTCTTTCTTTCAAGGAGAAAAAATATGAGATGTGGTATTTATGTAAGAGTATCTACTGACGACCAAAAAGAGGAAAAAATTATCAGAATAATTTAATCCTCTTTTTGTTTTTTTTTGAATATGGGAATAAAATATATGTCTAGCGAGCAACGGGCTGGTACTCCCACCACCCCAAAATAAAGGAGAAACCATATAAATGACGACAACATCAATCTGGAGTATTAAGAATAATTTAAAGCAGTCTATAAATTATATTATCAACCCTGAAAAAACAACTAATGAAAATTATGGTGAAGTTGATTATGATTATTTAGAAGGTAAAAAAGATTATAATTTCAAAAAAGAAAAAGTTTGTTATGTAAGTACACTAAATTGTGATGAGAGTAATCCCTATGATGATATGTGTGACACAAAGGATTATTTCAGAAAGAAAGATGGCATTTTAGCATTTCATGGTTATCAATCATTTAAAGAAGGAGAAGTTACTCCAGATATTGCTCATGAGATAGGAGTTAAGTTTGTTAGTGAAATGTTTAAAGATTATGAAGTGGTTGTTGCAACACATCAAAATACTAACCACATACACAATCATTTCATAATCAACTCTGTTTCCTGTAAAGATGGTAAGAAATATAATAACAATAGAACTAATTTAGCAAAATTAAGACATATATCAGATTCAATATGTGCTGAATATGGGCTATCTGTTTTAGATGAAGATATTAGTTATAAAAGCACCTATAATCATAAAGTTATTAATAACGATTATTATAAAAAACTTAAAGAAGATTTAGATAATTCTATAAGTTATTCAGTTACTTTAAAACAATTATTTGATAGAATGAGAACTATCGGTTATAAAGTATACTATCGTAATGGTGTAATAACTATTTATAGAGATGGTGAAGATAAGGTTAGAATAGAAAAAGCATTTGGTGAAGAATACTCAAAAGATAGATTAAGTGAAAGGCTTTATTCATCAAGTCAAATAATATTTAAGCCTATGTCACAAAAATCTATCTTTGAAGAATACTGTAAAACTAATAAACCTAATAAAGGAATCTATGGATTGTATTTATACTATTGTTATTTATTAGGAATATTTTCAAAGAAACACCCTAAGCAATATCTTCCTTATTCCATTAGAAAAGAAGTCTATAAATTAGAGCAAACATCACAACAAGTTAGATTTATGCACGAGAATAATATCGTTACAAAAGAAGATTTAGATAATTTTGCTAAAAGTAATAATGAACAGTTAAGTGAATTAAAAGGTAAAAGAGAAAACCTTTGGAAAAGATACCATAGAGCAAAAACTGAAGATAAGAAAAATAAAATACTTGCTGAAATAAATGATATACAACCCAAAATCAAAGAACTCTATAAGTATGATAAGTATTGTAAAGAAATAATTAAGCGAGCTGAAGGCATACAAAATAACCTTAATAATTTTGATAAAGATATCCAAAAAGAAAAAGACAATTCTAGGTCAATGTGACTTAAATTGTCTTTTTATTTCATTGTTGGACCATTATCCCTTTTAGATTCCATATATATAAAAGATATACCACCATCACTAGCCCAATATTTTTCGTGTTGTGCAATAGATTTTGTAATTCTTTGGTCATATATTCTTTCGCTTTGTAATGAGGCATTATCATAACTTAAATGTTGCTCATACATTACTTCTGAAGTTTTAACATTTTTTATTGCTCTTGTTAATTCTTCTGGTGTAAATGGCTGAGAAATATTAGTATAATATTCATACATCGCTCTATATATATTAATTAATTGATTACCTTCAATACCATTAAATTCAATATTCATTCTAAAAAATTTATTTAATTCAATTAAATTATTTTTTAAAACACTGAAGTGGTCATTAATTATTTCCTCGTCTGTTTTTCCAGAAATCATTTGTTCTATTGGATTAACTTGAGTTAATAACGAAATGGATTGTTCAAATGCTTGTTCTGATAAAAAGTTATTATAAAATACAGAAATACTATTTCCAGAAGGAATTTGTTTATGATAATATCGATTAATATCATTATCTTGAATTAAAAAGGCATTATATCCTAATATATCTCCCTCATTTTTAGGAGCATCAATAGTTGGATCACAATGTAAACAATGGTTAAATCCATTTTCGTCTTGGATAATAACTTCAAAATTTCCGTGTGAACCTAATGAATTTTTGTTTTCATCAAATGTTTCAGTATGCTTATATAAAAATGGTATATTAAATGTTTCACACAAAAAACTCATTAATTGACAATATCCTTGACAAACTCCCTTATTTGTAATTAATGTACCAATTAAATCATGACTAGTATCTTGCTCAACATAAACTCTATCAGAAACAAATTCATAAATTGCAACAAACAATTCTAAATTATTTAATTTTCTAGGAATATTATTTTCGTATATTACCATATTATTTAATTTACTTAAAAAACTATAAATTTGTGTTGCAGCAAGTGTTAATTGTTCATCAGTATATGGTATATTTGGACTATTATGTTTAATATAAGCATCTAACAATCTCTGTTTAATTTTTTCTAATCCATATACTTGATTATTAAATTGTTCCATATACATTCTCCTTATATTCCTAAATTCATACCAATAATTTCATCCATTGATATAATTTTTTTACTTCTCTCATTTATATTATATTTTGTGAATAATGGTGGATAAAATGATATTCCTTTATCTAAACTTATACTACTTACATCATCTTTCCAATTATCCCATCTATATAATTCATAAAATTTTTTTACATTATCTTTTGAATTAATTAACCAATCTATATAATTTGCATAATAGATATTTAGGTTTTCCCATCTTAAAGTATCTGGAGCAAAATAATATATTATTCCATCTTTTAATGCAAATAATCCACCAATAACATCTTCTCCAAGTATAATATCTACTACATCGTTTTTATTATATTTTTTATTTTTTTCAATCACATTTAACTGCCCACAACCATATAACCTTATCCAATTGTCAATAATAATACCTCCGCAGTTTTCCATAACTGAGAAAAATAATTTGTCAGCATATTGACTATAATTATTTTTAAAATCAATAATAATATTTTCCTTTTTTTCTAAAATTTTTACATTATCTTTTTTTAATAAATCTTCAAATAAAAGTTTTGACTTCATATTCATTTAACTCCTCGTATAATTATTTTTTTACTGTCCATCTACCATTTTTGTTAGCACCAGTTCTTTCAATATAATCATTATCAATTAAGTATTTTATATGATTTCTAATAGTTCTTGGTGTAACGCCTAATAAGTTGGACATTTCATCCTGCGTAATTGTTGGTCTATCTAACATTAATCCTATAATACCTTTTTGAATATTATTTAGCTCTGATTTAGAATAATCTAAATTTCTATCTTTTGTATTAATCTTATTATCATACTCAAATTCATTTTGATTATATTTAATGCTTACCCTTATAAAATGAGGATAAAAATGATATATACTTTTGTCATATCTTTTAAGTATTCTTCTTATACCAGTTCCTAAATGTTCTACTAGTTCTAAATCTCTAAATACTCTCATTAACTCTGGATTTTTTGGAGCAGAATATCCTTGTAAAAACTCTTCTTCCGTAAATTCACTTTTTATTCCTCCGAATGATGATATTTCTAATCTATCACTAAAAATTTCAAATTTTGGAGGATATTCTGTAGACCAATCATTATGAACAATAGCATTAATAACTGCCTCTCTAACAGCAGTATAATCATACATAGATTGTTCTTTTCTATCAGGATAAGTAATTTTAGCATAAACCTTATTTTCTGTTCTAAATTTTTCTAAAACTCTATATGTTGCCTTAATTAATGAGCAATTACCAAATTCATAATTTTCCATTAATTCATCAACATCATCACCTGCATATTTTGTTTTTTTGTGTACCTGACTCTCACATTTAAGCTTGGAAGTCATACAAAGACTATCCTGCAAAGGAAGTAAAAAAGAAGTTAGATACAGATACTACTTTCAGCTGGCATAGCAATCATTTCTTTAGAGAATTTTCTGGGTATAATTTGAATTCTAGATGTCTCATAGTCATAAGCTTTATGTTCTATTTTCTTGCTTGGTAATTCAACAATTTCTTTTCTTTTTGGATATACATATATTGGTATCTCAAACTCCTTAGCAATTTTTATTTCTAAATCACTTGGTTTTCTATCCACACATAATATATAAGAAGGTTTAATAGGCCTATTATTTATTAAATATGCAAGTTCATTATAACTATTTTGATCAGTATTATCCATAAATTGTTCAATTGGGATTAAATCACTATTATATTGTCTCAATAATGATGTTCTTTGATTAGTTTGACCATCACTTACAGTTGCTGAATATAATTGATTTTCTATATTTAAATAACCAAATACAATGCCTCTTAAAAATGTATTTGTATGATTTGCATCTAGTAAACTCATACAAATTTTGCCATAATTTTTTGATTTTTCACTAAACTTTTGATAATAATCTTCATCACAATCACTTGTAGAATGAATTAGAAACATACATTCATTTGTATTATCTAGATGGTAAATTACAACTCCATTCTTTTCTTCAGAAGTTGCATTTTTTAAAACTTTTTCAGAATTTGTAGCTTTATTAACGTCTTGATTAAATAAATTATACATTCTATTCATAATTTCATTAATAGTATTAGAATTAATAGAAGTATCTTTCATAATTTCCATTGGATTTATATTTTGATTTCCATTCAAATAATTATATATTATTTCTAATTCTTCACTTAATGTGCCTAATATTTTTTTTGCTTCTTTATTACTATTTGCATACTTTAATATTACATTAATATTAATCACTGTATTTGAAGCAATTTCTTCAAAATAATATAGAGAAAACACATTTTTTAATGTATCTAAACTATAATCTTCATAATTATTCAATATATGTAAAAAACAATTTTTTCTCATATTCTGTATCTCTGGATTTAATTCTAAAATTTGTGATATTTTTTCAAATTTATCCATTTTAAAAATAGACAATAAAATTTCCATTCCTACATCTGTACTTATTAAATCTTTTACATTGCTAATAGTTTCTTCGCTCGAATTTTTGTTAAGTCCTTCTAAAAGTTTACCTATTTTATTCTTTCTTATCTCATTTTCATATATTTTATAAGTTTCTTGTAAATAATATGGCTCACCCTTTTCTGAATCATAATATTTTGTCAACACTTCAATAGTTTGATTATAATCTAAACTATTAAGTTTTTTATTTAGATATTCTATACCTACAATATCTAACCCTAATTTGTTTATATTATAAAAAAATATATCATAGTTTACATAAAAATACACATTTTTCCAAACAGAATCAATTAACATATTTTTTAATTTATCTGTAGATTGATATTCTAACATTCTTACAAAAAATGAAATATTATTTTGTGATAGTGGTTTTAGCAATTCTAATGTTCTATTGTCATTTAATAGTTTATGAAAATTTAAATCTTCTATATCATTATTTATAATTTTATGTGAAATATAATTAAACAAATTGCTATTATTTACAAGCAATTCATAAAAATTACTACTATCAATTTGTGTAGAAAAAGAATTTAATAAAAGATGAATAGTTTTATTAAACAATATTGGATCTCTTAATAATTCTTCAAAATCAATATAATTTATTTCTATAAAACCATATTTGTTTTTTAATAAATAATCTAAAAATTCATCATTAAAAAAATCTTTTGCCTTCATTTCATCAGGCAATCCATTTTCTTCATAATAACGTTCATAGTATTCAATTTTTTGTTCTAAACTCATATATTTACCTCTCTTATCATATTAATTAAAAAAATAAGCTAAAAACCACTATTATTTATAAACCTATAATAATTATAACATTATTTTTGTATTTTTTTTATTTATATTGGAAATAATTTAAATTTATGGTAATCTATTTATAGAAGTTAGTTGTATTAACTTATACCCGAGTTTTGTAGTTTATTTTATAATAAAACGTCGCAATGCCTTGTAATTATTTGGTTTGCGACGTTTTATATTTTCCACAACGAAAACACCTAAATTTTTGAAAAAATTATATACTGTCATTGAAATTCGTGAAAATTTTGTATATAATATTTTTAGAAAGAGAGCTTAGTTCGTAACTTGTATGTGATTCACCATAAGATAAAATCGTCGCACCAAAGCGATGTTAATGATTAAATCAATCAGAAATGATTGATTTTTTTGTGTCTTACAAAGAAATCATCCTAAAGAAAGGATGGTGTTTATGATTAATATTATCAAACAAGAAATACCTATTGATGAATCGCTTAAAAATTTTTATATTTTGACAATTTTGATTATTGAAAAAATTTTAAAAAATAGTATAATTTATTCATAAGACGAGTAGTTTTCAAAAAAGAGGCGTAAATCCAGTTTATGGATTTTGCCTCTTTTTTCTCGTTAAAAGGAGGATTTATGAAAGAAGAAAGACAAAATAAAATGGCAATTGCTCCTATGAATAAACTTATTTTGAAAATGGGACTTCCAATGATTATATCTATGGTTTTACAAGCTTTATATAATGTCATTGATAGCATTTTTGTTGCTAATATGGGAACAACTGGAGCTATTGCCAATCAAGCTTTAACTTACGCTTTTCCAATTCAAATAATGATCATTGCTATTGGAGTTGGAACTGGAGTTGGATTAAATGCTTTATTATCTAAAAGTTTGGGCGAAAATGATAATGAAAAAGTAAATAAAATTGCTGGCAATGGAATATTTTTGAGTGTATGTATTTATATTATTTTCTTATTGTTTGGTCTATTGGGTTCTAAGTGGTTTATTTCTCTATTTACCAGTGATAAAGAAATAATCGAAATGGGAACTACTTATTTAAAGATATGCACTTGTTTATCATTAGGAGCTATTGGTTATACGGTATATGAAAGATTTTTACAAGCAACAGGAAAAACAATGCTATCTACTATTTCACAAATAGCTGGGGCTATAATTAATATAGTATTAGATTATGTTTTTATTTATCCGTTAAATATGGGCGTTGCCGGAGCCGCCTGGGCTACTATAATCGGACAATTTATATCTTTGTTTATTGCAATATATTTCCATTATAAAAGTAATAAAGAAATAGATGGTAATATAAAATATATAATCCCAGATAAAACAATAATTAAAGGAATTTATAGTATTGGTATTTCAGCAGCTTTAATGCAAGCATTACTTGCTGTCATGATGGCTGGGATGAACGCTATCTTAGGTCTGGCTCAAGTAAATCAAACTATTTTGATTGGTTCATTTGGTATCTATTACAAAATCCAACAAATTGCATTATTCTCGGCCTTTGGATTATCTAACACTATTATTTCTATATTATCATTTAATTATGGAATGCAAGATAAAAAAAGAATTGATGATTGTATTAAATATGGAATAACTGATACTATCATTGTTACTTTAATAATAAGCATTTTATTTGAAATTTTTGCTTATCCCTTAGCTAATTTGTTTGGGCTTGCCGGTAGAACTACCAAAGAAATAATTAAAGTATGTGTAACGGCATTAAGAATTTCAAGTATTGGATTTATATTTATGGGTATTTCTGTTGCCATTCAAGGTATTCTGCAATCAATAAGATATGCTTTTAGACCTCTAATTATTTCTTTATTAAGGTTAGTTGTTTTCGTTTTTCCAATCGCATATTTATTTACAAAATCGAGTAATGTAACTGAAATTGTTTGGTGGACATTCCCGATAGCAGAAATTCTAACCGCATTTATTTCATTATTAATACTCAAAAATTCTTATGATAAAAAGATTAAAATTATTAAAAAAGTTCAAACTAAAGATAATTTAATTATATCTATTTCAAGGGAACATGGAACTAATGGAAAAGAAATTGGTAGACTTGTTGCTGCTAAATTAAATATACCTTTCTATGATAAAGAAGAAATAAAAGATTTTGCTATAAAAAACGGGATGATTACTAATAATTATTCTAAAGAAGAAATATATGATAATTTTTTAACACTAGATGTTAGTAAAGAAGCCATAATTAATCAAACTAAAGTAATTAAAAAAATCGCGAATAATGATGATGCTGTTATTGTAGGAAGAGCTGCTGACTATATATTAGAAGGAAATAAGAACTTAATAAAAGTATTTATCTATGCGCCAATCGACTATAAAATTAAAAATATAATGAAGAATTATGGTGATGATAGTACTCAAGCTAAAAACCATATATTAGCATCAGATAAATCACGATCAAATTATTATAGTGCTATTGCTAATAGGAATTGGGGAGATAAAAATAATTATGATTTGTGTATTGATGCTAAAATAGGAAATGAAAATGTAGTTAAAATTATCTGTAATTATGTAAAAAATAGATAATTTAAAATGTTATTAAGATTAGTTTAAATTATAACTAGTCTTTTTCTTTTGCTAAATTCTTCAAATATAAATAAATTGACTATTTTAGTATTTAACTTTTTTAAATTTAGAAATATTAACAAAATATTGTAAATGTTAAAAGCTTTTGACAAATTTCCAAAGCTATTTGGTAGATCTAGTTAAGATAATATTCTATAATTATAGTTATGAAAAGGAGTGATAGTATGTCATTAGGAAATAAGATTTTAGAACTAAGAAAAAAGGAAGGATATTCACAAGAAGAATTAGGTGAAAAAATTGGTGTTACAAGACAAACCATTTCCAATTGGGAACTTGATGAAACTGCACCTAATCCAGAGCAATTAAAACTTTTATCTAAGGAGTTAAAAATCAGTATTGATGAATTATTAAGTAATGATATCAATAATGTATTAGTTAATAAAGTAAATAGTACTGAAAAACTTTCAAAATTAATTTTAACTTTTTTAAAGTGTGGTGCCGTAGTACTTACTATATTTGTTATATTTATAATTGTAAGTTTAATTAGATTAACTTCTTCAATGAAAAAATCAGGTGCTGAATTTAATTCTATTAACTATTGCAAAATTGGTGAAACTAACTACGAAATCGAATTTGATTCTAATAAATATTTTAATTGTAAAAATTGTTCTAATGAAATGAATAATGAAATAAAAAATTTGATTGATTTTAACAACATTAATGATAGTGCTGATAAAGTCAATAATTATTTTAATTCACATAATGGTAGTTGTGAGTAACATTTAAAAAATTGATCCTAGAGATCAATTTTTTTATATTCTATTTAATTGTTAAATTTAAATAATTAATAATTTTAGGTATAAATATAATACTTCCTATAATTGCTGAACCAATAGCAAAAACTAAAACGCCACCAGCAGCAACATCTTTTGCTTTTTTAGCTCTTTCATCCTTTTTAGGCATAGCGATATCAACAACAGTTTCAATTGCTGTATTAAACATTTCAGCCCCTATCACCATTGCAAAGCAAACTATACAAGCTAGCCATTCATAAGTACTAATTTGTAAAAATATACCAAATAATATTACAAGTATAGCTACTGCTATATGAATTTTCATGTTTCTTTCACTTTTATAAGCACTCCACATTCCAGTAAAAGCATACTTAAAACTATTAATTAATTTTTTATTCTTCATATTTAACTCCTTATATCTATATTTTGGTGAGTTCTCAAAGTAAAAACACGCGATAAATCCAAGTAATTCAAGTCTCAAATTAAAAGCACATAAAAATACA
>CAKPHY010000007.1 GCA_934162285.1 uncultured Bacilli bacterium
TTTTGTGAATTTTACCTACTTTAATACCATTATATATATATATATATATATTCAGTGTATTTTACAGAAAGTTAATGTAATATTTTCTTATTTTTTTGATCTAAAAAATGAATTTTAAACCAAAAAATGATCCTTTTTTAGGATCATTCTTGATTGCTAACAAATTGGTAATTCACTTCTTTTTCTTCAAATAAAAAACTATTAACAATTTTTACTCTGTTAATAGTCTGAAATAGATTCATTAAAGCTATTTAACATGTAATTCAATTCTAAAACGTTTATTAATATTTAAACTTAAACTTATAGTTTTATTGTTTATTTTAGTAGTTAATTGATCTAATTTCTTTAAGAAAATATCATTTAATTCTCCAAAGTCATTAGTTTTTAAAGCTATAGTTTGAACATAAATAATATAGTCTCCAGTAGGAATATCACTCAAATCAATAGAAGCATTAAACCAAGCTTTTTTTCTACTAAAACCATCACTGACATTTAATTCTATATCCGAACCTACAAATGATCCAACATTATAAGTAAATCTTTTATGTGTTTCGATATTTTCTAAAATTACATTTCTTGAAACATCAACTTTTTCACTATAGTCAGTACCAATATTATAAGAAACACCTGTAATTTCAAGTTTATTATCTTTTATAGTTAAACTCTTATAATTATTAATCATATTAGATTGATTATTATTAGCAACATTTGAAATCAAATCATTTTCATAAACAAATAGTTCAATAGGATAATCATCTAAATAATTATTATTTCTAAATAGATATCCCCTACCTTGATCACTTACTTTAGTAATCATTTGTTTAGCAAAAACATTTCTAAATAGATTAATTGTTTCATAATTTTTTAATCGAGCTCTGACATATAATGTATATTCGCCATGTTTTAAAGTATCAAGTTTAATATTACCTTTAAACCAAGTAGCAGAATATTCATACTTAGAATCACTATAATGACGTTCTGGAGCCCCAGTAAGCCAGCGTTCCAAAGGAAAAATTGTATCTTCTTTAGTATCATTATTTCTAATAATTAAATCATAACTAATTTCATCATCTTTACGATTATTCATTCCTTTAATAGCTAAATAACCGGATATTGAAAGTTTACCATCAGTATAATTTAATTCATTGAAATAAAAATCCCCATCTTTTTTTATATAATCAATATCTTCAACTGTTATCGTTATTGTCTTAGTTGCTTCTTGATTAGCAGAATCTTTAACACGATAAGTTATTTGATATTTTCCCGGTTTTTTTACATCAACAGTGCCTTCATAAGTAATTTTACTTGTAAGATCGCCATCTTCTTGATCAAGAGCTGAAACACCTTCTCTTAAATCAAGTTTTTCATTAACTTTAATAGTTCTATTTGAAGCATTTATAACAGGAACTTCATCTTTTAAAACTACAACTTTAATTGTTTTAGTTACTTGATATTTATCATAAGTAACTTTATATGTAACTTTATATGTTCCTGGAATTTTAATATTAACAGTATTTTCAATTACTTCAAAGTTTTTAATTTCAACTCCATAATTATCAATTACTTTAGCATATTTTTTAGGATCAAAAGCTTTATATTGTTTAATTTCAATATCTTTAGCTTCAATTGTTGGAGCAGTTGATGGTAAAACTGTTACTTTAATTTTTTTAGTTACAGTAAAGCGTTGGTTATCCGTTACTTTATAAGTAATATAATATTCACCAACAACATTTTGATCAACAGTACCTTCATAAGTAACACTACTTGTTAAATCACCATCTTCTAAGTCCGTTGCTGTAACATATTTTAAAGCATCAAAAGTTTCTCCACGATATATTGAAACATCAGTTGCATTAATAACGGGAGCACTGTTTTCAACATATAAATATTCAGCTCTAATATAACCATATGATTGTTCAAATTTGTAATTAGCGTCTACTAAATTTTGATCTTTATCTAAAGCACTATCCGTATAAATTTTATACCAAGCATTACCTTCAGCATCATAAACTTTTTCGGTAACAATAAAAGACATATTAGCAACTAAATGGTTATTTTTATTGTTTTTTAAAAGATAAATAGTTTTAGCATCATCACTAGGTGATTTTTTTACTGAAAAAGCTTCATTGCTCAATTTAATACCTAAAGTATTAGAATTAAAATCTTGACCACCAAAATTTAAATCATTTTGATAAGCCAAACGAGCTGTCTTTTCACCCCAATAAGGATCTGAGGCATAGTTAACACCAAAACCACTACCTTTATTTCCATAGAAACTACCATAATAATAACTATTAGTAGGCTTAGAATAAGAAGAATCAGTCTTAGCAGCATGAGCCATGATTGAATCTAAAACAGTATCATATTTGGTTGCACAAGAAATAGGACAAGAATCATAGGCATTATGACCAAATAAATTATTTTTAAACAAAGCTAAAGCACTTGTTCCGGTACCACTTTCATTAATAGCAGTACCAAATGTAAGTAAAGCATTAACTCCATATTCAGTTTGACTTTGAATAAAGTATTTACCTGTTCCATAAAGAGCTGAAACCCCAGTACGTGGAGCACTAGTCCAACCATCTTCTAAAGTATAATAAATAACATTAGGATCGGGAGCTTTAGTATAGCCACGATTAATAATTACTTGATCAAAATCAAGAGCTGTATACCCCGTTAAATTATGAACTGGTAAATACATATAGTAATTAAAATACGGTTTTTCACGATTATAAGCATTATCATAAGTATTATTATAGTAATCATCTAGCATTTTTTCTAATGATAAATAGAAATAATTACCATCAAAACTATAATAAGTCGTATTTTTTTCAATTGATTTAGGAGCAACACCTAAATTAATTGCTGTTTGATTATAAAGCGTTCGATAATAATGAACTAAATCATTGGAATTATTAACTTTATAATATGTTTTAAATGTATAACTAGAATTTTCAGAAGCAAATAAAGCCCCGGTTTTTAAATTTTTACCAGCAACATAATAATATTCACCTTTATAATTTATCTTATACCATAAAAAGCCATCAGCTTCTACTGTATCTGTATAATTCCAAATGGTGCCTGCACTTACAGAAGTATATTGATTAGAATTATCTGTTAAATATTCAGGGGTAGTTCGAACTCGAACTGTTGTTAAAATTGTTATAGATTTACTATCTAAATTAGCTAAAGGAATAATATCAGCATTAGTTGCTTTAGTCCAACCTACTAAACCACTGATTTTGACTTTAATGGTTTTTTTCACAGGATTATAGTCTAAAAAAGCTCCGTCAGCTCCCCAATCACCATGAATATATGCATATCTAGTACCACTTAAATTCTCGTTATCATAAATTGTTATCAAGTCGGATCTCCCTGTAAAATTAACGACAGCATAACGAGCATTTATTAAGACACCATCTTCATAAATAACTGCTACATTTCTCTTAGTGGAATCGTATTCACGCATAAGTTTTTTAGCTTCATCATAATTATCAGTACAACCTATATATTCAGTTTTCCCAAGAGAAGCAATTGTTTCAATCGAATATTTTTTATCACATTCTAAAGCTTTTAAGCTTGTACATGGAAAAATTAATATCACTATTAAAAAGATTATTTTTTTGAAATGCATAATAATCATCTCCGATCATAACCATTATATCAAATTTTATATTGTTTGAAAATTAGACACAAAAAAAATTTGACAAATTATGCCAAATTTCTCATAGGTTTCATTTGATATTGATAACCATTTTCTTCTATATTTAAATTTTCAACAAAATCTTTAAATGCTGAATCAGAAAACGCTACCGTTGTTTCACCTGGTTGAGCAAGCTCATTAGATAAATCGCGGCAAAATGTAATGAAATAAGTTTCATTATCAAAATCAGCATCTAAAATTAAGCCATTTCTACCATCACGTATTGGATCTACACTTTGATTAAATGTATTACCTATTCTTTCATAAAGTTCACTCAAACTATTATAAATAGGCATATTAGCATCAACCATTACTGACAAATATTCAAATTCTTTACGAGCATATCCTTCATCAATATTTGAATGATATAAAGTAAATTTAATAGCATCTCTTTTTGTTGTTGAAATTGCAAAGTGATGTCCATAAACGTCGATTAAGTTGTATTTTTTTAATTTATTTGTTACCTCGGCCATACTACACACTTCCTTTTGTTGAGGATAGTTATTATAACATATTGTATTTAAAGATGTCAAGGCATCTAAAAAAACAAAAAAACTTATTTCTGATGAAACAAGTTTTTTGAATTATTTTAACAATATAGCTTCATATTCCGAGCCTTTTTTATTAACTTTTATTTTAGCAGTTATTTTATTTCCAGCTTTATCGACAATTTCAATGGTTTTATCTTCTTTAAGTTTATCTAAAACAACAAGAGCTGTTTTAAAGTCAGCACATGTTGCTATTCCTGAAGTGAAATCTTTGCAATCAATAACAGCTTTAGCTCCTTCAGTTGTTGATAAAGAATCAAAATTAAAAGTTGGGGCAGTTGAATCGATCATAATTACTTCACTTTCAGCAGTTGTTTTACCTAAAAAGTTAACTGCTTCAACATATATTTTAAATATACCTTCTCTTAAAGTAATTTTTTCTCCTGATCTAATTACAATATTAGGATTGCATTTAATTCCTGTAGAATAACAATATTTTATATAATCAGCTTCGGTTGCTTCAATTGTAACTGAAACATTAGAAGTAAACCAATTATTTTTTCCTTTAATACCTTGAGGATCATTTATAGTTATAACTGGTTTATCTTTTCTATCAACATTATTTGCTGAAACTATAACAACAATGGAAGTTGAAATTCCATTATGACTAGTTGCGGTAATAGTTGTTGTCCCTATTCCGATACCAGTTATTAAGCCATTACCACTGATAACAGCAACATTCTCGTTACTACTGCTATAGCTTATCTTTTGATTAATGGCATCTATTGGAAAAACAGTTGCTAATATTTGTTGTTCTTCACCAACTTTTAAATCAACACTTTGAATATCAATATTAACTGAAGTAACATCTTTAGTATCTTTTATAGTATTATCTGCTTGTTTTTTCATAAGGGTGAAACTCATAATAAATAATATAAATGCTATAATAAAAACGAAAATAGATATTTTATTCATGTCTAAACTTTTTTCTTTTTTCATATTATCACCTATTATTAGATTAACACAAAAAGAGTATTTTTTCAATCTCTTTACAGTAAAAAGACACGAAAAAGAGAACCGTAATCCTACGAGTTCTCAAATTATATCATGATACATTATATTATATGGTTTTATTCTAAATCAAGACCATCTTCGACTAATTCTTTTTCTTTCTTCATCATTTTATCACATAAACAAACGATATCACTTCCATATCTTTCTAGCATTAAAGCAACGCCTGCTCCTAATACCATAAATAATATGCTTTTACAATATTTCATAAAATTCCTCCTCAAAATTATTATTTGAAGAATATAAATATTTATACTACATTTTTAATCGTTCTAAAAGAGCTGTCTTTCTAACATATTCATTAGTATTTTCAATACTATAAGTAAAAGCACTACTTTCCCCTAACATTATTAATTTACTTTTTGCTCTAGTAATACCAGTATAAATAAGTTTACGATAAAGCATTTTCTTATAGTCCATAGTAATTGGCATAATAACAATAGGAAACTCACTACCTTGAGATTTATGAATACTAATGATATAAGCATGTTTTATTTTATTGAAGTCTTTAGGTAAATATGTAACATAATTACCATCATAATTGACAACAATTTCATTCTTTTTGCTAGCACTTACACTTGATTTATTAATTTCTTTAATATAACCAATATCCCCATTAAAAACATTATCATCAGGCATATTAACTAATTGAATGACTTTATCATTAACACGAAAAATTGTATCACCTACAGAAATCTCTTCTTTAGAATCACTATAAGGGTTAAAAACTTCTTGCAAATCTTTATTTAAAATATCTATACCATTTAATCCTTTATACATTGGAGCTAAAAGTTCTAAATCAGTTAAACTAATTTCTTTTTTCGCAAGTTGTTCACAGATATTTCTAACACTTGTACGAATACTATTTTTAGAACATTCTAAAAAACAATAATCGTTAGCTTTAGCTAAAATATTAGATTCATCGCCTTTTTTTATACTATCAGCTAGGATGGGAATAAAAGATCCTTTTCCTTGACGATACAATAAGTCTAAAGATATAGTGTTGATTAAATTAGAATCAATTAAATCTTTCAAAAGCATTCCCGGTCCTACACTTGGTAATTGATTATAATCACCTACTAAAATTATTTGGACATCTCGAGTTAAACCTTTTAAAAGAGAATCAAATAAATTAATATCAACCATACTAAATTCATCAATAATGATAAACTTACTAAAATCTTTATTATATTCATTTATCTCAAAAGAATTGGCTTCTTTATGCCATTTTAAGAAGCGATGGATTGTTTTAGCACCAACATTAGTTGACTCACTAAGACGTTTACTTGCACGTCCTGTTGGAGCTAATAAAGCCATTTCTTCCATTAAAGCTTCATAACTTAAATTATTTAAAGTTTGATACAATTCAACAATAGCTTTAATAATCGTTGTTTTACCAGTTCCCGGACCTCCAGTTATAATAGAAATACCAGATGTTAAGCCACTCATTATGGCTTCTTTTTGTTTAGAATTATATTTTATATTATTTACAACTTCAATCTCATCCAAATAATGTTTTAAATTCTTGTATTTTTTCTTAGGAATTTTGATCAAATCTTTAATACGACTAGAAATATTTACTTCGGCATTAAAAATTTCTTTTAAATAATATTTTTCAGAATCGTTATAAATTAAATTTTCTTTGGCTAATTGTTTTAAATATTCAACAAAATCACTTTCACCTATTCCAATATTTAAATATTTCTGAGTTTCTTCATAAATATTAGCAAATTCTAAATAAGTATCACCATTTTGGTAAGTTAAATTACGCATTATATAATAAATGCAAGCTTTTATTCTTCTTTCATCAGTATCTTTAATTTCTAATTTAGAGCGAATATTATCAATTCTCAAAAAAGAAATATCAACACTTGTAAAATCATATATATTTTCATTTAAGGCATCTAAAGTTCGGTTACGATAACTATTATATATATTTAAAGCTTCATTACTACTAAAACCAATATCACACAAGTAAACAATTGTTTGATGACTATTTTCATAATTACTTAAAATATCATGAATTTGTTTAGCTTTTTTTACCGAAAACTTAGGAATTTTCAACAAATTATTATGATCTTCTAATATTAAGTCTAAGGCATTGATTCCTAAAGCATCGACAATTTTAGTAGCCATCTTTTCACCGACACCCGGAAATAGATCACTTGCTAAAAATTCAATTATACCATCTTTATCAGTCGGTTTTAACTTTTCTGACTCTAAAACATTAAATTGACGTCCATATCTTGGATGATCAACTATTTCGCCATATAAAATATAGTTGTCATTCTCATTAAGCTCAAAAAAATAACCAGTTATTGTTATTGTTCGATTTAAGAAATCTTGAAGAGCTTCAATATTGGTTTCAAGCACTTTAACAATTCCTATAGTATAACCTTTTTCTGATCTAAAAATTGTACTTTTATATTTCCCTTTAATGTAGTCTTTCATTTTACCACCATCTCAATTATAGCATACAAATGTTTTGTTCTAACAAAAAAATTGTCAAAAAGACAATTATTGATATTTTAATAAACTCATGACACATTTGATAATGCCACTGTTATCAAAAAAGCCAAAAATAAATTCAACTAAATATGGGATTAAAAAAACTAAAACACCAGTCAAAATTTTCTTTACAACTAAATTTTGATATTTTTTAACGTCTTCTTCTTTTTTAGCAACGACAGCCTTACCCATATCAAACATACCAAAAATAATTAAAAGAATCGGAATGCCAATTCTTAAAACTTTATATACTAAAGAAATATAATAACCAACGAAATCAGGAATTTGTAAACCAACACAATAAATATCTAAAAACATCCCCATCACCTGCCTAAATTATATATTAAGGTACTAAAAAAGTCAAATCTAATTTGACTTTCCAGTTAATAAATATTCAACACAATTCCAAGAATCACTATCAATGTTAACAATTGAAACAACTAAACTAACTAAAGAAAACATTAAGAATACTAAAGCTGCAGCTACAGCTTTTTTTATAAGCAAACTTTGAGCTTTCTTAATTTCATCTTCTTTTTGTTGAGTTACTGCTTTTCCCATATCAAACATACCAACAATAATTAATATAATTGGTACCCCAATTTGAATAGCTTTATAAACTAGTTGAATTAAGCCAACTAAATTACTTGGAATATCTTTACAAGCAAATAAAAACATAAATTCCCTCCAGTAGGGAGTATTATATATTTATTTATATATATTTGTCAATAATCAAAGAAAAAAGTTAGCAAAGAGCTAACTACTTAACACCTAAAATTTCTTTAACGCAAGCCCAACTTTCGCTACCATTAGCAGTAGTATCTGGTGATACAACTGAAACAACTAATTGAACAATTGAAAACATTAAAAATACTAAAGCTGCAGCTACAGCTTTTTTTACAAGTAAACTTTGAGCCTTCTTAATTTCATCTTCTTTTTGTTGAGTTATTGCTTTTCCCATATCGAACATACCAACAATGATCAATATGATTGGTACACCAATTTGTATAGCCTTATATATTAAATGAGTTATATCTAATATTTGCTTTGGTATACTACTACATGTAAAATCTAAAAACATATTCTCTCACCTCTATAATTATATTATACCAAAATTTTATATTTATAATGTTGATTAAACAAATTGCAAAGGAAAAAGTATTATGATTTTATACTTTTTTAAATGCAAATTATTTTTCCTGATCCTCAATATTTTTATTTGGGTTTGCTCTCTGTGAATTATTTGCATTTTAATCATTAGCATTAGTATCTTTACCATTCAATATGTTATTAATACAACCTATAGTGGTTTGGGCTTCATTCCCACCAACAATATTTACAATAAGTTGAACAAGGGCAAACATCAAGAATACAATAAGAGCAGCTACCGCCTTTTTAACAAGTAAGATTTGGGCCTTCTTAATCTCATCTTCTTTTTGTTGCGTTATTGCTTTACCCATATCAAACATACCTACAATGACCAATATAATTGGTACACCGATTTTTACTGCATTATACACAAAACGTATAATACCAACTATTTTATCATTATTGGTTACAAAATCATTACAATCATATAAAAAATTTAACATATTTAATTTCCTCCATCAATAGTGCAATTTCCTTTAATCAAATTTGAGATACAACTTATAGTACTATCATCATTGTTCCCAACTATACCTAACAACAAACTTACTAAAGAAAACATTAAAAATACTAAAGCAGCCGCTACCGCTTTTTTTACAAGTAAACTTTGAGCTTTCTTAATTTCATCTTCTTTTTGCTGTGTTATTGCTTTTCCCATATCAATCATTCCAACAATGATTAATATAATTGGTACCCCAATTTGTATGGCTTTATAAATTAAGCCAACAATACTAACCAACGTGCTAGAAATTCCAGCCGTATTTCCAAAAGCTGTATCACAAATATGGCACATTGTTTCTGTTAAAAACATCTTTACTCCTCCTATCATATCTATAACTTAATTATATATTAAATTTGTCTAATCGTCAATTATCATTTTGTTTAATTTGGCATTTTTTAAAATTACGTATTTTAATATTAAAGGTAAAATAATCAGAATTAAACCAATTATAAAATATTTATTAAATAAGTAATAAATATAATTAGTTATAAAGTAAGAAAATGTTTTATTATAAAAGTAAAGATCCGTAAAAAAATTGTCAAAAATCAAATAAGATTTAGGTAAAATAAATAGTATTCCCGTAGAAATAAAAGCATTAAAAACAACTTCTTTATCTTTAAAAGTTAAAAAAATTATTAAAGCTAAAGTTATTAAAGGCATAATATATGACATTATCTTTGCTTTATAACGAAAAGGTAGTTTTAGCTTATCAAGTTTAGATATTGGCATTATATTATTAATGTAAACAGTAGTTAAATCTTTTTTTAAACTTTCAATATTAGAATTATTATTGTATTTTTCTAATTTTAAATCTAGATTTTGTTTAAATTTTTCTTCAATTTCTTTATTATTTTTTTTAGCAAAGTAATTATTTATAGTAGTATCAATATCATTATTTAATTCTTCTTTTAAATAAGAACTAAAAGCATAATCTAATTCTTCATTAGGTAATTCCATTTCTAAAGCATCACTTATATATTTATAAGTATAATCATAATAAGATGTTTTTTTTAAAACTTTTTTGATTTCACTTTTAGTAAATAAACTTGTATATGATATTAAAGCAAATGATAAAACAATTAAACTAGTTAAAATAAAAGTTAAAAATATTTTCTTAATCATTATACCAATCCTCTTCAATTAAATAAGCATAAACTACGAATCTTTTGTTAGAATAAATTACTTCATCAAATGGATAACAAGTGTAAATAACTAATAATTCTTTATCGCTTTTAGATAATTTATCAAATTCATCTTCATTTAAAACTTCCGTTTTAAACACTTGATATTCAAATTTTCCATAAGTTGTTTCTATTTTAATTAATTCATCATTTTTAATATCTTTAATGTTTTTTAAAAATTTGCTTGAGTTATGAGCACTCATAATAATTCTTTTATTTTCACCTGGCATATTAGTATTAGATGCAACACCACGTTTTAATATTTCTTTAGTTTCACCATAATAAATTGGTAATTCAATATTTAGACTTCCAATTTTTAAAGTTCCATAGTTAGCTCCATAAGATGGCTTTTCAATTATTTTTTGATCTTTAACTTTAACATTAAAAACATCATTATTTTCTTTAATATTCATGATATTTATTAAACTATAAAGATCATAAATTTTAGTACCAATGCATATATAAATAATTAAAGCAAAGATATTTAAATTTAATATAATTACTAATAAGTTTTTTAATTGCTTTTTTTTAATAAATTTTAAAAATAAAATAAGTGTTATTAAAGATATAATTAAAGCATATTTTAGAAAAACAAACTTTTTAGAATAACCAACATAATTAAATTTGGTTTTAGTTAAATCTAAGCGATCAACTAATTTACCATTTTCAAAGATCTCGACCGTTTGATCATTACTAATTTTAATATTAGTTTTTTTATTTTCTAAATCTCTTGCCTTTAAAATCAAACGCATAGCTGAATACAAGGAATTATAGATTTTACTTTTTAAATCAGCATTTAAAGCTTGATAATCTTCGATTTTACATACTTTATTATCTTCTAAAGTATTCAATGAATAAGCAATCTTTTCATAAATTTGATTAGCTAATTCTTCATCAACATCTTTAGATTTCAAAATCCTAGTATAAGTATTCAAATATGTTTCATACATATTTGAAGTAGTACTATCACACATTTTTTTATTAGAAACAAGAGAAATAATATCTTCTTTAGTATAAGCACTAACAAAAAAAGGAAAAAACAAGAAAAAAATTATTAATATTTTTCTTTTCATATTTTCCCTCTTATTCTTTCAAAAAAAGTTATTTTGACTGGTATTTCATGCTCAATTTTTTCATTTTTTATAACTTTGTTAGGATTTGTTTCCATTAATTTTTCCATGTATTCTTTAGATGTCATATGTTTAATTTTTTCCTTACCTTGTTTTAACTTTAAATAATAGTTATTATCTTTATGATGAATATCACTTGCTAAAAAAGAATAAACCCGATGTTTTAATAATCTAATAAATTGTTTTTTAGTAGATTTACCATAGGTATCAAAAAGTGACATATAATTACCTTGGAAATATATTCCCTGTTCCATTAATCTAAAAATCTTATTAATATTATTTTTAAAATATAAATAACGTTCAGGATGAGCAATGATCACTTTATATCCGGCTGTTTGAAGCTGAAAAAGGATATTTTCTAAAGATGGATATTCATTGCAAACAGGTAGTTCAATTAAAAGATATTTTGATTTAGCAAGAGGTTCAATTCTATCTTTTAAAAGTTCTAATATGTCATTATTCATATATATTTCATTTCCCAGATAGAGATCAATTTTTCCAGCATATTTTTCTTTTAAAATTGCCAAAATTCTTTCTTTTTCCGATATTGAAGCCATAAATTGAGATTCTGGAATAAAGTGAGGAGTAAAGCAAATAGCTTTTACTCCTGCTTTAATTGCTGAATCAAGCAATTCACAACTTTCTTCTAAAGTTCTAGATCCATCATCGAGACCATACAAGATATGATTATGAATATCAATCATTGATAATACTTTCCATAATATTTGTTAGCATAAACGCCATTATCAGTTTCAACACGATTTAAAACAACTCCAGCAATATTAGCTCCAACATTTGCTAACGATTTTTTAGTATTTTGTAATAATTCAATTGGTGTTATTTTTTCTGATGCGACAATAACCGTTGCATCAACTAATTTAGACATTATCAAAGAATCTGTTAAACCAGTAACTGGCACACAATCATATATAATAATGTCATATTCTTCTTTAAAGATTTCCATTAATCTTTTATTTTTTTCACTAGCGATTAATTCAGCTGGATTTGGTGGAATTGTTCCCATTGGTAACAATGATAAATTTTTGATCTCCGTTCTAACTATATAATCATCATATCTTTGAATATTATCAATCAAAAGATTTGAAAAACCACGATCATTTGAAACATTAAAAATAGTATGTAATCTTCCACGGCGCATATCGCAATCGATAAGTAAAACTTTTTCGCCGGCTTGTGCAAAAGCACAAGCTAAATTAGCACTGGTAAAACTTTTACCTTCACTTTGCATAGAACTAACAACAGCAAGAGTGCGTAATTTACCATTTATTGCTGAAAATTGTAAGTTTGTTCTTAAAGTTCGAAAACCTTCACTGATTAAAGACTTTGGTGAAGAAGCAACTACTAGATCTGTCATTATTTATGTGCCTCCTTCTTTAAAGGAATCATTCCTAATACTGGAAGTCCTACTTTTTCTTCAATTTCTTCTTTTGTTTTAATAGTAGTATCGAAATAATACATAACAAATACGATTGCAGATGATAGAACTAAACCAATTAGAATGTAAATAACAATTTGTTTAAATAAATTAATGTTATAAGGAGTATCATCAATTTCTGCAAGATCGATAACATTTACATTTTTAATTTGGTAAATTTTTACTATTTCATCGCAGAAAGTATCAGCTACTTCGTTAGCTATTTTCATAGCCATTTCTGGGTCACTATTCTTAACTGTAACAGAAATAATTTCGGTATCATTAACAGCTGAAACAGTGATCATTTTCTTTAAATCTTCAATCTCATAATCAAGACGTAAGTTCTCTTTTACTTGTCTTAAAATACGAACACTCTTCATTATTTCACGATAGGTAGAAATTAACTTTTGATTTAAAGTTATATCATTAGTTGTTATTGATTGACTACTCCCACTGTCAATCTCTGAAATGTTAGCTAAAAGCAAAGTTGTTGTTGATTTGTACATTGGTTTTTGGATAAAAAGAGAATAAACCGAACCTAACAAACCACAAAAAATCGTTATTAAAATAATTATTAATATTTTGTTCACATAATATTTTAATAAATCTTGTAAATTAATATCTTCCATAATACACATCCTCTTAATTATTATATAATAGTTATAATTTAAATTCAATTTATATTTGTAAATTTTACAATATATATTTTTTAGTATAAACGAATTTTAAGCCATATTTAGTATTTACACCTGTATCATATGATAAATTAGTAAAAACCTTTTTTACGTTATTTAAGCTAGCGTTATTATACAAATATTTGTTAATTTCTTCTATGGCTTCACTTGTTTTAACAATAGATAAATCAAATAATTGTAAACATGATAATTCAGAAACCAAACACGAAGTCGGATTAAACCAAACATCCGAATTAGAATTTAGTAAAATTTCTTTTGAATAATCATTTTTAGCCAAAAATGAGTTAAATCCAGATATTTGTTTTAATAACTCCAAATTTAACATTTTCTTCATTTTTTCTAACAAAGTAAATGTTTTTATCACCCGTTTAGCTGATTCTAAAATATTTTTTTCCTTATAAGTGATTTGATAAGTTCCGTTTAAAATATCAGTTATTTTAGTCAAATCAGCTTGATTAAAAAAAGCTGGGTCTATCATAGTTTTTAAAAAATAATCAGAAAAATATGAACTCCAAAAGCCTTCTATTAAAGTATGATTAGAAATGATTGAAGTCTTTTTAGTTCCCACTTCTAAATAATAGCAAAAAGGATGCATCGTTGTATCTAAAAAATAGTGGCAGACATGGCCATATAAAAGAGCTATTGCCTGGGGATCATCTACCTTTTTATGCGTTTTAATGTATCTAATCATGTTAAGAAAAAAAGCTTTAGTTTTAGTATTATGCGTACCAAAAATACTAGTTTTAGTAAAAATAGCTAGGTCTGTTCCCAACGAATAGGTTCTTAAAGCTTTATCATCTATTTCAACTTTTAATAATTGTTTTTCTCTTTTTAAAAATTCATCAGCCATAATCGCATGTGTTAAATAAGCTGGCATTAGTCACCTTCTACTCTACAATTAATTTTAAGTTATTAATTACATTTTGTCAATGCAAGAAAAAAGAGAAAATTTCTTTTCTCCTTAAATTTCTTTACGATCACGCATTGTAACCATATAAATTGTTTCAGCAATAGTAACAATCATTAAAATGATAGCAATTGTCTTCCATAAAGTGTCAGACTTTTCTTCACAAGTATCACATACTTGACAAGTTTCGCATCCACTTCCTTCTAACTCACGAGTAACAATTACTCTATAAACTTTCTTATTACCATTTTTATCTGTGACTGTTATAGTATAAACATTTTCACCAAAGGCTAAACTATTAGGCCCATCAGTTGTTTTAGTCGATTCAGGATTTACTAAAGTTGATAACAATTCAATATTAGTAACATTTGAAGGAACAGTAATACGATATTCTAAAGTATTAGAGTTAAAGTTAATATTATAACCTTTAACTACTAAACTTTTTAAGTCACAATCAGTATTAGATACAGAACCTGAAGATTCTCTTGTTACATATATGTAGTAAACATTCTTAGAACCATTTTCAGCAGTTACTGTTATTTTAATTGTGTTTTTTCCTTCTTTTAAATTAGTGTTACCACTAATGGTAACAGTTGCCTTTTCATCTTCAGCTAAAGCTTTAATAGATAAACTTTTAACGTCATTACCAACACTAATACTATAAGATTTAGTGTTTTTATTAAATGAAATTGGATAACCATCAATGGTTAATTCTTTTAAATTATTATTGCTAGATTTAGCTGGAACAACAGTCAATACAGAAAACACATTAGAACCAACTTCATCAATTAAGTTTTCAATAGATGAACCAACTGTTAAAATAATATTGCTTAAATTCAATTTTGCTGTGTTTCCAACAGTGGCATTTGTTTTAGCTTTTACTTTAATAGTTGCTAATGTAGCTTTATTTGGAATAGCTTTATTAGTACTATATGCAACTAAACCATTATTGTTTTTAGACACAAGTGTGTATTTACTATCAAAACTTCCAGAAACAATTTCAAAATCATTAGAATCAAGTTTAAAATTAACTTGACCACCATAAATATCTTTTGTTGAACTTACAATTAATTTTAAAGTTGCTGTTTCACCAGGCGATAGTTTTCCGTTACCACTTACAGTGATTGAGGCAGCATTAACCATAAATGGGAAAACTAAAGTTAAAAGTAATAACAAAAATTTCTTTTTCATATTTTAATTCCCTTCTAAAGCACGATACGCTATTTTTACAACATCAGTTACTGTCACATGATCATTTTCGTCAATATCAGCAGCAATTGTTTCATATTCATTAAAGATATCTTCACCCAATGCTGCATATGCTGTCTTAACAACATCAGTTACAGTTATGGCACCATTGCCATCAACGTCACCCATTAAAATAACTACATATTCCTTCTTTAATTCTTCAGCTTCTTTTACAGTTATTTTAGAGTTAGTTCCTACATTTAAAGTTGTTTTGATTTCAAATCCCAAAATACCAACATTATTTGCTAAAACAATTTTAGATTTAAAATCATCAATTTCAAATACTTTATCTAAAATAACCAATTCACGAACACGATCAATTTCAATACCTGTGATAGAATCAGAAGCTAATTTTATATCATATTCATCAATTATCATATGATCTTCAATGTATTTAATAGCATCTTCAAATTCATTATTGGCTTTTGCTTTAAAAGAATCTAATTCCTTAGAAATTATTGAAGTATCAACATTAGCTATAATTGAATCAAAATTAGTATTAAACTTATTTTTGATAGTTTTTACTTCAGCAATTTTATTATATAATTCTTGATTTTTTTCTTTTGTTGTTTTATTACTAGCAACTACACTAGTTACAGTTTTTGCTAATTTAGTTTGACGATCTTTAATAAAATTATCAAGAGTACTTTCATAATTAGCTTTGCAATTATCTATCAATTTTTGAACATCGTCACGCATCTTATTTTTAAATCTTGTAATAAAAGCATTTTCTGACATAATTTTTGTAAATACATTTTCATATTCATCAAAAATAGCATAAATTCTTTTAATAACATCATTTATAGTATTAGTGTAATTTTCATAATTTTCTAATTTATTAATTAATTCTTGATTACTTAATTCTAACCCAGAATTAATATTTTTACTTAAAAACTTACCAAATAATTTGCCTATTTCTGCTAATAAAGAACTTACTTCTTCTTTCAAAGCATCATAGCTTTCAACAATCTTATCGTAAAAATCAAGTGAACACTCTATACCTTCACTAGTTCCAGTTTTGATATTTAAAGCATCTTTATTCTTATTAACAAAAGTTGTTAAATCATCTTTTAATGCTAAATATTTATCAATAAACTCATCAAGTTTAATGTTTTTTAAAGAATTACTTTGATCTTTAAAACCATTATTATCTAAAGCTTTTTCAAGTAAATTTAAAACTTGTTTATAATCACTTGCTTTAAAAGCTTCTGCCATACCAGTAGTTAAATCTTTATCTAAAACTTTAACTACATATGCTTCATTACTTATTAACCACTTATTAAGAGTAGCTATTTTGTCCTTTGATTCAGTTTTTAAAGTATCCATACTGCTGATCAAAGAAGTTGTTTCTTCTTTAAGTGTCTTGGCTGAAACATTAACACCAGCACATAGAAGTAAAACAACTAACATTTTTAATGCTTTCTTCATTTTATCATCCCTACCTTTTAACAATTACATTATAAACTAAGTAAAAACAAATTTCAATAGTTTTTAATGATCATAAATGAACTTGCCGAGTTGTTAATATTGAATGCCAAGTCTTTAACTGCACCTTTTTTTAGTACAACTTGAACACGATCACTATAAGTGTCAGCTTTGGTAATATCAACTCCAATCATATAATTGTAAGTTTTAGTACAAAATACTGCTCCACAAATAACTGGAGCATCAAGCAATTCTGTAGAAATAACTTGTGAAGGATTAGTAACACCCGTTACTTCATAATCAATTTGAACATCACTTAAAGCTACTGTATAATCATTTAACTCATCATTTTCTTCTTTATAATAAGTATTAGTGCAGCTCATTTTTAGAAAAACACGTTCCACATCATTTTGGAAATTTAATTTATATTCACCCCATGCATAAACTAAATTGTCATTAATCATCGGAGGATTATTATTACAATCAGTCAAAGAATTACATTTAGCAAAGCTACAAACTGGTTTTTCCTGATCAATTATAATAACAGCTAATTCTTTTATTTCACTTTCATTATTAGCAAAATCAATTGCACTACCTGAAATCACATAACGCCCAGGTGTTCCTAAAGTTACAGGAATATTACTTTCCTTAGTTCCATTAACATAAAGTGTATAACTTCCTACTTTAGATTCATTATCAATTGCTCCCGTTATAGAAGTAATAGTTATACTACCATTTGTATAATAATAAGGAATATTAACTACTTTACCATCTATTTCTTTATTTTTAGATATTTCATTTATTTCACTATCCGATTCCGTAAATATTCTTAAATTAGTAACATCTGGAGCTGTTTTATCAATATTAGTAATATTAAAATTAAAATAATCTTCATAAAATAAACAACTTGGGTCATTGTCAACATCAGTTTTAATTCCTAAACGATAAGAACCATTAGTATCTTTAGTACTAGTATTAGTTCTTTGCCAATTAGAGCCATCGAAAGTATATATAAAAGTATTACAACCCGTATTATTATATAAAGGTTCAATTTCTAATTTAATTTCTTCCCTAGTCCACTCTAAAGTACTAACATTTACTTTTCCAATTAAATTTTTATTTTTCTTTTTTACTATAATAGTCAAAATAAAGCTATTGCTATTACCACTAGAGTCAGTTGCAGTATATTCAACTTGATAAGTACCTGGATTAGTATTGCCATTATAATTATTTATAACTTTACAAGCTAAATTACCATCATAATTATCATAAGCGCTACAAGATGGAACATCAATTTTAGTTCCTTCTAAAATCGTTTGGGTATAATTCTGAGTTGTTTTATTAACTGTAATTCTTGGAGCTTCTTTGTCCTCAACAATTACAGTTCTTCGCAAAGAAGATTTAGAATTAGAGTTATTTTTATCGGTAACTAAATAGGTTACTTTATAAGTACCTATCTTATCAAAACTATCTGCTTTTATTTCCAAAGTATAGTCAGCATAATCAACTAAGGTATCATTTTGTTTCTTTTTTACACTGATACCTGGTTCTACATATTTTGATCCAACACTTAAATAATAAGGTGAGTCTCCAACTAATGTAACTACCATATCATTACCACAACTATAATTTGGCATTTTTGTAGTACCATCAAATTCTATTTTATAATTAGAATTATCATTAATGATTTTAATAATTAAACTTTCATCAAATGGTTTTTCAGTACGAGGATCAATAAAGTCTTCATCGATCAAATTATTTCTCTTTAAATCACATATTGTTATTTCATTAGATGCTCCCAAAGTAGAACCATTTTTAACAGCATAATTACGAGCCGCTTCTTTAATCGTATTTACTTGAATATCATATAAGTCATCCCCGGATCTTTTTACTATTTTATTAATGGTAAAAATTGAAATAAGCCCTAATGATACTAATATTATAATCACTGTTAACATTTCTACTAAAGTAAAACCATTTTTCTTCATTTTTATCAACCCTATTCTAAAAATATCTTAACACAAATAAAAGTAAAAATAAAGTTTTTTAACACCAATTATAAGATATATGCTATAATTATTAATATATAATATCGGAGGATTTATGGCTGTAAATAAAAATGAAAATGGAATTTCTTTAGAAGAATATAATTGTGAAGGTATTTCTAAAAATGAATTAACAGAAATTTATCGTTACATTCTAAGTCACAATAAAAATGTTTTAATCGACCAAAAACAGCAAAAAAAAGAAAAAGAAATCCCTACCATAATTACTTTCAAGGGTTTTAAACAAAATAATAAAAACGAACAAACTGAAATAAAAAGTGATAAAAGTTTTGAATTTTATATCAATATTTTTAAGAACAATCTCAGTCTTGATGATATTGAGCTTTGGATAAAAAAGATTGAAGAAAGCAAACATGCCAGTCAAATAAAGCAAGCCCTTTTACTATATTTAAATAATGAAAAAGCCTCAATTATTAAATTGAAATATCAATCTATTGATCCTGAAGATCTTGAATATTTGAATGCTGAAATTGAACAAATTGATTTAAAAATTTCTTCTTTGTTATCATCAATCTATTTTAATGAAGAAGTTATTGATGAACAAATTAAATATAATGATATTTACCTACTACGTTTACCTTCAGGTAATATTGCTTTAAAAGAAGATCTAGAACATTGTATTTCCCAGTTTAGTAGTGATCCTAACTATATAACTGATATTATAAAATTATTTGAAAGTATTAAAACTGATCTTCATGGAATAAAAAAGTTATCTTTTGGTTGCTATGAATTAAAAAATTATCAATTTCGTCTAGCCTTCTCTATAGTTAATGGCAAGCTTATAATTATTAATCTTTTTATAAAGAAATCAACTAAAGATCAAGGTACTTATGATACTTTAAGAAATCGATTAAAATTATTAAATTCTTTTAAAGGAAACATAAACTATAACAACGACATCGAATTACTTGATCAAATGATTGCTGAATTAAAAACTTATATTGATAGGAGATGAAATCATGAATGATATATTTGAAATGCTTTTAAACAAATATAATACTGCTATCAGTAATAGAGTTGATGCTTTAGCTAAAGAAGAATTAATTGAATCATTACCAGCTAAAGCTTCATTTGATAAATTAGATGAACAATTTTTATATTTTTTCATTTTAGCTTTAAAACCTAACCTTTTAGTTAAAGATCTCATTGAAGATTTTAAAGGAATTACTTTTAATAGTTATTTACATAGTGAATTACTAGAGTCTATAGTTGAAAATAGATTTAATAATAAAACTAAAAAAACATATGAAATTATTTCAAAGTATTTAAATACTGATGAAATTCGTGCATATTTTGAATTTGTTACTTTCATAACTAAAGATGAAAGCACAATACCTAATATAATTAAATTAAATAGTTCTGATGATTATTCGAATGTAAGATCTAAAGTTTCTAGTGCTATTACTAAAAGTTTAAAAGTTATTCAAAATAATTTAGATCTTCAAGAACGTATTTTTAAGTCTTTTGAAACATTCATGAAAGAATTTAAAGATATCGAAAAAAATCCTTTTATTAATGTTCCTAAAGAAGTAATTAATAGTTTAAACGAAAAAGAATTATATCAATTATATTTATTTCTTTCCAAGATGCAAAAAGAAAACTTAAATTCTTCTAAAATAACTAAAAATAATAGTATTGAAGAAGAGATTGAAATCTTATTAAATAAATATAATTTGTCACTTACTTTATTTAATAATAAAGATTTAATTATAAAACGTAATATTAAAGAGTTAGAAGAAATTTTAAAAGCATTAGATAAAGGTAAAATTGATTTTAGCAAATTCAACGAGCAAGATTTTTTTAATATCTTAGTCTATGGTAACATTAAAGATATTAAGTATATTTTTACTTTATACGAAGGTAAAATAATCAATGAAGAATTTATCTATTTAAATCCTAATATTTTTTTAAATGAAAATAGTAATATACCTAATTCCCTATTTAATAAACTTGTTAATAATTTTAGATTATTAGAAAGTTTAAATCTAACTTATGATAATTATTATGATAATCAAATATTACTGCTTGATCATGAAAGGTTAATATTAAATATTCAATTACTAAAGACTTATATGAAAAAGTTTTCAAATAAAAATCTTTGGTGTAGTTTAATAATTAATCCTGCTTTATTTAAATTAATTGATTTTTTTATTGAAAATGGTGTTGATTATTCTAAGTTAAGCTTTACTAATTTAAATAATTATCAACAAATAGAATTATTAATTAAAAAAATTTTTATAGCTTTAAATTGCAATATTATGTTTATAAAAAATAACATGATTGATATTAGAATACTAAATACAATTAAAGATGAAGAAATTGATAATTATGTAGTAAGTGAAACTAATTATAATATCCCTGTTGATATTTTAGATGAATTTAAAAAAACTAAAACAATTGGTATTAACTATGGAGTTGAAAATTTAATTAAATTTGATGAATTTTTAAATAGTCATGATGGTAATATGTATTTTGGTAATAATATAATTATTTCTAAAAATAAATTTTTAAGAAATCTTACAATATTAATAAATTTAGAAAATTATTCATTAGATGAACTAATATTTTATGCTTTAATCTATGATAGTTTTTTAAGTGATAAAGATATTAAATTAATTAAAAGCAATTTAAAACATGAAAAGTAAATTTCATGTTTTAATATAAGGCGATAAATAAAGTCGTCTTTTTTTATTTAATTTTTTTAGAATCTATTTTTCTTTTTATTAGTATTATTATAGAAATTAATATTATGATAATACTAAAAATTTGATTAAATGTAATTATTCTATTTATATGTTCATATCTTAGAAAATCTAATAAAAATTTAGAAATAGCACATGAACATATTGTAATTAAAACAATGTTTTTTTTATTTTTAAATTTATTACATATTATAAATATTAAAATGAAAGTAATTGCTTCTAATAGTTGTGCTGGAAATAAAGGAATATTAAGATTATCAGGATATGTTACTGAAAATGGGCCATCATATGGTATTCCATAACAACAACCAGCAATAAAACAAGCTATTTTTGATAATCCATATATTAATGGTAATGATATGGCTGAATATTTAATTAAATATCCTTTTAAATCCCATAATTTTTCAAAAAAGAAAGAACATAACATGGTAGCAATTGCACCACCATAAGAAGAAAAGCCGATGGTTAAAAAATTAAGAGATTTAGATGTTATCATTGTAAAAGTTTTTCCTAAAAATAAAATCAATAATATATTGAGTAAAAAATACAAATAAATATTATTACCTAACTTTATCTCTTTTTTTAGTGATAAAGCTACATATAACATTCCTAAGAATATAGATACAAAAATAATTGTAACATAGATAGGAAAATTGATTTTAGAAATAGTTATCACGCTAGTCCTTCTATGCATGATGCAATAAGTGCCATAAAAGACATCATTAAAGCAATTACTACTAAAATTGTAATAAGTATGTATGTAGCTAGAAAAACATTGGCTCTTTTATATTCGTGATATATAACATTTATAACAATAAGCATAACAAATCCTATAATATTTAATAAAACCATTAAGCCAACTGCTAATTGCAATTCTAAAACACTTTTTTTGGTTAAAATCCAAATAATTATTATTCCTAATATAGGAATTACATAAGCTAGTAAACATAAACATGTAACTAATTTACCTTCTTTTTTCTTATGCTCAACATTATTTTGATTATTATTTGTATTATAAGTACTAATATTTGTAGGATTACCACAATTAATGCAAAATTTACTATTAT
Source organism: uncultured Bacilli bacterium (assembly GCA_934162285.1). GTDB lineage: Bacteria > Bacillota_I > Bacilli_A > RF39 > UBA660 > RUG11241. The sequence goes on from CAKPHY010000007.1 coordinate 23,272, forward strand.
TTTCTAACCTACTACCACACTTTGTACAAAACATTTTTATACCTCCAATAAAAAAATACACTCACTTATTTTTTCAATTAAATTGTATCATATGAAAAATTTTTTAGCAAGGAATATATTTTCTTTATTTTTATTATTAGCTTATAAATATTAGTTAAAACTACTAAATTTATTATAAAACTTACTATTTTTTTACTTTTTATCATTTGAAAATAAGTAAAAAGAATGACTATTTGTCATTCCCATAATTATAAAAATTGTTGTAATAAAATCCTTCTTTTTTTATCAATTCTTCATGATTCCCAATTTCTGCAATTTCATTTTGATTAAAAACAATTATTTCATCAGATATTGAACATAAATCGAGTTCACGTCCTAATACAACTATCGTGTGATCTTTTGATAACGCTTTTAAATGTTTAATAACTGCATTTTTATCTTTTTGATTAAGTTCAAATACAACATCAGCTATTAAAATTATCTTTGTTTTTTTAAGTAAACCTCTCGTAATTGACAACATTAATCGTAATTCTTTCGATACTGAGTCATTAATTGTATTATCAAAACCCTTTGGTAATGCTTTAATTTCATCATATATATTTAAAGATTTACATAAAGATGTTATTTCTTCAAAATCGCGATTGATTAAAGTTAAGTTTTCTTTGATAGATAGATTAAAGAAAAAGGGATCTGAATTTATTAAAGATACTGTATTGTAATATGTAGCATTTTGAATATCTTTGATATCAATATCATCGATCATAATAGCTCCTTCGTGTTGACGATTCATTTTAAGTAAAAGTTCATAAACACCTTTATAACCACTGTCATCACGACCAACAATGGAAGTAATAGAATTTTCTTTAATTTTGAAACTTACATCTTTTAATGTTGGATCATTACGATAACCATATAAAACATTATAAAATTCGATATTGCCAACGAATGTACGGTTCTTAACAACTGCATTATCGTTATTAGAAATGTGTTCAAATATTTTATCGTAACGAGCTCTAGAAACTTTTAAATTACATTTTTCAACATTTAATGTTGAAATTATACTGAAATTATCGACTATTTTAGCATAGTAATTGTAAATAATTGTTAAAACACCAATATCCATCTTACCAATACCTATTAGATAAACGCCATAAAACATCAAGAAATATTTTACAATTTCAATAAAGCAGATGATAAAAAATTTATCACCATTAAAATTTATATTGTATTTAGCATTACTATTCAAATAGGTTTCAGTTCCATTAAATAATCTAGTTGATATTTTACCAAATAAATTGTATGACTTAATATCACGAATTCCTGTAAAGAATTCGTAATTATAAGCTGTTTTTTGATCTAGATCGGCTTTACGTTCAAGATTATTTCTTTCGGTTTTTTTGCGAGCTAATGCAAATAAAAGCATACCAATTGCTGAAATAACTATAACTATTAAAAACATATAAAAGTTTACTTTATAAAAGTAATAATAAATTACTAAATTTTCAACAATTCTAACTATTCTAGCTACTAAATTAGTGTAATAACTGGCAATTATATCAACATCACTACCAAGAATATTTAAGTATTCACTTAAAGAAAATCTTGATAAACTAAAAAGTGAATTTCTACTAATACCATTTATAGCATTTTTGGTTAAATTTAAATAAATCTTATTATAAAGTTTATAAAAAGCAATTTGATTTACATATTCGCTTGCCCAATAAAGAATAATCGTTATTAAGCAAAGGAAAACGTAGAAATAAGCATTCTCAAAGTTACCTTCAGTTACTCTATTTATTACATATCCCCAGAAAACTGGTAAGACAAGTACTGTAATTCTAATAGCTGTTGTGGCAAAGATATTTATTAAAATTTCTTTTTTAGATTGTTTTAATATATCGTCACGCTTCATAAACTACTTTCTCCTTTGCTGGATCATCCAGTTTAAACAACCTGCATCATCATAAACGGCTGATTGAATTATATGACCCTTACCATATAAAGTAATCAATTCTGCATCGCCACCACGAGCTTTAATTTTTTCAATAGTTTCTTTACCTAAAGAATATGGTACACCACTTTTATCCTGATCACCATGATAAGCACGTATCTTTGTATTTAATAAAGCAGTTATATTACTTCCTTTATATCTCCCGGCAACTGGAACACCTACTGAGAAAAAGTTAGGATATCTTTCGATCATGTCATAAACGGCAATTCCACCCGCACTATGACCAGTAATAGATATTCTATTAGTGTCAATATTTTTAGTTTTAACAATATAATCAATAAGTTCTTTTAATGCTGACATACATGAAGACCAATTTTTAGTTTGAGTGTTATTACATTGTGGTGCTAAATAAACTGCTCCCTTCCACTTACGATTTCGCATACCATTTACAAAAGCTGTATTTACATTAAATACACCATTAATATTACTTCCAAATTCACCACTGCCATGTAAAAATATAACTAAAGGAACTGGACGTGAAGTATTTAAATCAGTTGGAATATACAAAATATAATTAAGACCAGCATATTTTAAGGTTTGATCATAGTGTTCATCTTTTGTTACAGGAGTTGTTGGATTGCTTGGCGTGGTTGGATTACTTGGCGTGGTTGGATTACTTGGAGTCGTTGGGTTACTTGGTGTATCTGGTACATCAGCTGGAATTTGATTATCTTCTGTACACTTTATTTTTTGAGAATTACCAACTGCATCATAAAGTTCAACACTTACATTAGAATATTCCTTTGAAATATCTAACGTTGCTTTTTCACTATCGTTTAATTTCGAATTGTTTGAATAATAAATATACTTTACAACGCCGACATTATCTTTAGCATCAACTTCAACTTTAGTATGATTTTTAGTTAAAGTATTTTTGCATGTACCAGTTGGGGCTTCTTTATCAATATTGCTTATTTCTACTTCTTTTGTTAAAACTTTCCCACTTTTACTTTTTATTTGAAAATTATAGATTCCATTTTCTTTAGCCAAATAAATGTATCTATCATATTCAATAGTTTCACCATCTGGATCAATCATAAATAAGTAATCACCACTTATTACAATAGTTATTTGAACATCATCATTAGTTGGAGTTGTTGGAGTAATATTAGTAGTCAAAGTAACATCCTTTATAACCTCTTTAACCTCAACTATTCTTGTTGCTACAATTGTATTATTAGAACTATTAGTTATTTTATATACAATAGTGTATCTTCCAGGACTATCAGTATTAACTACACCTTCAACAATTACTCTACTAGTTATATCACCATCTTTAGAATCATAAGCTGTATAACCAGGATCGTTATAAATCTCACCCTGATTCATTTTAAATGTTGTTTCCCCCTTCAACATCAAAGTTGGAACAGACTTATTTTCCTTTTTAGACGTAGGTATAAGTAAAATAATTAATATTATTCCTATTAAAGCTAAAAGAATAAAAACAATCTTTTCACGAATAAATTCAACTATTTTCTCCAGTTTTTCTTGCATATCTTCTTCCATACTATCACCTTTAATTATTGTATCAAAGAAATCAAGTAAAATCTATAATTTTAAAAAAATCTGATCATTTATTTAAATTTCTACAAATATCATCAAGATTAAAGTTAGAATTAATAATAAAAAGCCTTAATTTCTTAAGACTTATTATTCATTAAATTATAACTTACTAAAACATTTTCCATTAAAGTTATTGTTGTCATTGGTCCTACACCACCAGGTACTGGAGTTATTAAAGAGGCTATTGGTTCAACTTCATCAAATTTAACATCACCAAATATTTTTTTAGAATCATTATCACGATTAATGCCAACATCAACTACAACAGCATTTTCTTTAACCATGTCTTTAGTAATAAATTCTTTTTTACCAATAGCAACTATTAAAATATCAGCTTCTTTGGTAAATTTTTCTAAGTTTTTAGTTTTTGAATGACAGATTGTAACTGTAGCATTTTCATTTAAACACAAACTGATTAAAGGTTTCCCAACTAAATTACTTCTTCCTACAATAACTACATGTTTTCCTTCAAATTCAACATTATAATTTTTTAAAAGTGTCATTATTCCTTTAGGAGTACAAGATATTAATTCAGCTTTATCTGTAAATAATTTACCGACATTGGCTTTAGTTAAACCATCAATATCTTTAATAGGATCAATATGATTAATAATCTTCGTTGCATCTAAATTTTTAGGTATAGGTAATTGAACAATAACGCCATTAATATTATTATCTTTATTGATTTTTTCAATTATTTCAATCATTTCTTCTTCAGTTATTGTAGTTGGTAACTTTATATGTTCAAAATTGTAACCAATTTCACGAGCCAATTTTCCTTTGGAATTAACATAAATAGAACTTGCTTTATCATCACCTACTTGGATTACCACTAATCCTGGTTTTTTTTCTAATTTAGCAACTTTTTCTATTAAGCTTTCTTTCATTTTTAAAGATAATTCTTTACCATTTAATAACATAAACCCTCCTAATTTGCTTTTAAATATTCAATAGCTTCTGTAAATGTACTTATACAAACAATATTTAAATTATAATTTTTTTCACTTTTTACTTTCTTAGCATCATCACAATTGGTACCTTTAGGAACAAAGAAAATATCAGCTTTAGCTTTATTAGCTGCTTTTATTTTATATTCTATACCACCTATTTCTCCAACGTTTCCATTTTCGGAAATAGTTCCCGTACCAACAATTTTTTTGCCTTTTATAATATCTTCATCTATAAGAGAACTATAAATATATAAAGTATTCATAAATCCTCCTGATGAACCACTTTCTGAATCTTGATAATTAAATTCGATATTTTCAGGACTTTCATATTCAGTTATTGAAGTTATGGAAATACCAATCTTTTTTTCACCTTCATATTCAATAACTTCAAATTCAACTTCTTTTAAAGTATTATTTCTTTTAACTGTAACTTTGGCTTTATCGCCTATTTCTAGATCAGCTAAAATGTTTGCAATATCACTACTTTCATTAATAGAAATATCATTTATTTTTAAAATTTGATCGCCTACTTTTAAACTTGTTTTAGCATCAGATGCTACATAAATAACATAAAGACTTTTACCTTTTTCTGAAACTTCTTTACCAGCTAATTTTAAAGCATAGTAAACAGCATTATTCATAGACTCTTTTAAAGTTATCTTTCCACGATTATTAGCATCTTCAATTGATTCATTACTAGCAACTACTTCTTCTTTTTTTATAACATCCCAGTCTTTTTTAAATAAAGACATTGTTAATGTTGGAATAGTTGCTTCTAACTCTAGAACATAAACAAGATTTAAACTTCCGTTTACTTTTTTTCCATTAGGAATAACTATTCTCTTATCAAGTTCTAATGTTCCTCCAGGAGCATCGATATAATAAGGGAAACGAATATTAATTATAATTGCAAATAAAAGCAAAAAAATTAGTTCTTTCTTATATAACTTAAATTTATTTTTTATTGAAGCATATATTTTATTAAACATATTTTATCCTTTCTGAGGTGACTAATGAAATATTTTATAATTTTTATTTTAATTTTTATTTTTGGTAATTTTTTTGTTATCGATTTAAAAAGCATAATCTTAGAATCTTCTAACATTTGGCTTTATAATTTAGTACCTTCTATGTTACCTTTTTATGTAATAAGTGATCTATTAATAAATTATGGTTTAATAGATATTTTAGCATTTTTATTTAAAAAAATTATCAATAAATTGTTTAATGTCAGTGAAAATGCCAGTTTTGTTATCTTTTTTAGTATGTTTACTGGATTTCCTAGTAGTGCTAAATATCTAAAAAATTTATTAGATTTAAATTATATTTCTATAGAAGATGCCAATAAAATAATCCGTTTTACCCATTTTTCTAATCCTTTATTTATTATTAATGTTATTGGTAACACTATTATTGGTAATAAAAAAATCGGTTTTTTAATTTTATTAAGTCATTATTTAAGTAATTTTATTATTGGTTTTTTATACAGAAAAGAGCAAACTCAAAAAATAACAACTAAACGCATAAAAAATACTAAATCATTTGGTAGTATCTTAACTGCTTCTTTTATTAACTCTTTTGATAGTTTATTAATCGTTCTTGGTAGTTTAATAACTTTCAAAATTTTAACTTCTATAATTTTTCATTATTTTGGATCTAATTTTATAATTTCTTCATTACTAGAAATAACTCAAGGATTATTCGCTCTAAAATATTTAACCTTAAATATTGAATTAAAAGCTTTAATAGCAGTTGCAATGATATCTTTTGGTGGTTTTTGCATTCACACCCAAGTGTATAGCATTTTAAGTGAAACCAAAATAAGTTATAAAAACTATTTTTTTAGTCGCATTATTCATGTTATTATTGCAACTACTATTCTCACTTTGTTTTTTATTTTATTATAGAATATAAGCTATATGGATTTTCTTTCGTTCCGGTTCCTGTAATATATAAATCAGCATCCAGATAAATAGTAGCTTTAGTTTCAAATTCTCCATAAACATTACTAGCTATAAAGAAACTACGATCAGTCAAAACCCAAGTATTAGTAATGTTATCTCTCGTCATTAAACGTAATTGCATACCATCAAGTTGTGGCCACAACCAATTATTTTCAGCACATTTAACATCAACACTGCCATTATATTCAACAACAACATTGTCAATGCACTTTGGACCGGCAAATAATACATCTGTTAAAGAAAGAATTCCGGCATTAGGTCCGCAAATATTTTCAAGACAGTTTCCGTGCCAAGTTCCTTCGTCTCTATCTTCATATAATTCAACATCACTACGCTCATCATCATACATTTGCTTTATTGGATAATTTGTAATAGCTTCTTTAGGTTGGTCGTTAGGGCCAATGTTATAACTATTCCAGTTAACAAGCCCCATATTGAATGTTCCATTAACTATTTGCAATTTTCCAGTTCCTGTGTTTAAAAGTTTAGCAAGCCATTCTTCATTTACGATACGATTAATTTCTTGTTTATAAATAACACATTCACCATTATTACATTTTTTCTTCATCCATACTGACATATTATCTAAAGGTCCATTATCACGTGCATTACCAAATGGTAATCGAGTATTTCCTTCATTATCAGCTAAGATGTCTTCACTTACAACTTTTAACAAATATTTATTTTCTTTAACTTCTTCATTCTGATCATTTAAAACATATTTTTCTTGCAAATCCATTGAAATTATTCTAAACATATTAGTACCTATTAAAATATAATTATTAGGATTTTCGCCCTTATAAACATGTTTACCAATTGTATCATAGAAAGTTATTCCACTCGTAGGTGAATTTTTATAAAGATCTAAAATATGATCTTTAGCTGTTTCATAATTTTTAATTACACGTTTTTTAGTTTGACCAGCTGCTGCTCCATTACCTGTATAAATTATATAACCATTGCCATCTTGATCGTATTCAAGAGAACTAGGTGTAACATCATTTTTATTAATTGTAATAGTCCCATCAGGATAATAAACCATCCAACCAGGTTCTATAAATAGATCTTCACTGAATTTATAACTTACGGCTGGACCAAGTAAAAATATTTCAGCTCCATCTAAATTATTAGCTGAATATACTGTTTCATTAGAACTAAATTGATAAATTGCTTTGATCACATATTTACCACTATCAAAAATAGAATTTTTAATGTTTAGATTTACAGTTAAAATACTTTCATCATAGTTACTACTAGGAGTCAAAGTGATAGTTAAACCATCGACAAAACCAAGATTTTGAAATGAATAAGTATTTTCACCGAAATGAAATGTATTAGATTCTTTATCGATAAACATTTTTTCAGATGTGTTATCTTTATAAAAGAAAGTAAAACAATCGGTATCACATTTTTTGATAAGTAAGGTTTTAGTATTATAAAATTTATTATTAATGTCTTCAGCAATAAGAGATTGTTTATTTAATAAATTAGTTTTAATTCCTAAATTAATATATAATTCTTCTATTGAAGAAACAATTTGAATAATAAATATAAAAACTAAAATGCAAAGAACAAAGGAAACAATTAATTCAACGACAGATAATCCTTTCTTATCCATTTTGCACCTCACTTGCACGATATACTAAAATAGATGCGGTTGTGTTATCATCAAAAGATGCGATCAACATATATTTAGATTCATCGGTTTCTTTTTTGATTGTTTTAATATAATCAATAAAAGAAGATTTTAGGTTGGTATCATCAACACAATCTTTTAGTTCTAATTTTGATGAAGTAAAAATAAATTGTAAAGGTTTATTACCTTTAGGAGTAATTCCCATTGCTTTTACTAAATTATCACAATAAGTAACCGCAGCAGTACTTTTAACTCCATTAATAGAATTTACAAACCAAGAGCAGTCAATATTTACAAAATATTTAGCACAAGAGTTCTTTTTAGTTTCATCTTCTAAATTTTTTTTATATTCATTAAGTAATAAGTCATAATTATCATCTTTCATTAAAAAAGATCTAAAATTTGATAAAGCATACATACTTGTAACGTTGTCATAATTAAAACTTTTATTGTAACTTCTACCTATGCTTTTAACCTGGGAATATAAAAGTATTATTGAAGTTAAAACGACTACGGAAGCAACGATGCATTCAACGATCATAAATCCATTTTTTTTCATAAACATTCCCCTTTATTATTGAATTAATATCAAATATATTATATAATATATTCATAATAAATGCTAGATATAAAAGAATAAAAGAGGGATAAAATGCTTAGAAAATATAATTTTTCCGATACACCGATTGTTGAAATTGTTAATGATATTCTTTATGATGCGTCTGTTAGAAAAGCCAGCGATATTCATTTTGATTCATTTGAAAATTTCGTAAAAATTCGTATTAGAATTGATGGAACTTTAATGGATTATGCTACTGTTCCTAATGCTTATAAACAAAATTTAATAACAAGAATTAAAATCTTAAGTGGAATGAATATTACCGAAACAAGACTTCCTCAAGATGGAGCCATTAAAATTAAAATTGAAGACACTGATTTAGATATGCGTGTTTCTACTCTACCTACTAATTTAGGTGAAAAAGTTGTTATTCGTATTATGGATTATAAAGCCAGTGCTGATGGAATTGAACATTTAGATTTTAATGAAAAAAATCTTGAAAAAGTTTATGAAATGATTAATAAACCTAATGGTATTATTTTAGTAACTGGTGCTACTGGTACCGGTAAATCAACTACTGTTTATTCAATATTACAACGTCTTAATCGTGAAGAAGTTAATTTAATAACTGTAGAAGATCCAATTGAAATGGATATTACAGGAATTAATCAGGTACAAGTTAATAGTGAAATTGGTTTAACCTTTGCTAGTACTCTTCGTTCTATTTTAAGACAAGACCCCGACATTATCATGATCGGAGAAATTCGTGATAGTGAAACAGCAAAAATTGCGGTTCGTGCTTCTATTACCGGTCACTTAGTTTTATCAACAATCCACACTAATAACTCTTTAACAACAATTGAACGTTTACTGGATATGGATGTTGAAAGATATTTGCTATCAAGTGCTTTATCAGGAATTATTTCACAGCGATTAGCTCGTCGTTTATGCCAACATTGTATAACTAAAAGACCAGCTAAAGATTATGAAAAAAAAGTCTTTAAAGATTATTTAGACACTGACATTGAAGAAATATATTATTCACCTGGTTGTGAAAAGTGTAATGATGGTTATTTAGGTCGTATTGCTATTCAAGAAGTATTACTTATTAATGAAGAAATAAGAGATGCTATCAATGATGGAATTCCTAAAGAAGATCTGCGAACACTAGTTTATAAAGGTGACGTTATAACAATGTTTCAAGATGGTTTAATGAAAGTATTAAAAGGACTAACTTCATTAGAAGAAGTTATGCGTTTAATTGAAGCTGAAGATAATGATAAAATCAGTGAATATGACCATGAACATCATGAAGAAATCAATGAATGTTTAACTGATAAAATTGATGAAAATGATAAAAACTTTAATGATGATGGTATAACAAATGTTGAAACTTTAGATTTTTAAAGAGATTTATTCTCTTTTTTTAATGCATTAAAAAAACTTGCAAACGCAAGTTATTTCGCCATTATTAACATTAAATCATTAAAATTTAAACCAGAAAAATATATTATTAAACCAGCTATACATAAAAATGGTCCCAAAGGTAAAATGTTATCTTTTTTGCTTAAATAAATGTAAATTGCATAAGGAAAAGCGATAAAAGATGCCATACATAATGCTATAAAAGACATTTTGTAAGTTATTAAGGAACCAACTACAAACATAAATTTAACATCGCCGCCACCCATAGCTTCTGTTTTAAAATAGTGATCAGCTAGTAGTTTGACAATATAAATAATCAAAAAACTAATTAATCCATTTAATAAAACTAGAAAAGTAGTTTTGATATCAGATTTTATTAAAGTCAATATTAAAATTAATATTTCCCCTACAATCAAGACACTATCTTCAATTATCATATAACGAACATCTGAAGAAATAGTGATAATACAAATTGAAGAAAAAATTAAGGCGATGAAAAAATTCATTGAAAATCCAAATATATAATAAGATATTACAAATAAAATCGCTGTTGCTAGTTCAATTATTGGATAAATAATTGAAATCTTTTTTTTACAATAATGACATTTACCTTTTAAAAAGATATAAGATAAAACGGGAATTAAATCCCAGAACTTTAGTTGATGATTACAATTAGGGCAATGGGAAGAAGGAAAGACTATCGATTCTTTTTTGGGTAATCGATAGCCTAACACATTATAAAATGATCCTAAAATTAAACCAAACATAAAAATTATTATATAAATGAATATTTGCATAAATCCCCCTAGCCTATAGCTGAATAGATACTAAACATTGGAACAATTACAGCAAGAATAATTACACCAACTATACCGGTTAACATTATAATTAAAAGTGGTTCAATAATTACTTTCATTCTTGAAACAATGTTTTCATGTAAACCTTGATAGTATTCTGAAACTTTTTCTAACATTTCTGCTAGTTTACCAGTTCTTTCACCAGTGACAATCATTTCGTAAGCAGGAATTGGGAATGCCCAATGACCTTTAAAAGCTTCTGAAATGTTTTCACCTTTCCTTAAGTGTCTAATACAACTAGCAATTAATTTGCGGTATATTTCATTATTAGTTATCTGCATTAAAATGTTCATTGTATCAGTTATATAAACACCATGTTTTAAAAGTGATGCAAATGTCTTAGTAAATGTTGTAACCTCATTATAAATAATAACATCTTTAAGTACCGGTATTTTCATTGCTAATCTTTGCATTGCTGCTCTAGCAGCAGTAATATTTGAATATAAATATTTTATTAAAACTAAAACTCCAACTATAATAAGCATAATTATATAATAATTTTTCTTAATAAAATCACTTATATCAATAATAACTTGAGTTACTTTTGGTATCGATGCGGAATCCATTGAAGCATAAATAGAAGTGAATTTTGGAATAACATAGATAAGAACAAAAGCAATAACGGCAACAGCTAAAATTAATACAATTGTTGGATAAGTCATAGCTGAAACCATTTGTTTTCTTGTCTTATCCATTTGACTATAATAGTCTGCCATATCATCCAATGTTTCTGGTAAATCACCAGTCATTTCGGAAGTTTTAATCATATTAACTAACAACTTAGGAAAAACGCCATCGGTCTTAGCTAAGGCTTCACTGAAGCTATCACCTGATTTTAAATTATTCACGATACCTTTAAATAATTTCTTTTGACTAGTATTTTTAAACTGACGAGACAAAATTTCAACTGCTTCAGTTAAAGTAATACCGGCTTTTAAATAAGTAGATAATTGAGTTAAAAAGAAAACTAAATCAGCTGTTTTCATCTTTTTTCTACTATCAGTAGTACGATGAAAGAAATTAATACTAGAATTAGTTCTGATCTTATAAATATCATAACCTTCACTTAATAAATATGATTGAACTTCTATAATTGAATAAGCTTCATAATAACCTTTTTCAAGCTTACCATCTTTATTTTTAGCAGTGTATTCATAAACGGTTTTAGGACCACGATCTTCTTCTTTAGCTTTAAATTCTTCTTGAATATCTTCCGTTTCTTTATCTAATTTTTGTCTTAATGCAGCCTCTTCTTTTTCACGAGCTTTTTCTTCTCTAGCTTCAAACACTGTTGGAAAAGCAGCAGCTAAGCGATCTCGAAAACTTTGTTTTTCATCGATTTCTTTAAAGACTTTTTCTTCAGCTTTAGCTGTTTTATTAGTTTTTGCTTCTTTAATTATTTTCTTTTCCGCCTTAGCTTCATTATTTTTACCAGCTATATTATTATCATCAACAAAAACATGATAGCCAAGATTACCTTCATTTTCAGTATTAAGGGCTTCAGCTTTAAAATTAACTTTATTGACACCTAAGTCTGTTTCATATGGTAAATCTTCATTAGGATCAACATCATCAATGGCAATATTTTCACTACTAGCTTCTTCATACGATGTCCGATAAGGATCTCCAGGAACAACAAGAGTATCATTATTGACATTTTCATTCATGGTATTATTAATATTTATATTATCTTTTAAGTCTGTAATTTCATTATAAGCATTATTATTTTGATTATTATTTTCATTAAAATTAACATTTTGATCATTGCTTATATTAGAATTAATACTTTGATCATTATTAGAATCAATATTTTGATTATTTTCGTTATTTGCAATTGGATTTGAATTATTACTTTTTTGCTTTTTAAGATCTTTAAAATTTATTGATTTACGTTCACGAATAAATTTTAAAGTCAAAACTGAATACAAAAAGTAAAATATTGCTGATAATAAATAACCTAAATAAAAAAATATATTTTTAACGATTAAGTATAAGATATAACACAAATACCCTATTCCCAGAAAATACCACTTAAAAATATTAATAAACGCCTGAAAAATTTTCTTCATTAATATTTGCCTACCCTTCATACTCTTCTAAACTAAATTAATTATAGCATAAAAGAATTTTTTTGAAAACTTTTTTTACTTAATTCATATATTATTTATGAAAGGTGATTGTCATGAATTTTTATAATCCTTATTACTTCCCGTATCAAACAATTGCTCCGCGAACAGGTCTATTTAAAGGGCTGTTAAGTAGGATCAATTTTGGTTCTATTTTAGGAGGAACTCAAAAAACATTAAATACAATTAATCAAGTTATTCCTTTAGTTAAACAAGCACGACCAATGATGGATAATGCTAAAACTTTATTTCGTTTAATGAGTGAATTTAATAAAGGAGATGCTACTACTGCTACTGCTACTGCAGCTACTGTAAATGAAATTAAAAAAACTGTTCCCGAAGAAACAGTCAATAAAGTTGCATTAGAGTCTAACTCTAACGGTCCCACTTTTTTTCTATAATTGTTTTTAACTCACTAGCTCTTTTTAAATATAATTTTTTCTGATATTCATAATCAGGAATTGTATCAGCTAAATTCTCATAATATTTTACTAAATACTTAAAATAAGTTTCGTAAGAGGAGTTTTTAATAATTGGACCTAACCAAAAATCAATCAAATTTAATTTTTCTTTACCTTTTTCATATTTTATAATAATGTAATATCTTTTATCATAAACAACTTTTTCGTCAACGATTTTAAAACCGTAATTATTCATGACCATTCTAATTCCATCAACGCCACGATTGGCTTGAATAATAACATGATCAATTTTTTTAGCATACTTACCCAAGATGTCAACAATAGTATTAGCACCCATGCCACTGACTACTATGTAGTCATTTTTTTTGAATTTAACATGTTTTAATCCATCAGCAACTTGAGTTTTTATTTTATCTTCTAAAGCATTTTCTTTTATGTTTTTTTTAGCTTGTTCTAAAGCATTAGCACTGATATCCGTAGCTAAAGCTGTTACGTTTTGATTTTTCTTTACAACATAAACATCTAATAAGGCATGATCACATCCAACATCAATAATGTGAGTGTTATCAGGAATCATATCCCCGATTGCTTTTATTCTTGGAGAAATCATTTAGTCCCCCATGTAATCTTTTAATTTACGAGAACGTGATGGATGACGTAATTTTCTTAAAGCTTTAGCTTCTATTTGACGAATTCTTTCTCTAGTTACTCCAAACATTTGACCAACTTCTTCTAAAGTTCTAGATTTACCATCTTCTAAGCCAAAACGTAAACGAATAACTTTTTCTTCTCTTTCTGTTAATGTTAACAAAACCGAAGCAATTTCGTCTTTTAACATTTCGTTAGTTGCATATTCTTCCGGACTGACATTTCTTTCGTCTTTAATGAAATCTCCTAAGTGTGAATCATCTTCTTCACCAATAGGTGTTTCTAAACTTACTGGTTCTTGAGAAATTTTATATATTTCACGCACTTTATCAATAGACATTCCCATTTTTTTAGCTAATTCTTCTTCTGAAGGTTCACGATTTAATTCAAGAGTTAATTGACGTTGAATACGTGATAATTTATTAATAGTTTCTACCATGTGTACAGGAACACGAATAGTACGAGCTTGATCAGCGATAGCACGAGTAATTGCTTGTCTTATCCACCAAGTTGCATAAGTTGAAAATTTATAACCTTTAGTTACATCAAACTTTTCAACGGCTTTCATCAAACCAATATTACCTTCTTGAATCAAATCAAGAAATTGCATACCACGGCCAACATATCTTTTAGCTATACTTACAACTAAACGTAAATTAGCTTCTGCTAAAATTGTTTTAGCTTCTTCATCACCAGCATTAATGCGATCAGCAAGTTTCAATTCTTCATCCATTGTCAACAATTTTATTTGACCAATTTCTTTTAAATACATACGTACTGGATCATTAATGGTTAAATCTTTAGTTAATGTATTATCGTCAAGTAAAATTTTATCAACATGACTATCTCCACCACCGGAAGCTTCTTCTTCAGAAACAACGGCAATGTTATTTTCGTTAAACAAATTATATAATTCGTCTAAAGCGTCGCCATCAAGTTCTAAACCTTTTAGTTTTTCAACTAATTCTTCATAAGTAATAAAGCCTTTTTCTTTACCTTTTTTTACTAATTCTTCTTTTCTTTGTGCAAATGTTTTAATTTCATTAATCATTTTTTTCTCCCCTTAACTTTAACTCGACTATTTTTTTTAATTTTTCTTGTTTTAAATTAAAATCAATGTCTTCTTTAGTTTCGTTTTCTATTTTTTTTGCTTCATTCTTCAAATTATATTCGTTTATAACTTTTATATAATCATCAATTTCACTAGCATCAAATTGTTCTTCTAAATTAGTATTTAAAATAGAGTTCAAATTTTCTTGCATTTTTTCGTTAGTGCCATTATTAACGATCGTATAAAAATCAGCTGAATCAAATTTGTTATCATGTTCTTCATAAAAAAATCTTATTTTATTAGCAAGCATGCGATATTGATCATGTGGCATAAACGTTACTCTCTTCATGTATTTTTTTATAACTTCCGTAGAGTTTAGCATACGATATATCAAATTTCTCTCAGCGATTTCACATTTATCATAATATTTTTTTACTGGACTTTTAACTGGTCTAGAAATATTTTTAGAAATTTCTTTCTTTGTTAATTTAGTTCTTAATAATTCTATATCTAAAGATGATGTCTCTGATAATTTCTTAAGTGTTATTTCTCTTAAAATATCATCATCTATTTTTTCTAAATCTTTTAAGCACTCATTTATATAATCAGCTAGATCCACTGAATCATCTAAATTCTTATTATTTTTTAAATAATTCATTTTGAATTCCATAACATCAATAGGACTATTTAATTTATTTAAAAATTTTTCTTTGCCATATTTTTTTATGTAATCGTCAGGATCTAGGCCTTCTTCTAAACGTACAACTTTAGGAATAACATCTATTTTATTTAATTCTTCAATACAAGCAATTGTCGCTTTTTCACCAGCAGCATCGCCATCAAAGAGAAGAATAATATTAGGTGCCAATCTTTTTAGTAAATGAGCTTGTTCTTTAGTGATTGCTGTTCCCATTGAAGCAACAACATTTTTAACACCAATAGTATAAGCTCTTATAACATCCATGAAGCCTTCCATAATAATTACAGTTTTTTTGATGCGGCATTCATCTTTAGCACGATAATAATTATATAAAATTTCACCTTTTTTAAAAATTTCTGTTTCTCTTGTATTTATATATTTAGAATTATCCTTAGTGTTATAAATTCTACCACTAAAGCCAACAATCTTTCCTTCTAAATTCATTAAAGGAAACATAATTCTATTCATATAAATATCATGTAAACCATTTTGATTTTCTACAATTAAACCACTTTTAATAAGATCATCATTTTTAAACTCTTTTTTTAAAAGTAAATTTGTTAAAACATCATTTTTTATAAGTGATAATCCAATACCAAATTCCTTTATAATTGTTTCATCAATTTCACGCTTTTTCAAATATTCTTTAGCTTCAATTCCGTAAGAACTATTTAAGTTATTTTGATAAAATTTAGCTGCTATATCATATATTTGATAAATTTCATTATTGATTACTTTTCTAGGTGTATAAGTATTAACATTAATATCAATACCACCTTTGGCAGCAACTTTAGCTAAAGCATCCATAAATGTAATATGTTCATAATCCATTAAAAACTTAAAAACATTTCCTGTTGCTCCACATGAAAAACAAGTATAAATTTGTAAATCATTAGAAATACTCATACTTGGAGAATGATCATCATGAAATGGGCAAACACAAAAATAATTTCGTCCTCTTTGAGTTAGAGGGATATATTCACCTATTACATCAATGATATTAACGCTCTTGCGGATTTCTTCAATCTTTGAATTCTCAAGCATTGGCATTAAAATCACACTCCTAATAATAATATACGACAAAAATTTCTAAATTCCTTTTTTTATTTCAATTTTTTTATAAAACATCGATATACTAGCATAAATCTGCCTAAAAGTCAAACAAAAAGAGGCTTTATTTAAGCCCCTGATCTATATAAACGCTAACGTAGCGTACACTATAAGCAAGTTTGTACTTGTAAATTTTTTAAATTAATTTTAATCATTCCTGATTTACTAGTTAAATAAGTCTTTGAATCTTTTAAATTGTCTAAAACTATTTGATTAGGATGTTTATATTTATTTTTTAAACCAACAGATATTAAAGCAATTTTGGGTTTTAATTTATCTATAAATTCTTTATCACTACTCGTTTTAGAACCGTGATGTCCTACTTTTAAAATATTAATATCAAAAATATTTAATTTACTTTCAATATTTTTAGAAGCATCACCCATTAATAAGATTTTAAAATCTTTAAAATAGGTTAATAAAGAATCATCATTTTCATTATTAGTTGGAAAATTATAAATTATGATATTTTCATCTATTTTTGTTTCTTCAGATATTATTTTCACATCAAATTCAGTTAACAATTTTTCTTCAAATTGACTATTGCTATAAGAATTTATATAAATATTTTTAACATTAAAATTTTTAATTAAATCATAAGCTCCTATTATATGATCTGCATCTCCATGACTTATAATTAGATGATCTATTCTCCTAATACCAATGCTTTTTAAATAAGGAGAAATAGCATTATTAAAACTGTTTGCACTGCCACCAACATCAATTAAAATGTTATTTTTATTAAAGGGATAAGTTATTAAAATTGCATCGCCTTGACCAACGTCAATCATTGTTAAGTAAGGGTTAATGTTAAAAAATGGTTTTAGTTTAAAAATTATAATTAAAACAACTAGTAATAATATATGCTTTCTTCTTTTTAAAATGAGCAACAATAATAAATAATAAACAATTAGTTCTAAATAATTTAGTTTAGGAATATTTAAAACTATTGAATTACTTGCTAAAAAGCGATTTAAAACATTAAAACCATTTAATAAATAGTTTAAAACATTATCAAATATAGGAAATGCAAAAGTGATTATTGAAAGAGGAAATAGTATTATTGATACTATAGGAATTATTAAAACATTAATAAATATTGAAAGTAAATTAATTTCAAAATTGCTATTAATTATAATTGGCATACTTACTAAAAAAGAAATAGTTGAAGTTATTACTAATGAATTTAGATAATTTTTTCCTTTTAATTTTTTAGAACTTATTATTAAACCTAGTGAAACTAAATAACTAAGTTTAAATCCTAAGTTATAAATTACATAAGGATTTTCATAAAAATAAAAAGCAAATATATAAAACAAAATGTTTAATGTGCTAATTTTTAAATTAAACACTTTTTTTACTGAACAAAGAATAAACATTACTACGCTTCTTTTTATAGAAACACTATTAATTAAAAGCATATAAAATAATAAAACTAAGGAAATTAGTAAATAATTCAATTTTAAATTTTTGCTTATTTTATTTAATATTTTTAAAATTATTGTTGCTAGAATTCCAACGTGCATTCCGGAAATAGCAAATAAATGAACAATTCCATTTATTTTGTAATTTTCCATTATTTCATCTTCAAATGTACTTGTGTCACCTAAAATCATTGCTTTAGTAAATGAAGAAGCTTTAAATTTATTTATCCTTTCTTCAATCTTATTATATGTGTTATAAACTATCTTGTTACTTTTAGTTTTAACTTCATAACTCTTAAAAACGAAGTTTTTATATATTTTTTCACTATAAAGATAATATTTATAATTAAAAAGATTAAAATTAGTGTTTCCACTTATATCTTTAAACTCACCAACAAACTCAATAGTATCTCCTATCATTCCTAAAAAAGTACATTTATAACAACTAACTTTTACTTTTTCTTTACCTTTTATAACTAAAGAAACTTTATCATCTTTAACTGTTTTCTTTAAAACTATACCTGTAATTATTTTTTCACTATCATAATAAGATTTAGGTTTAAAACAAACAAAATTAACTATTAAAAGAGCAGCAATAATAATATTAAAGAGATATCTTATCTTTGATTTTCTCATATATACTTTTGCCAATACCTTTAATATTCATGATTTCTTCTAAAGTTTTAAATTTATTTTTTTTACGGTATTCAATTATATCTCTTGCTTTAGCTTCACCTATTCCTGGTAATGTAATTAATTCTTCTAAAGTAGCATTATTTATAGAAATTTTAGTTGATAAATTTATATCATCTTGAGATGGAGTTACAGTTATACAACTATCATTGATTAAGCGTGGACAGATGCAATCTTTTTCTATATATTTAATACTTGTTCCTTGATTTTTCAGATCACTTATTTCTTCATTTGATGAAACTATTATTACCATTTCATCATAAACTTTCTTACTTAAATTAATTGTTTCAATATTAGCATTTTCTTTTAACCCACCAGCTAAATTAATCACATCTTCAACCACTAAATCATCATAGATTTCATAAACTCCTGGTTTATTTACGTAACCTTTAACTTCTACTTTAATTCCACTTTTACTATTAAATGATAAACCTATTATAATTACTAAAATTCCTAACGTTAATAAAAATTTCAAATTAAAAAGTATATTCATATTTCCTCCTTCAATATAAATATACTTTTAAACTTTTAGATTTCCTTTTTAAATGGTTAATTTTGATCTTTTAGTTTCAATATTGATTCTTTGAACAACAGCCAAAGCAATTATCAAGGTTAAAGCATAAGTACCACCATAGCTTAAGAATGGTAAAGGTATTCCAGTTAAAGGAATTATTCCAAAAATACCACCCAAGTTAATAAAGATATGTAAGAATATATAAGATGCTACACCAAGAGCAATATATCTTCCTCTTATAGTTGAGGCATTAGTTGAAATATTGATTATTTGCTTTAAAACGCTTATATAAAACATAAATAATACGGTTGCTCCAAATACGCCATATTCCTCAGCAAAAATTGCAAAGACAGAATCGGTATGGGGTTCCGGAATAAACGAATATTTTTGAGTACTTTTACCTGGTCCTACTCCAAACAAGCCACCACTATTAATAGCTATAAAACAATTACAAACTTGATAACCACCAGTTTCATAGGTATTACAAGGCTTAAAGAAACCTTGAAAACGAGCTTTTTGAGCATTTGTTAAAACATAACCACGAATTAAATAAAGGCCAAGTACACCAACAGCCAATATGCATAAACCATAGCCCATTATTTTAAATTTATCTTTGACAATTATAGGGCTAGAAATAAACAAGTTAAAAAAGATTATCATAAGAACAAGCATAGTTCCAAAGTCTTTTTGTAAAAATATCAATGCTACAGGAATCATAATGCAAAGTAATATATAAATATATACTTTCATTTTTTGTTTTGTTTCACCTTCTTTTAAAGTTCGATATTTTTTTTCAAACATTAAAGATAAACAAATGATTACAATTATTTTTAACATTTCACTTGGTTGAAATGAGAAACCAGTTCCAGGAATTATAAGCCAGTTTTTGGCTCCGTGAAGTGGCGTTCCAAAGAGTATTAAATATAATATTAATATATTAAAAAGTATATATGCAAAAAAAGCTAATTTGTAATAAAATTTAGTCGGTATGATATAAATTACATTGGCAACAATAAAGGAACAAATAATAACAAATAATTGTTTATTAAAATAATAAGTCATCGTTGCTCCATTTTCAACGACGGCTTCACGACTTGATGCTGTCAAAATATTAGCAAGACCAAATATAAATAATACTACTGTACATATAAGGAGAGGTTTGTTCATATCTTTATAAGCACTTTTTATTTCTTTAATAATTATTTTAAACATTTATATTGTATCACCTCACCTATTATTTATTTTATCATATCATATTATTGAATATTTGAATAGTAATTTTTTTCTAAATTAGGTGTTTTTAATAATCAAGGTCAATATTCTAAAATAAAATATTTATAGATAGGAGGTATAAATATGTACTACTACGGAGGTTATCAAGGCTACGGAAATCAATGCTGTGGTAATTATCAACCAAACTATGGATATGGTAATAATGGATATGGTGCAGCAATTATATTAGTATTATTCATTTTATTAGTTATTGTAATAGGAACTAGAGCTTTTTACGGAAATAACAACAATTAAGGTTACAAATGTAACCTTTTTCTATGTTTTTTTATTTTTTTGTGTTACAATATGTCTAGGTGTTTTAATATGTTTAAAAAAGTTAATATTTTAGATGAAAAAGAAAAAATTTTACATGAAATTTCTGATGAAGTAGAAGGGAAACTTAGTGATAAAGAAATTGATTTAATTAAGCGTTCTTTAAAACAGCTTCGTTTTAGTCAAATTGAAGAATTATCATTAAAATATAATCTTCGTCCTGGTATGGGATTAGCGTTTCCTCAATTAGGAATAAAAAAGCGAGTAATTATGATTTGTCATGAAGAAGAACCTGGTAAATTTAATGATTATGTTGTTATTAATCCTAAAATTGTTAGTAATTCTACTGAAATGATCGCTGCTGATGCGGGTGAAGGTTGCTTAAGTGTTAATCGTGAGGTTGAAGGACATGTTCCAAGATTTGCTCGCGTAACGATTGAAGGTTATGATATTGAAGGAAATAAAATAAGAATTCGTGCTCGTGAAGAATTAGCAATTGCTTTCCAACATGAAATTGATCATTTGAATGGTATTTTGTTTTATGAAAGAATTGATAAAAATAAACCTTTTTACACTGAAAGTGAGATGAGATTAATATGAAAAAAGGATTGATTAAATTATTTCTTTTAATTGTGTTTGCAGTAAGTGCTTCTCTACTTATATTTTATAATGCTGAACGGGCTAAAAAAGTAGAAGTAGTTGAAGATTATTTAATCGCTCAAAATGAACTTGAAGATATTATTAGTAAAGATACTAATTATAATTTTCAAAATCCAAAAATAATTGTTAATCCTTATGGAAATTCACCATTAACTGCGTTAATCATCTTTGAAACTAATGATTTAACAGCTCCTACAGTTACTATTCATGGTAAAGATAAATATACAACATTTACAAATACTTTTACGCCTAGTAAAAAACACATTTTACCAATTTATGGTTTATATGCTGGTGAAAACAAAATTAGTTTAAAAGTTAACAATAATACTGTTAATTTAACTATTAAAACTGATGAATTACCAGAAGATATGATTAAACCTACTAGTGTCAAAGCTAAAAAAGAGAGTCTTAGTAATGAACTTTACTTTGTTACACCATCATCTAAAGGCTACACTGCTGCTTATGATGTTAATGGTGATGTTAGATGGTATATAACTAATAATTATATATGGGATATAAAGAAATTACATAATGGTCATTTACTTCTTAGTAGTGATCGTTTAATTAATCCTCCCTACTACACTACTGGTTTAGTAGAAATTGATTTAATGGGCAAAGTTTATTATGAATATACTCTTCCTGGAGGTTATCATCATGATGTATTTGAAATGGACAATGGCGACTTATTAATTGCAAGTAATAATTTTAGTTCTGGAACTACAGAAGATTATGTCGTATTAATGGATCGCGACAATGGTAAAATTATTAAAGAATGGGATTTAAAGAAAATTCTTCCAACTACTTATGGTTTGAATGAAATGGCTACTGATTATGATTGGTTCCATAATAACTCTGTTTGGTATGACAAAAAAACAAATTCTATCACTTTATCTGGTCGTCATCAAGATGCTGTTATAAATATTGATTTTGAAACTGGCGATTTAAATTGGATAATCGGTGATCCTAATGGTTGGAATGCAGAATATTTAAAATATTTCTTCACTGGTGGCGATGGATTTGAATGGCAATATGCTCAACATGCGGCTGAAATTTTACCAAATGGCAATGTCTTTATATTTGATAACGGTAACAATCGTTCTAAAATAAAAGAAGAATATGTTGATGCTGATCATAATTACAGTCGTGCCGTTATTTATAAAATTAATACTGACAATATGACTATTGAACAAGTATGGGAATATGGTAAAGAACTTGGAGCTAAATTTTACTCACCTTATATTTCTGATGTTGATTATTTAAGTAATAATCATTATTTAATATTATCTGGTGGTAATGCTTCTAAAGACGGCAAATATTTAAATGTTCCTGCTGGTCTTGATAGTGCAGATACTTTAAGAAGTACTTTAGTAGAAATCCAAAATAATAAAGTAATATTTGAACTTATTTTACCTACAAATGACTATCGTGCTGAAAAAATTAATATTTATGATGTTGATTCTTATTATTTGAACAAAGCTAGTCGTCTTGGTAATATGGGTGAAACAAAAACTGATAAAAGTATCAATCCTTTATTTAATAAAGGTATAGATGAAACATATAAGAGTAAAAACATTAAAATTACTAAAGAAGCTGATCGTTTAGTTTTTACAGGAACATTCCAAAAAGATGATAAAGTTTCACTTATTTTAAATGGTGTTTTTAGCAATAAAACTTACAATGTTCGTATAAGTAATAGGCCTTACACTGCTATGTGTGTTGATATATTTAATGAAAGCAATAAAGAAGGCATCACTGTTAATAAATATATTAATGATGTTGGTATGAAAGGTAAATATTATATTTATGTAAAAATCAACGATACAATTTATGATCCTGATTTATTTGTATTATATTAAGCAAGGTAAAACTTGCTTTTTTTTATAAAAAAACTAATGTTTTGGCATTAGTTTTCTACTTCTTTATAGTTTTCATCTAATATTGAATATAAATAACCTTTAACTGTTTTGGAACTTATTGTTTTTAAATAATTCATATATCCTCTTACTTGATCTAAATAATAAGGTTTATTAATATCATTTAGTTTATAATCAACAACAATTAATTCATCATTATCTTCTATTAATAAATCAATAATACCATGTTTTTGAATATTATCGCTTTCAGTTAAAAATTCATATTCTTTATGATAAATAGCATTTTCTTTAAAGAAAGGCATTGTTTTTATTTTACTTATTTTATTTTTAAAGAATTCATCTATAATTAAATTATTTAAAGAATTATCAAAATCATTAAAATTTAAATATTCTAAATATTCATGAATTTTAGTTCCAAATTCTAAAGTATTATTATTCATTAATTGAACTGAACTTTTAGAAAAATGTTTATCTTCTAATTCTTCTTTTTGAATCATAATTTCAATAGTATCAAATTTTACATTAGAATTTAGTTCAATTTTATTTTTAACAAGCTCATATTCACGTGTTAATTCTAACTTGGGATAATTAATAAGATCATCATGAAAGCTTCCACTTAAAGCATTTAAAACACTATTTAAACTTCTAAAATGTAATTTAGTTGTTTTAGGAATGAATTCTTCATTAGTGTCTTCTTCTTTTAGGTTGGTAACAAATATCATTTTTTCTTTAGCTCTTGTTAAAGCAACATAGAAAACACGAATACGTTCAGATATTTCTTCTTTCATAAATTCTTGTTTTAAAAGTTCTTTATATATAGTAGTCTTTATTCCTTCTTTAAATACAGGAGCAATAAATCCATATTTTAAATCAAATAAAAATCTTGGTTTTATATCACGAGAGTTAAATTTTTTATTTAAATCAGCAAAATAACAAATAGGAAATTCTAATCCTTTTGATTTATGAATAGTCATTAAATTAACACCTAAGTTTTGATCTTTTTCTGTGCTAATCGTGAATTTGATATCTTCACTTGTAGCTTCTAAAAGGTAATTAATAAATTCTTTTAAGCCATAGTTACTTTTTTCTAAAGAAGAAGCAATATCAAATAAATGATCTAATTTTAAAGCTATTTCTTTTTGATTACCAATACTTGATGCTTTTAAATAGATATCAAATGTTTCAATTACTTCACTTACTAATTCAGAGATTGAATGTTCTTTACTAAAATTACTCAAATAAATAATTTTTTCTTGAAGATCTGCTTGTATATAATCAAATAAGTTTTTACCTTTACTTTCAAGTATGGTTTTAAATATTTGATCATCTTTATAATTACATACAAAAGATCTAGCAACACTCATATAAGTTTTAACTAGGGTATTATCTAAATTAATATTTTGATAAAATCCGATTAATTTTATAATGTTTTTTACAACGATTAATTCGGTTGAATAAGTTAAATCTTCATCTTTATGAATAACTAAAGGAATATTTTTAAAATCAAATATTTTTTTATATAATTCAAATTCTCTTTTTTCAGTTAAAAGAATTGAAAAATCTGAATATTTTATATCTCTTAAACTATTATTGTCAAAATCATAAACTTGATAATGATTATTAATTTTATTTAAAATATCATCAGCTATTATAAAAGCTTCAATTTCTTCTTTTTTAAAACCATAATAGTCTTCAGGATCATAATTATATACCTCCATATTGTTATTTTGACCACTGTTAGGATAGGCCTCTTGACCAAAGTACATAATGTGGTCTTTAGGATAATTAGCACCACCTACTTCTTCACTCATTAAGCGTTTAAATAGGCGATTAATATTTTCAATTACTTCACATCTTGAACGAAAGTTTTTATTTAAATCAATTTTCTCACCATCAATATGATTAGCATAATTATTGTATTTTTCAATGAATATTTTAGGATTAGCATTACGAAAACGATAAATTGATTGTTTAACATCACCAACCATAAAAACATTATTGTTAGCAATTAAGCTGATAAAAAAGTCCCCAATATCATTAGTGTCTTGATATTCATCAATCATGATCTCTTTTATATTGTTTTTATAATAATTTCTTATATCATCATTTTCTAAAAGCAATTTTATAGCTAATCTTGATATGTCATTAAATTCATATAGATTGTTATTTCTTTTGTATTCATTAGTTCTTTTAATTATTTCACGTACTAAATCAATAATAGCTTCAATATAAGGTTTAGTTTCTAGTATTTCTTCTTGCATTTCTGTTATTGAATCATATGTTACTAGTTCATTAATATTTTGATAGATTTCTTTTATTTCACTTAATTTGCTTTTAAAAGCACTTTCTTCTTTAGAAATATAACGAGGAAAAGGAAGTCTAAAGGCCTTAAATTCTTCGTATTCTTGAAAATTTAAAAAATTATTTAAAACTTCAAGCGTTTTTTCTTCTTTAGTTGTTAAAGAAAAATGGTTTAATTCCAAAACTTTATCTTGAAATTCTTGGTATAAATTTTTTATTAGTCCAATATATTCACTGATATCTGTATTTATTTTATCAATATCAAAGTTAAAAGTAATGTAATTATTAAGAAAAGTATCTATATCATAAATTTTATCTAAATTAGCAACAATACTTACAACATCATTTTTAATTGATTTATCATCTTTAACAGTATAAGTGTCTAGCAAATTTAGAAATTTTTCATTTTGATAAAAATCTAAAAAAACTTCATCGACAATATTACTTTTTAAAGCTTCAACTAAAACTGAATCAGCAATATTAATATCTGGATCAATATTAAGAGTATCACTATATTTTTTTACCAAATCTAAGCTAAAAGAGTCAAAAGTACAAATACTAGCTTGTTCAATTAATTTTAATTGTTTTTGCAAATGAGGATCACTTTCTTTACGCAAACGTTTTTTGATCTTTTCTTTCATTGAAAAAGCTGCGGCTTTAGTGAATGTTAAAATAATCATTTGATCAATATTAACACCCATTTTTAAGGTTTCTATGGTTCTTTCTGTTAAAACAGCTGTTTTACCGGATCCAGCTCCAGCTGAAACAATAATATTAGAACCCTTTTGATATATAGCTTTTTCTTGTTCTTTAGTCCACTTCATTATTATCACCCATCAATTCTTCATAAGTTGTTTCTTTTAGAATTTTAATATCTTTAGCATTTACATAACATACTTCTTTAAAAGGACAAAACTCACAACCAACTATATCACTTGGTTTAGCTGTTATATAACGTTTAGGATCAATTTTAAAATCACATTCTTCAATACTATTAATAATTTTTTTGATGTTATCGTCAATATAAGAAAGTAATATATCAAATTCTGAATCAGTATATACTTTGGAATAATTATAAAATTCACCATCATTTTTTACTTTAATTCCTTTAATATAAGAATCAATATCATAGTACTTATCCATATGGGCAAGAACATCTTTATTTTTGGTTGTTAAACCCTCTAAACGATTGGCAGAAGCTTCAATTTCTTCATAAGTTTTACCATCAACTGCTGCTTTTAAATCATCTAAAATGTGTTCAATATAAGCCCCAGCTAAAACGGGATTTTTAATAAATTTAGAATTTTTAATTAAATATAAATAAACAAGTAATTGCATGTTAAAGCCATCTTTAATTTTAGTCAAATCGGTTCCAACTGTTCCCGTTTTATAATCAACAACCATAACATAATTATTTATTCCATCATTAAAAATCATAATTTTATCGACAAAACCTAAGACTTTAATATTAAGTTTACTATTTTTTTCAATGCTTAAATATTCTTCAAAATAAGTATTTCTAAAATCACTTTTTTCTTCTCTTTTTTGTAAACGTTCAATAACTTTTTTTAATTCTTTAGTTAATTTTTTAGCATAGAATTTTTCTTTTAAATCGCTATTTAAAAAATTATTAGTTTCTTCTAAAATTATTTGATCAGCATTTTCATAATTATTTTTTAAAGTTCTTTCTAATACTTTATGAAATAACTTACCTACTTTAGTAGCTTGAGTTTCTAAAACTGGTTCTACTTTTAAGATATTATTTAAATAATATCTAAAACTACATCTAAAAAATTGATCCATTGATGAATAAGATAAATTTAAACTATTATTCAAATATGCTTTTAAATCTTCAAAGTCTATTTTAGTATAGCTATTATCATATTTTTCTTCTTTTTTATATAAATAATTGTTATAATTTAAAGCATTATTTTTAAAGGTATATTTTAAAACTTCAAGTGAACTTAAAATACTAGAAATAGTATATTTGCCACTACTATCATTTAATTTATAAGATAAGGTTAAATTTTTAATGTTTTGATATTGCAAAATTTGATAATTATTGTCAATTTCATTTAATTCAAAACTTAAATCTAAATTTAGTATTGCTTTTTCTTCATCTTTTAAATAATCTGCATTCTTTATTAATTTAGGAACTAATCCCTCATTATTAGATATAGCAAAAACGTATTCATCGTCTTTAAAATTCTTATTTTTAACAAATTTAACAACATTTTTGTATTTTTTTGAAGGTAATTTAATTTGATTTAATTCAAAATTTATAATTTCATAAAGATCTTTTAATTGATCATTTAAAGTAAAATATTTATTTAAAACTTTAACAATTTCAAGAATTTTTTGATCATCATGATATTTATTATTTAAATATTCTAAATATTCATTTAATTCGCTTACTTTTAATTCTGATGTTTTTATAAATTCTAAAAATTCTTTAGTTATATTAAATGAAGTTAAATTATATTTTTTTTCTATTTGATAAGGTATTTTAAACAATGAAAAAACACGAGAAATAATATTATAATAACTATTTTGGACATTCATAATAAAGATTTTATTAATATCAACTTTTTCATGTAATAATTCTAAAATATTTTCAGCAACAAATCTTACTTCAGATTCAGCATCAGGAAATTCATATATATTTTTTAATTCATATTTTGCTTCTAAAGATTTATAAGTTACTTTTGTTTTAGTGTTTAAAATATCTATTATTTTATTTAGTTCTTTAGTTAAAGGATAACCTTCAATTATTATTTTATCTGTTAAACTATTTAAAAAGTTAGGATCTTTTTCTAAATAATTTTTGTTTTCAAGAAATTTATAAATTGTAAATAATTTTTGCAATTTTTTATTGGCATAATTTTCATTTACAAAGTATAAAGACTTCATTATTTCTGTTACTATTGCTGGCTTTATTTGAAATTCTTTAGCAATAGCATATAAAGTTAAATCATGATATTTGAAATAAATTTTTTCTTTTATTTCTTGCAAATTATAAAATTTATATTGATGTATTGTATTAGTTTGCAAGTATTTATTTTTTATTTCATCGGGACATATTATAATCATTTTACCACCAAAAATATTATAACACATGAACAAATGTTTGCAAAGAAAAAAGACGATTAAATCATCTTTTTAACTTTTACTGGTTCTTCTAAATCCATGTCTTCAATATCAGAAATAAGTTCGATTCCATTTAATATATTTAAACCTTGAATTCTTTTCTTTTTTAATAAAGAAAATTCATTAGTTGTTTTAATTAAATCAAATGTTCCTTTATAAGTATCAGTACTAGCTTCTAGTGTTAATGGATTAAAGCTAATTGGTGTCATTATATCAGCACCTGATAATGAACCAAAAACCATTAAACTTGCTTGATCTTCTTTCTTTGGTCTAACAACTAACTTACGGGTTGAATGGTTTACTTTATTATCTGATAAATAAAGAATTTCTGTTTCAACTTGACCATATTGAATTACGCCATTAGTTTTACGATCGTAATATACTGTTGAATATTTCAACTTTTCTGGTTCAGCCGACAACAAATAAGCCATATTACTATTTGCTGTTGTTGTGCCTTGAATTAAGAATTCTCCATTCTTCTCGTACATAACTAATTCACGATTATCATCAAATATTCCTGATAATGGTGTATTCATAATAGAAATACAACCTAATATTTTAGGACTTACACCTAAAATATCTAAGAAGTTATTTATATCTCCTTTCGAATTAATTCCATAGAATTTTTTAAATTCTTGCATATTGTACTTTTGCATATAAAAACCTCCCTTAAATTTATGCATAATACTGTTTAACGTTTTACTTCTTCTTTTAATTCATAAAGAATATTTAAAGCAGCAATCGGCGTTAAACTATTTGGATCAATTTGTTTTAAATGTTCTATTGCTTTATTATCTTTTACTTCAAAATTAAGTGGTAAGCATTCTTGTACTTTAGTATCAATGCGTTTTTCTTTTTTCTCATAAATGTTAAGTATTTCATTAGCTCTGGCAATTAACTCTTTAGGTAAATTAGCAAGTGAAGCAACATGAATACCATAACTTTTATCAACGCTTCCATCTTTTATTTTATGTAAAAAAGTAATTTTCCCATTTTCTTCTAAAGCACTTACATGAACATTTTTTAGATGTTTTAGTTTATTTTCAAGATCTGTTAATTCATGATAATGTGTTGAAAATAAAGTTTTAGCTCCAATATTGTTATGAATATATTCAATTATCGCTTGAGCTAAACTCATGCCATCAAATGTTGCTGTTCCACGACCTAATTCATCGAAAAGAATTAAGCTATTTTTAGTAGCATTCATTATAGCATTATTAGCTTCTAACATTTCTACCATAAATGTTGATTCGCCACTCACAAGGTCATCAGAAGCCCCGATGCGCGTAAATATAGCATCAAATATTGGTAATTTAGCTTTAGTAGCTGGAACAAATGAACCAATCTGAGCCATTATAACTATAATTGCTAATTCACGCATATAAGTTGATTTACCAGCCATATTAGGTCCTGTTATTAATAATATGTCAGTATCAGTGTTCATTTTGACATCATTAGCAACATATTCACGATTTATGACTTTTTCAACTACAGGATGACGACCATCTATAACTTCAATATCTCTTTCTAAAGTTAATTCTGGTCGTACAAAATTATTAGTTTCTGCAACTGTCGCGAATGATTGTAAAACATCAATTTCACTCAAAACTTTGGCTATTTTTTGAATTCTACTTATATATGTTTTTACATTTTCGCGAATTTCTACAAATAAGTTATATTCAAGATCAATTATTTTTTCTTCAGCATTTAAAATTAGAGCTTCTTTTTCTTTTAAAATTGGGCTGATATAGCGCTCAGCATTAGCTAAAGTTTGACGTCTTTCATAGCCGAATTCTTCTTTAACTAAATTCACGCTACCTTTAGATACTTCAATAAAATAACCAAATACACGATTATAACCTACTTTTAAGGTTTTAATACCCGTTCTTTCTCTTTCTTCATTTTCAAAACGAGCAACGAAATCTTTTCCACCTTTGCGCAAATCTTTTAATTCATCTAATTCAGCATTATAACCAGATTTAATTAAAAATCCTTCTTTAATTGATACTGGTGGTTCTTCATAAATGCTATTTTCTAATAGTTCATAAAGCTCCGGTAGAGTTTCTATTTTATAATAAAAATTTATTTTTTCAAGTATTTTTTGAATATTTGGTAAAATTTTTAAAGAATTTTTTATTTGTAATAAATCACGAGCATTAGCAGAGCCAAAGGCTACACGACCAGCTAAGCGTTCTAAATCATATACTTCATTTAAAGAATCAATTAAATCATTTTTTAAAATAAATTCTTTCATCAAAGTACTTACAATATCTAAACGTTTATTAATGACTTCCATTTTTATTTCAGGATTTTCAATAAACGTTTTTAATAAACGAGCTCCAGGTGCAGTTTTAGTTTTATCAAGTAACCAAATAAGTGAATAATTTCTTTGTTTTAATCGCAAGGTTTCTGTTAATTCTAAATTTCTTTTAGTATGAACATCCATCTTCATGTGTTCATCTAATTCAATTGTTTTTAATGTTTGAAAATGATTTAAAAAACGTTTTTGAGTGTTTGTTATATACGTTAATAAATGATTAACAATTCTTTTATATCTCATATCTTTTAAATCTTTAAATATGTAATCATAATAATCATAGTCATTTATCTGATCCGTAATTGTAACAACTATTTTATATTGATTTTTAAGTAAACCAATAATTTCGGTAGCAACCTTGGAATCAGCTACTATTTCCTTTATTCCAATTGAAAGAATTTGACTAACAACTTTATTATTATTTTTATCAGTTATGAAAGCTTTTATTTCACCTGTTGAAATATCCGTATATGAAACACCATAAGCATAATCAAGATCGATTATATTCCCGATATAATTATTATCCCAATCGACTAAAGACTCTTGGCTTATAATGGTTCCCGGACTTACTATTTGAATTAAGTCTCTTTCAACAATTCCTTTAGCTAAAGCTGGATCTTCTAATTGTTCACATATACCAACTTTATAGCCTTTTTCAATTAATTTATCAATATAAATATTGGCAGCATGATGCGGAATTCCACACATTGGAACTCTTTCTTCTAAGCCGCAACTTTTACCTGTTAAAGTTAACTCTAATTCTCTTGAGACATTAACAGCATCTTCAAAGAACATTTCATAGAAATCTCCAAGGCGAAAGAAGATAATAATATCTTTATTTTTTTGTTTAATTTCAATATATTGTCTCATCATCGGTGTTACTTTATTAATGTCAACATCATTTATTCCCATGTTTTTCTCACCTACTTGGTATTATACAAAAAAAAGGACTTAAAGTCCAATTTTATTTTATTTTTTCATGATTTTTAATAGTTATTTTTTAATAATTTTCATTTTGTTTATTACTGGTAATTCTTTAGCTTGATCATTACAAACATTAATAATTCCAATTATAGATAAAGCTAAACAAATTAAACTTACAATTGTTGAAAATAAAGATCTCAAAAAAGCTAAAGGAATAAATATATTCACAAATGTTAAAATGCCACCTAAAATTAATTCATAAATAAACAAGTTCATACCTTCTAAAGCATGAAAACGAACATATTTATTTTTCTTTTCACCTAAATAAGGAATTAACACTAAAAAACCAATATAGGAAAGTAAAGCCATACCTTTACCATCTTCAATTTCTTTTTTAGAAAACTTTTTACTATCGTCTTTGACATTATTTAATATTTCTTTTCCTTCTTTTTTAATTTTTTCAAATGTATCTTCAGAATTTTTCATTTTTTCTCTCCTTTTCTTCCTAATAAACTAAGTATAAAAATGGCAATGATAAACAAATTATATATAATTGATAAACCAAAGCCAAAATATTCTTTACTTTTTAAAGTACTATATGTAAATACTATTCCTAGTATTAACAATAGTAAAATCATTCCATATTTAATTAATATTTTAACCCATTTTGGTGTTTTTTCACTAGCAAATATTGTTGTAAAAAAATTATTCATTAATACCACCTGCTTTCATAACTAATGTTTTTATTTTTTCTTCTAATAATTTATTAGCTTCTTCTAATGTCATATTACCTACTTTAAAAGGTTTACCAAAAATTAAAGTTAAATTTTTATTTTTAACGGTGTGATCACCTATTAAACCAAAAGGTACAATTGTTGCATCCGTCTTTTTAGCCATTGACACCGCACCAAATTTAAAAGGTAAAAGAATAACTTCATCTTTAGTTCCGATTGTTTTGTTACGAGTTCCTTCTGGAAAAATACCAATAGCCCCACCATTTTTTAAAATATTTAAAGCTCTTGTTTTCGCTTTTTCGTCATGAATAGAACGATCAACAGGTATACAACCAACTAACTTAAAAAACCAAGCACCATGACCATCAAAATATTCTTTTTTCGCCATATAATGAACTGTTCTTCTTGTGGAAACCAAAACGGGAAATTGATCAAAAGCATGACGATGATTACCACATATAATAATTGGTCCTTCTTTAGGAATATATTCTTTACCAATGATTATTGGATGATACATTAATTTATAAATTGGACTCAAAAAAAATCTTGCTAATTGATAGCCAAAACCATTTTCCTTTTTCATTGATTCTCCTTTATTAAACTAATGACTTTTTGTTCTAATTTATGATTTTCTATTTCCAAATCTTCTTTTAATTTATATGGTTCTCCAAAAATAATTTTAACACTTTTACCAAATATTTGATATTTACCAACAATCGCAAAAGGAATAAGAGCTTTATTAGTTTTTTGAGCCATAGCTACTGCCCCATATTTAAAAGGCATTATTATTTTATCAGTGCGATTATATGTTCCTTCCGGGAAAATACCAACTACTTTTTCTTCATTCAATACTTTGACTCCTTCTAGAATAGAACCATTATTTTTCTTTTTACGATCAACTGGTATACACCCCATACTCGTGAAAAAGCTATTTTTGATTTTAGTATTAAATAGTTCTATTTTAGTAAAAAAATGAATATGCCGTTTATTAGCAGCTATTAGTAAAAAAACATCTAAATAAGCTGTATGATTTCCTGCTAATATATATCCTTCTTTGGTATTTAATTTTTCTTTACCAATGATCTTAGGATGATATAAAAGCATAAAGAAAGGATAACAAATTTTTTTAACTAAATTATAAATTATTTTCTTATCTTTCATAAAAAAATTGTAACATAAAAAAGTTCAAATATCAATTTGAACTTTTAAGATTATTAACGATTTAATGCTTCTTCAACAGCAACAGCTAAAGCAACAGTTGCTCCAACCATTGGATTATTTCCCATACCAATAAATCCCATCATATCAACGTGAGCTGGTACTGAAGATGAACCAGCAAATTGAGCATCGCCATGCATTCGTCCCATAGTATCAGTTAATCCATAACTTGATGGACCAGCAGCAACATTATCTGGATGAAGTGTTCTACCAGTTCCGCCACCACTAGCAACAGAGAAATAAGGTTTTCCTTCCTCAATTCGTTCTTTTTTATAAATACCAGCAACTGGATGTTGGAATCTAACTGGATTAGTAGAGTTACCTGTTATTGAAACGTCAACATTTTCATGATGCATAATAGCAACACCTTCATGAACATCGTTAGCTCCATAGCATCTTACTTTACTTCTTTCGCCATTAGAATAAGCTGTTTCTTTAACAATGGTTAATTCATTTTTATAAAAATCATAACTAGTTTGGACATATGTAAAACCATTAATACGTGATATTATCAAAGCGGCATCTTTACCAAGGCCATTTAAAATAACACGAAGAGGTTTTTTACGAACTTTATTAGCTTTTAAAGCTATACCAATTGCTCCTTCAGCAGCAGCAAAAGATTCATGACCAGCTAAAAAAGCAAAACATTCTGTTTCTTCTGAAAGCAACATAGCACCTAAAGCCCCATGGCCCAATCCAACTCGACGATTATCAGCTACTGAACCAGGAATACAAAAAGCTTGTAATCCTTCACCTATATACTTTGAAGCTAAAGCTGCTTTATTAGCATTTTCACGAATAGCAATAGCTGCTCCTAAAGTATAAGCCCAGCAAGCATTTTCAAAACAAATAGTTTGAATTCCTTTAACAATTTCATATGGATCAAAACCTTTATCCAAACAAATTTGACGTGCTTCTTCTAAAGAAGCAATTCCATATTTCGCTAAAGTTTTATTTATGCCTTCAATTCTTCTTTCATATCCTTCAAATTGTACCATTATTATTCCTCCCTTGGATCTATTTTTTTAACAGCTTCATTAAATCTGCCATAAATTCCACTGGCTTTTTCAATTGCTTCTAAAGGATCCATACCAGCTTTAATATTATTCATCATTTTACCCATATTAACATATTTATAGCCAATAATTGCATCGTTTTCATCTAAACCGATTTCTACAATGTATCCTTCAGCTAATTCCAAATATCTTGGGCCTTTTTCACGAGTCGAATAAATAGTACCAACTTGACTTCTTCTTGTTTTCCCTAAATCTTCTAATCCAGCACCAATAGCTAGACCATTATCACTGAAAGCTGATTGACTACGGCCATATACTATTTGTAAAAATAATTCACGCATAGCAACATTAATAGCATCACACACTAAATCAGTATTTAAGGCTTCTAGTAAAGTTTTACCTACTAAAATTTCTCCAGCCATAGCTGCTGAATGGGTCATTCCTGAACAACCAACTGTTTCAACTAGGGCTTCTTCAATTATTCCATTTTTAATATTAAGAGTTAATTTACAAGCTCCTTGTTGAGGTGCACACCAACCTACTCCATGAGTAAGACCAGAAATATCTTTTATTTCTTTTGCAGCAACCCATTTTCCTTCTTCCGGTATTGGTGCTGGTCCATGATTAGCTTCACTTCGCACCTTGCACATCTCTTCAATTTCTTTTGAATAAATCATATGTTCCCTCCATTTTATATATTTATTATAACATCTTAATTGTTTTTTGAATATATTTTTTAAGAAAAACATAATAATAAATGAGGTGCCTATGAAAAAAATATTTAAATTTTTAATTTTTTTACTTCCTTGGTTTTTAAGTTCTTTATTTATGAAAAATGTTAATTTTTACAAATCTTTAAATCTACCATTTTTCGCACCACCCCCGAGTTTGACAGTTGTTTAAAGAAAATACCACCTCAAGTGGCATAAATACTTGTTTTTTTATCATTTTTTATCTT
>CAKPHY010000008.1 GCA_934162285.1 uncultured Bacilli bacterium
GAAGAATATTGTTATTAATACTAGCAACATTATTTCTTATTTTTATTAGTGTCAGAAAAACATATTCTGAGTATAAAGAAGATATGAATGTAAAAATAAATTCTACAGCAGCAGATTTTATATGTGATGCTGAAATTGATAATCCTGGTACTTACATTTCAAACGAAGGCTGGGCATATTTTAAGGTAATTATTAAAAACTATGATGAAGAAGATAATATAACTAAAGTTCCAGTTCAATACAATTTAAGCATTTCAAATCAACAAACTTCAAAAGCACTTTATAGATACTTAGATGCACAAGGAAATTCAAATAGTTTTGTAGATACATTTACAACCAGAAATTATACATTTTCAACTGATGCTAAACAAAGTCAAGTTATAAATATTGAAGTAAGAATCGATTCCATGACGAGTGAAAATATAGATTTTAAAGTTGATTTAAATTGTTATCAAATATCAAAATAGGAGGAATTAAAATTGAAAGATAAAAGTTATATTATATTAGGTATAATTATATTTACTTTATTCTCATTAAACATAGCAAATACATATGGAAGATATACTAAAACAGTTACCAAAACTGGTACGATCGCAACAGCAGATGTTGGTTATTGTAAAAGTAAAAATATTACATCTTTTAAAGAATGTTTAATAAGAAATGATAGTCAACAAGAATTAAATGATGCCTTGAACACAATATCATTAAGATCAAATTCTGTTAATTTTGCTAACGTTGAACCGATTGGAGTTTATATTCCTACGACAACTTATACTAATATTACAGATAAAACTAATCCTACATCTATTATTATAGCTACTAATATGAATAGATTTACTTATGTAATAGAAAATAAATTGATAACTGAATTTGATGTAGATGATACTGATATAACTAAAATAAATTTTAATACATCGACAGGATATTATACCTATACTGATTCCCAAGTAGGTAATATAAAAGACATAGTAACAACGGCAGCAGATATGGAAAATGGAATATATAAATATACATGCTTAAATGACATATCAAATGGTAATTGTACATCACTATACTTGTTTACAGAAGAACCTTACTTATTGTATAATTATTACAGATTTAAGCGAGGATATAAATATACTTATCAAGTTGTAGGGACATCGAGTTCTAATCCGGGAATATATAAAGGTGAAGATGATTATACAACATATGAAGATAATGTGGCAAAAGATAATTTTACTTATTACTATCGAGGTGACGTACAAAACAATTGGGTTTCATTTGGTAACTTTTTATGGAGAATTATTAGAATAAATGGTGATGGTAGTATTAGAATGATTTATTCTGGATTAAGAAGTGCAACTAATCATACAGGGTCTAATGCCCAAATAGGAAAAACAACGTTTGGAGATACATCATCAAAAACAGCTACTACAGCAGATGTAACAGGGTTAACGAATGATATCATAACTACCACATATACAAATAGTATGTATGGAAATACATATGTAGGATATATGTATAATCCTGAAAAAGAAATAGCTACATATCCTAATATAAGTGTTGGTTCAAGTAATACAGATGCTGGTGGATGGAAATTAAATTATTTTCCTACATTTTCAAATATCAGTAATGCGATAAATTATTATTTTTTTAAAAATTTTGATCCAAGTACAGATTGTTTTACTGGTAGTGATGATGATAGTGGAGCATGTACATTGAAGTGTAAAGCTCTTGGAAATGATGGAGATAGTGGTATTGATTGTGTTCAAAGCAATTGGAATACTTTAGCAACGACATTTGGCAACTACAGTACTAGTGATCCGGGAGTTTATTTGGACCAATACGTCTATAAAAGTGATTATAAATATACATGTTGGAGTTATGGAACTCCTGTTTTACATAATAATAGTGATGGTACCACTAGTGTATATGTTACATGTCCAATTGTTTCTGAAATTGTTGGTACAGTAAAAGATCAACCAACTTATGCCAAAGTAAAATATCATGGTTTATTTTCGAAAGACGCAACAACAGCGAATACAAATGTAAAAGATAGTAATATAAAAACTCAAATTGATACATGGTATGCAAGTAATATTTTAAATAAAACTGATGCTAATAATAACTTACTTGAGAGTTATTTATCAGATGAAATATTTTGTAATGATAGGACATCGAATAGTAATACTTTTCCGTTGACATCTAGAAATAATTCATACTTATATGGCTTTTCTACAAGAAATATATTCAATAAAAATCCTAGTTTTAAATGTCCTAATGTAAGTAATGACGGTTTTACTTTAAAAACAAGTGGATCAGCAAGTACAGTAAAAGCAAGTGACGATGGCAATAATATGTTAACTTATCCAATAGGATTAATTACAATAGATGAAGCTGCTTATGCTGGTGGAAAGAATAGTTTAATAAATCAAAAGTATTATTTATATATAGGAGCAGCATATTGGACAATATCTCCGCGTGATTTCAATAGCTATAATGCAAATGCACGAGTATGGATCACCGATAACAATGGTAACTTGACTGCTTACAATGGTAATCATGGCATTAGACCTGTCATTAATTTAAAACCAGATGTTTTATATGCAAGTGGTACAGGAACGGAAAATGATCCATATATTATTACAATAAAATAATTGAATATTATTTTGAATATACTTCTTTGTTAATGGTTTGAAATCAATCAGCAATGGTTGATTTTTTCATTTTATAAATAAAATTGATGTTGAAATCTAATGGAATATGAAATATCACTAGTTTATGTAAAAATGTTATAATATAAAAGAGGTGATAAAAATGCGAGAAGAAAGAGATTTGTATAACAATCAGCTTGAATTAACTGGTAAGACATATTTTAAGGGAGATGAAATTCCAAATGGTTATTTTCCTATGGTTGTTATGATAGCTATTCAAAATACAGATGGTAAGTTTTTAATGCAAAAACGTGTTGAATCTAAAGGCGGAGATTGGGGAGTAACTGGTGGACATCCAAAACATGGCGAAACTCCTAAACAAGGTATTATCACAGAGGTAAAGGAAGAATTAGGTATCGATATTAGTAATCAACAAATAATTGAATTTGAAAGAGGTTGTGACGGGAAAGATTGCTATATAATGTACTATACAAAAATGAACTTAGATATTAAAAAATTGACAATTCAATTTGATGAATTGTCAGAAGTAAAATGGTTTAGTATGGAAAAATTACAACAAATGGTCGATAGCGGAGAATTGAATAAAGATCAGATAGAATTTTTTACTAAATGTGTCAAATTTTTGGAAAGATAAAAAGTAATGTACTTTTTGATGCATGGGGTTTAAATAAATCTTTTTTAGTGTCTAATTTTTATTGACAAGTTCACTTAGAAAGATAAATTCATTGTCATCTTTATTTCTTAATATAAAACATCATTTCTAGTATAAGGAGAAGATGTTTCACTACCAACTTCACCATTATTATTTGTGTAATATTTATTGCATTTATTACAATGTAATGTTTTACCATCCGGCATCAAAAAAGTTAATTTTTGACTACAATTTGGACAAACAAGAGTATTATTATAATTTTCTACATATTTATTATATAAATCTTCTGGATTATTTGAATTAATCATTTCTTTCGTAAATTCATTAAATAAATCATTTTTATAACTTACTTTTCGTAAAAACTTGATTTTTTCATCAATACTCTTATTTAAACTATCAAAATATTTTTTTAGTGAAGTTTCCCAAAAAGGATCATTTCCAGATAATTTTTTAATTAAATCACCTAAAGGTTGTTCACTATTAACTGGTTTAGTTGGAATAAGCATCATAGGATTTTTTAAACCTCATTTCATTGTTGCAATTTGGACATCTAACTGCTTTAAATTCTTCGCCTTCATTCCATGTGATTTTTAATTCATTGCCACATATACATTTTTCAATAATTTCATTAGCCATATCTTATTACTCCATTATAATTATCCATGATTTTTGCTCATTTACATAAAATACTTTAAATTTTTATAAAAAATGATTTGAAATTAATAAAAATAAGATAATATGTGATAAAATATTAGTGAAGATAATGAAAAATATGTTGGAGGTAAGATAATGAGTGCATTAACAGAAAATAAAGAATTATATAATTATTTACAACAAAATTATTCTACTACCAATTATAGATTTGAGCAATTATTTGGTCATAGTTTTCCATATAAGAAATTAGATTTAGGTAGCATAAAAGAATTAAAACTAAAAGGCATTCATAGTTTATTTGGTATAGAAGAATTGAAAGGTCTTGAAAAAATTGAGATAAGTGATGTTTCTGATTTATCACCACTAGAAAAGTGTTCAAATTTAACGGGTGTAAAATGTCATTTACTAGATCAACCTATTGATGTTGAATTATTAAAAAGGATTTCTTCATTAGAGGGTATGCAAAATGCCGAATTCTATGGTAGAGGAGTTAAATCTATTACTAGTGAACAAGCTATGCAATTTGGTAAAACCTCAAAAATTTCATATGATGAATTAGCACAATTAACACCTGAGCAATTTTCAAAAGTTCAATCTAGATTGGCTGAAGTTCAATCATTAATTACTCCTGAAATGACTGAAGTTGAAAAAGTAGAAACAATTTATAGAAATTTATTACCACAAGATTTTGAATATGATTATAGTAATTATTCTACTGGTTCAAATGGTTATTTTATTAATAATACTATGTATGGCCCATTAGTAGAAAATAAAGGAGTTTGTTCTGGAATTGCTTCTGCTTTAGAACATGCACTAAAAAATGCTGGATTAGATGCAGTTTCATGTGGTGGATGGGCAAATACACAACCAACTGCTGGAGATAGCCATCAATGGAATCAAGTTAAAGTTGATGGTGAATGGTATAATCTTGATTTGACTAACGATTATGACAAAAAGTCTTGGAGATTTTTTATGAAAAGTGATAAAGATTACAATTGGGCAGAATGTCATTATGTTGATAAAGAAGATAAATATGAGCCAATACACGTTTGTACTTCAACTAAATATGATGAAGTTTATAGAGAAGATCCAAGAGAAAGAGAAATAAGAGAATTAAAAAAACAACAAGAAGCATTGATACAACAGAAAATTAATACTCCATTATCTGAAATAGATGATCCTGATTATGTTGAATATAAAAATAAAGTTAATGGAATATTGGAACAATCTTCAGAAGAAGAATACATAAAAAGTTAATTTACTATGTATAAAAATCAAGAAGGTCAAGATAGATGCTATCATTCATTACAATCTGCAAGGCAAGATCAACCTGTGCAAACTTTAATGAGTAATGATTTTGAATATTCTGAAAAATTTAGGAAAGGAATGTTAGAACCATCTGTTAAAGATTTTTCGCAAAGAGGACCAATAAGTTCTGCTACTGTAAGTAGTAGTGTTCCTGAAAATAATAATACAAATAGTACATTGCAACAACCAACCAGTAATGTTAATTTAATGTCTGAAAATAATAATATGATGCAGATAAATAATATTGATACAACTTATGCGCAACAAATCCAACAACAAGCCCCACAAATTTCACCAGATGTTTATATGCAACAACAAGCACAAGTTGCTACTTAACAAATGACACATGCAGGACCACAATTAACATTAACTATGGGCGGAATGGGATTTGTTAATACTTTATTAATAGCTGTTTTAAGTGGATTAGTAATAGGTATTTTAATAATACTGCGATTATATTTATTCAAATAATTGTAATTTATTTGATGATTATTATAAAAATCATGCTATAATGATTATAGAACTGATAT
Source organism: uncultured Bacilli bacterium (assembly GCA_934162285.1). Classification (GTDB taxonomy): domain Bacteria; phylum Bacillota_I; class Bacilli_A; order RF39; family UBA660; genus RUG11241. Next base: position 5,799 of record CAKPHY010000008.1, read on the forward strand.
TTATTAGTTGTTCTTTTAGATATAAGTGTCAAAGTAGGCTCTTGTATCGCACCATTGGGAAATCTGTCCATACTTTTATAGTCTTGGATTTAATATAGAAAATATCAATTTCTAAAAGAAGTTGGTATTTTTTTGTTGTTAATTAAAGAAAGGACAGGTTTAAATGATTAATATCATAAAGAAAGAATTAGAATTTGATGATGAATTAAAAAAGAAAATAGAATTTATATGTGGATTTTGTAATATTACCCCAACAATAATAAATGGCAATATAAGAAAAATTGATAGAACTAATTTATCATATATAATTGTTCATCCAATTCGCGATATTATTAATATCTACGTGAATGAATAGAAAAAATTCAAACGAGAACAAGAAAAATATAAAAAGGAACTTAAAGAATTAAGCAATAAAACTGATGAACTAAAAAATAAATCTAATGAAATTAATAACATCATTGATAGCTTAAAACCAACAATTATAAATAAAAATAACTTTACTATTTCTAGTGAAGATATTGATAAAATTAAGAACTATATGAACAAACTAATGATACTAATTCTAGTTTAAGAGATGCAAATTCGATAGATGTTATTTTAAAAAAATATGAAAATGATATGAGAGAACATTCTAATGAAGTTAGAAACTTAAATAAAAAAATACAAAGAAGAGATGAAAGAATATCAGATTTAGAAAATAGATTAGAGTTTGCAGAAGATACTATTGATATGTTAGAAGATAAAGTATCTAAATTACAAGAGGCATTGGATTACTTTAAAGAATTATGGAAAAAAATTTATTAAGTTCTTACAAGATAAATTCTTTTCTTCAAATAAATATGATGATTTGATTGATGAATTACACGAGAAAGAAATAATTGATGATGATCTAGAAGTTATACAAAATGAATTTAGTAGTCATAATAGCAAAGATGATGATTTAGAGCGATAATTTTATGGTAAAATTATATTAGATGAAAAAATTAATAGATTGGTTAGATACGATTGACTAATTTAGAAAGGAGAACCTTATGAAAAATAATATAATTCAATCAGAGATGGATGTTAAAGGTAGTAAAATTAATGTAGTTAGAGTTGATGGATACGAATATATATCATTAACAGATTTAGCAAAAACTCAAAATGATGAAGCACCAGCAGATGTTGTTAAAAATTGGTTAAGAAATAAAGAAACAATTTCTTTTCTAGGCGTATGGGAAGAATTAAATAATGAAAATTTTAAAGTGGTCGAATTCGACCAGTTTAAAAATGAAGCAGGAAGACATGCATTTACTATGTCCCCTCAAAAATGGATTAAGGAAACAAATGCTATTGGTATTATTTCTAAATCTGGTAAATATGGTGGTGGAACTTTTGCAAGAAGTGATATTGCTTTCGAGTTTGCTAGTTGGATTAGTCCTTAATTTAAATTATATTTAATTAAAGAATTTGAAAGATTAAAAAGAAATGAAACATATCAAGAAAAAATTGAATGGCATGCAAATAGACTATTATCTAAATTAAACTATGTTGTTCATACTGATGCAATAAAAAAATATATTGTTCCTACTTTAACAGAACAACAAATTAAGTTTGTATATGCAAATGAAGCTGATGTATTAAATGTTGCATTGTTTGGTATGACTGCTAAAGAATGGCGTGAAGATAATCCAGAACTTGCTAAAAATGGAAATATGAGGGATTATACAGATTTACTTCATTTAATAATTTTAAATAATTTAGAAAACACAAATGCAGAATTGATTAGAATGAATATAAAACAATCTGATAGACTTATTCAATTAAATGAATCAGCAAGAAATCAAATGGAAGCTTTAAGAAATAATAAGAATGTTAAGGAATTAGAAGTATTACAACAACAAGTAAATGAAGATAATAAATATTTAATCGAGAGTAAATAAAATACAATAAATGAGTTTATATTTCTCCAACTAAATGTTTTAGCTAATGAAGGTATTAAAGAACCAGTTATGGTAGAAAACATAAATGAAAATAATAATGATAGTGAAAGCAACTATAATTCTAGCAATCAATCAGATCAAAATAAATGTAAAAAAAATAATTTACTTGTTATTCTGTGTTATATTCAAGTTGTATTTGCATCACTAATGTGTTTGGGTAGTATAAGGTCTTTTTCATTAATAGGAGGTAAAAATGGCTAAAGAATTTAAATCAACAACTGAATTAATAGGAATATTAAATTCTAAAGGTGTGTCACTAAAAGATGAGAATTTAATTGAAAAATATTCTTATTATTCCATAGTAAACTCCTATAAATGGATATTTAAGATAGGAGGGTTGGCACCCAAAATATGGTGAAACTCCTAAACAAGGTATTATCACAGAGGCAAAAGAAGAATTAGGTATCGATTTAGTAATCAACAAATAATTGAATTTGAAAGAGGTTGTGACGGGAAAGATTGCTATATAATGTACTATACAAAAATGAACTTAGATATTAAAAAATTGACAATTCAATTTGATGAATTGTCAGAAGTAAAATGGTTTAGTATGGAAAAATTACAACAAATGGTCGATAGCGGAGAATTGAATAAAGATCAGATAGAATTTTTTACTAAGTGTGTCAAATTTTTGGAAAAATAAAAAGTAATGCACTTTCTAATGTATGGTATGAAAATGACTATATTAAAAGTAAAATAATTTACTTAATTTAATTATTTATATATTAATTATAGATAAAATCGGTATTTATTGAATTTTATTTTTGATAAAAAAGTTTTTTTAAACAAGTTATAAGCATTTATTAAAAAGTTTGCTTTTGACTTGTTTTTTTCTGAAATAATTTATTATTTTAATTAAAAACAAAAAAGCAGGAATTTTAATTGGTATAAACTTAGTTATAGTAACAATATTAAATCAAGCTTTAAAGTTTATTCTTCAAAGACCAAGACCGACAGAATTTAGAATTGTAAATGAGAGTGAATATAGTTTTCCATCTGGACATTCTATGGTGAGTATGGCTTTTTATGGATTGTTAATATATTTAATTTATAAAAATGTTAAAAACAAATATTTAAAAGTAATTTTAATAGTTTTGTTATCATTATTAATCATAATGATTGGTATAAGTATAATTTATTTAGATGTTCATTATCTTAGCTGGCTTTTTAATAGCTATTTCTTATTTAATAGTGTATATAAGTTTTGTTAAAAGTGAATTTGACAAAAAATAAATTAAGGAAATGTAAACTACAATGTAAAAATTTTCAAAAAACAAATAAACATTTAGTTTATTGTATTGAAATAATAATTTAATAATCTATAATGAATATCGAAGCTTTGTCTTCTAGTTAATATTATTTTCAAAAAAAATAGCTAGTACAGGATCCTAATATTAACGATACTCTAAAGATTTTTCTTTAGAGTTTTTTTGTATAAAAAATTATATTTTTTCCAAAATATTATTGGAGGGATAAAATGAATTATGATAAAGTTCCAAATATGATAAGTGGAAAAGATTTGGATTATTTAACTGACATTTTTAATTGGAATTATGGAGCATATAAATGTGCTTTTAATGCCAGTAATGAAATTTTAGATGAAATATTAAAAAAACACCTTAATAAATCATCTAAGGTATTCTATAATGCTATGAGGGAAGTTTTAGAAGTATTAGAAAGTGGTGAATCTGATGAGTAATATATCTAATCCTAAAGTAGAATGTAGTAAAGGAAAAAGTTTTAATGATAAAGATTATATGAATTCTTTATTATCAGATTTAAAATCTATGACTAAAAATTATGCTGTAGCTTTAACTGAAGCTTCTAATAATCATTTAGTTGAAATCTATAAAAAGTTATTTATTGAGGCTTTAGCACTTCAAAGAGAAACATATGAATTAATGTTTAGAAATGGTTGGTATGTACTTGAAAGTGCTCCTAAAACTAAAATAAGTACTAAATTTAATACATTAAATCAAGAATTTAACGATTTAGATCAAGAATAATTTGATATTCTTTAATTAAATCATTTAAATTAAAGGAAGCATTAGCACTAGAAGGGCTTGGAAGATAAATAGCTTCCTTTTTAGTTTTATCTTTTAGATAAAGATTATAATAACTAAAAGCTTTTTTGCCAGTAGTAAAAATATATTCAATTTTAGTTTCTTTTAAAATTTTATTAATATCATTTACTTTAACATTTTTGATTGAAGAATCTTTAGAACCATCAATTTCACATTCTTTAATGACATCAAAAATAGCAATATTGTTATCTAAAAGAAATTTTTCTTTTTCTTCATTAGTATTTAATTTTACTTGATATAAAGACTCTAGAATTGACCAAAAACGATTAGTTTTATTCCCATAATAGAATTTACACTCTCTTGACTTTACACTCGGGAATGAACCTAAAATCAATATTTTAGAGTCTTTATTATAAATTGGTTTTAATGGATGTTTAAAAATCATGCAAATCACCAAAAATATTTTAACATAATATTTTAATTGTATCAAAAATATGATAATATATATTTAGAAAGAATAGAGGGTGTTTATATGAAAAAAGTCATTTTCGGCTTAATTTTAACAATTTCAGCATTATTTTTAACCGGATGTGGTAGCCAAAGTGCTTGGAATGGAGTATATACTAATGGAACAAATTATTCAATTATGATTTATACTAAAGATTCTAAGGTAGCATCAATAATGGTTAAACAAGAAGGGGAGAACTTTACTTTCTATCCCGTACAATATGATGGTAGTTTAACTGTTAATGATAACACATTAACTATGGTAAATGGTGAAAAACTTATTGTAACTAAAAATGAAGATCAAATAACAATCAAGATAGATAGTGAAGATAAAGGTGTATGGGCTGATATTGAAGGTGTTTACACTAAATCAAAAAATATAAAAAGATTTAATCAAAATCAATTCTAGTACTAAAATAGCTGAACTTTTATTAGTTCAGCTAAAAAGTACTTTTTTTCTTCAAAAAATATTGACAAATGAATATATTATTATGTATAATACAAACGAATTGTTCAAATCATGAACATTTACAAAAAAAGTATTAATTTATTAAAAAAGTACTTGCCAAAATCATTTAAATACGATATACTTTAGTAGTCGCAGATTTAAATGGGCTTGTAGCTCAGCTGGTTAGAGCGCACGCCTGATAAGCGTGAGGTCGATGGTTCAAGTCCATTCAGGCCCACCATTTAATTTTTACGCCTCAATAGCTCAGTCGGTTAGAGCACTTGACTGTTAATCAAGGGGTCGTAGGTTCGAGTCCTACTTGAGGCGCCATTCTGGCCCGTTGGTGAAGTGGTTGAACACACATGCCTTTCACGCATGCATTCATGGGTTCAAATCCCGTACGGGTCACCAATTTGAAATTAAGAGCACTTGCTCTTTTTTTGTTATAATTTTTAGCATTTTTATTGACTTTAAACAATAAATAATGTATTATTGTAATTAGCACGGAGTAGTACTCAAGAGGCTGAAGAGGCGCCCCTGCTAAGGGTGTAGATCGGGGAAACCTGGTGCGAGGGTTCAAATCCCTCCTGCTCCGCCATTATGAAATTAACCGCTTAGCGGTTTTTTTTTGAAAAAAAGAAGCTAATTATAAGCTTCTTCTTTAATTAATTCGATATTTTCGTTCATTATTGATAAATAATCATTTTTATTTTTTTCTTCTTCTTCGCTTAAATTAGCAAGAGGATGAAAATAAACTACTTTAATGTTAGTATTACTTATTAATGAAGCCATTTTTTCATTAATTTCTTCATTCTTTAATAAAAATACATAACTAATTTCTTTTTTTTCAATTAAATTTTTTACTTCTTCAACAACTTTAGCTTCACTATCATTATTTAAAACTAAAACTTTAAAGTTATATTTTTCTAAAAATTTAAAAGTATTTGAAGAGACAACTAAAGTATTATTGTCAGCATTAGTTGCAATTAGTCTTAATTTAGCATCTAAGTTAGAAAGGTTAATTCTTAGAGTTTCATAATTATTATTAATATCTTCTTCTAAATAATAATTTGATATGTATTCTTTTAAACCATTTTTAATATTTTGGGCAATCATCAATAAATTTGATGGACTTAACCAAAGATCATTTTGAGAATTTTCGTAATCCATTGTTAAAGTGGCATTAATGATTTTTAAATTTTTATTATTTTTAACCATCGGGATTACATAATCTCTTTCTTTATTTAAACCATTAAAAATATAAAGATCAGCTTTTTTACTGTAGGATTCAACTTGTTTATCAGTTAAAGTATAATTTTCAATATCAACTTCAGCTGGATAAATACTAGATATCTCACTATGTTCACCATATAAAGCTTCAACTACATATCTAAAGGGATAAGCTGTTGTATAAATATTAATGTCTTCAAATGAATCTTTTTTACAACCACATAATAGTAAACAAGCCATAAATAATATTAAAATTTTCTTTTTCATTTCATTTCTCCTTCCGGTACAGGATCATAACTTAATTTATGAAAACAATTACATTTCATAATTCTTTTAATAGTTAAACTTAATCCTTTAAAAAAACCAAATTTTATGAAACATTCCATTGCATATTCGGAACAAGTTGGTGTAAAATTACAATAGTTGTGAAAGTTACCTGGAATATTTCGATAACAATATATAATTCCAATCATGATATATTTCATAATTTCACCAAAATAATTATAACATAAAAATAAAAAAAAAATAACTATTATTGAGTTCTATGATATAATATAAAAGAAATCAGGTGATAAAATGGATGTTTTTTCAAAATTTAACATTAGAACTAAAAATAAAGATCTTTATATTCGAGCATTTACTCATACATCATATGCGAATGAAAATAATACAATTAGTTATGAACGTTTAGAATATTTGGGTGATGCTGTTTTAGAATTAGTAATGAGTGAATACCTTTACAATAATACAACTTATCCAGAAGGTGAAATGACTAAAATTCGTGCTAATTATGTTTGTGAAGAAGCTTTATATAATTATTCACTTAAACTTGGTCTGAATGAATTTTTATTATTAGGTGTTGGCGAAGAAGAAAGTGGCGGACGTATGCGTAAAGCAATTGTCGCTGATATTTTTGAAGCTTTCATTGGAGCGATGTTTTTAGATAAAGGATTAGAAAGTGTTAAAAAGTTTATTTATAAATATGTTCTTCCAATTATTTTAGAAACTAAAGATCAATTATTTTATTTACATGATTACAAATCAACTTTGCAAGAATATGTTCAAACCGACAAAAAATCACTTGAATATGAAATAACTAATGAAACTGGCCCAGCGCACTTTAAAACTTTCACGAGTGTAGTAAAAATTGATGGGCGAATTTATGGAAAAGGAATAGCACATAGTAAAAAGGAAGCTGAGCAAGAAGCAGCTCGTGACGCTTTATCTAAATGTGCAGATAGAAAGTAGGTAATTTATGGGAAGATTTCCAAATATAGCTGCAAGCAAACAAAAAACGGGAGCAGCTAAAGCTAAAGTATACTCGATGTATGCACGTGAAATATATCAGGTAGCTAAAAGTGGTGGAACTGAAGTTGATGGTAATTTAGCTTTAAGAAGATTAGTAGAAAAAGCTCGTAGTGAGCAAGTACCATCAGATATAATTAAAAGAGCTATTGATAAAGTTAATAGTGGTGTTGATGAAAACTATCAAACTGTTCGCTATGAACTATTTGGTCCAGCCGGATCAACGTTTATTGTTGAGTGTTTAACTGACAATGTTAATCGATCAGTAAGTAATCTTCGCGCAGCATTAAATAAAACCAATGTTAAAATGGGTAATCAAGGTAGTGTTCAATTCATGTATGATCATAATGCGGTAGTAGGGGTTCGTGGAGTAACGGAAGAAGAAGTGCTTGAAACTTTAATTGAAGCTTCTATTGATGTTGATGATATGGAAACTGAAAACGATACAGTTATTGTTTATGCTGATCCAACACTTCTTTATGCTATTAATGATGCTTTATCAAAAATGAATGTTGTTGCATCAGAAATTGCTTGGGTTCCAAAAGAAATGGTTAATTTAAGTGGTGAAGATCTTGATATTGTTAGAAAATTGCTTGGATTACTTGATGATATTGATGATGTTCAAAATGTTTACCATAATGTTGAAAATATCTAAGAAAGTTCTTGAAAGAACTTTTTTTTATGATAAACTATAAATGAGGTGGTTAAGGTGAATGACGCGATTGTATCAAAAGACATTTATATTGTTGTAAATAAGACCATTTTAAACGATTCAGATCGCGAAATTTTAGTCATGTTATACCAACCAATAGTTGGTGCTTTAGCCATTAGTCTATACTTTACATTATGGTCAAATTTAGATCGAACAAGTTTTACATCAGAAGAATATTTACATGAAGAATTGGCAAGGAAAATTGGTGTTAGTTTAACTTCAATTTTTGAAAGTCGTCAAAAATTAGAAGCAGTTGGTCTTATAAAAACTTATTTAAAAAAAGATAGTGTAAATAATTATATATATGAATTATATTCACCTCTTAATCCTCATGATATTTTTAATAATCCACTCTTAAATACTGTTTTATATACTAATCTTGGTAAAAGTGAATATAAAAAACTTGTTGATTATTTTAGTATTCCTCATATTGATATGAATGGATACACAGATATTTCTTGTAATTTTACAGATATATTTGAAACAATGGCTCTTGATCAATCTGAAGGAGCTTATGACCAAATAAGAAAAAAGAATTTTAATAATGTTCAACTAAATAATGGTATGGATTTAAATTTAATTTTAAATATGATACCTGATGAAATGTTAAACAAAAGAAGCATTACGAAAGAAATCAAAGATTATATTTGTAAACTATCTTTTATTTATAACCTTGATACTGATTCGATCAAAGAATTAATTAGTAATTCAATTGATGATAAAAAAATGATTGATAAATCATTATTAAAAGATAATTGTGCTCAATACTATAGTTTTGAAAATGGTGGTAAAAATCCGACACTTATTTATCGAACTCAACCGGAACGCTTACGTTCAAGTGTACCTAGTACTTCTAAAAAAGCTAAAGCTATTTATGCTTTTGAAACAACATCACCAAGGGATTTTCTTCTTAGTAAATATAATGGGGCAACATTGAGTAAAAATGATACCAATTTACTAGAACATTTATTATGTGATATGGATTTAAAAGCCGGGGTCGTAAATGTTTTAATCGATTATGTTTTAAGAATAAATGATAATAAATTACCTAAAAATTATGTTGATGCAGTTGCTAGTCAATGGAAACGTGCTAATATTGAAACTGTTGAAGAAGCAATGGCTATGGCGAAAAAAGAATATCAAAAGAAAAAAGTAGGGACAACAGTTATAAATACGACTTCTAAAACTTCAACTATAAAACCAACTCCTAAATGGTTAGATGAGAAGATCGATTTAGTAGAAGCAACTAATGAAGAAAAACAAGAAATTGAAGATTTATTAAGTGAATTTAAGTAGGTGAAAATATGTTAAAAATAAGTAATATGGCAACCATAAGTCCTGAATTAGAAACCAATTTAAAAAAATCATTTACTGAAGCAATGAAAGATGAAAAATTTCAAAGGCTTATTTCTAAGTTAAGAATTAAAGAAGATGTTTTAATTCGTTATACTTCTGAATTAGAAGATAGTGCAATTGAATATGATCATTGTCTTCATTGTAAATCTTTATTAGAATGTCAAAATAAAATAGAAGGTTATGCTTATATTCCAACTTGTAAAGGTGATCACATTGAATTTAACTATCGTTCTTGTAAATATCAGGAAAAAATGTTAAAAGAAACATCATTTTTAAAAAATGTTTATTATGTAGATATTCCTGAGAATATTAAAATTGCTCGTATGAAAGATATTTATACTGATGATAAAGCACGTTATAATGTAATAAAATACTTAAAAAAATTTATTAATGATCCCACTACTAAAGGATTATATCTTCATGGTAATTTTGGTTGTGGAAAAACATTTTTAATAACGGCTGCTTTTAATGAATTAGCTAGAAAAAATATTAAAAGTGCTATTATTTTCTGGCCATCATTTTTAAAAAAATTAAAAAGTAGTTTTGATAGTGATTTCAGTGAAATATTTGAAAAAGTTAAAAAAATCCCTGTTCTTTTAATTGATGATATTGGAGCTGAGAATATGACACCATGGGCTCGTGATGAAATTCTTTGTCCTATTCTTCAATATCGAATGGAAGAAAGTCTTAGTACATTTTTTACCTCTAATTTGAATATAAATGAATTAGAAGTACATCTTTCATTAAGTAAAGAAGGGGTAGATACTGTGAAAGCTAAGCGAATAATTTCTAGAATAGAACAACTAACAACTGATTCTGAAATGATCAGTAGAAATTTGAGAAATAAATGAAAAGATCAGTTTTAAGTATTGAAAATATTGTCATTAAAAATCGTTTAATGAGTTTAGAAACGATCAAAAAAGAATTAAAGATTAGTAAAAATACTTCTTTAATTCGTTTTTTAGTAGACTTTTTAAAGAAAAAGATATCTGAGATCAATTTGAGTTCTGATTTAGATGATTTAAGATTTGTTTATAAAGTTTTAAATTATATAAAACCACGAAATGAAGAAGAGTTTTTAATTGTTGAAAAAGAATTAAAAAGCGTTTTAGAATTAATTTATAATAAAGAAAAAATCTTTGATGAAAATAATCCTTTAAATGAATATTTAAAAACTTTAGAAGAATATATTCAAGTTTTTTTAATCGAAACTAAACTTTCATTATCAGAAACTAAAACTAAACCATTACCAGTGCTTGATCCTAAAAAGTTAAAAAAATTAGCTTGTTCTTTACTTTTTAGACGTTATAATTTTGAATATTTTCGCTCTTTAACGTCTTATTATCATGAAGTCTATAATATAAAAATAAAGGATAAAAATATTTTAATTAGGATTATCAATGAATATTTAAAAAAGCCTGATAAAAGAGAATTTTATAATAAAATAATTTCTTTATTTATTAATTCTTCTAACTTAAATTTAACTTTAGAAGAGATTAAAGAAATAAGTACTAAAATAGAATTTATGACTAATTTTAATAATTTATCAACTAAAGAATTAGGTTTATTTAAAGAATTATTAATGTTTATTTCTAAAGAAAAAATAGATTCAAATAATTTAGTTGATCATCTTGATAAAAGATTTAATATTTGTACATTTCCTGTTTCTGAAAAAATTGATTTAGCATCTAAACTAGTAGATATGCGTGATCGCTTGATCTTTACTATTGATTCTAATGGAACTAAAATTTTTGATGATGCTTTTTCTTTTGAAGAGTCTCAAGATGGAACTATTAAATTAGGTATTTATTTAGTAGACTTAAGTTTTATAAAACCTAATAGTTATTATGATAAATATGCCCATAATCATTTTGCAACAATTTATTTAGAAGATGAAAATATTCAGATGTTTCCTGAACGTATAAATAATTTTGCATTAAGTCATGGTGAAAAAAGAGCATTTGCTTTTTCTTTCCGATTTACTAAAAATTTTGAATTTATAGATTGTTCAATTGATAAAGCTTTAATAAAAGTAAGAACTAATTTAAATTATGATGAAGTTGAAAAAATTTTAGAAGATCATACTAATGAACTTTATATGCCACTTAAAAATTTATCAATAATATCTGATGCTTTAAGTGATTCTTATGGTTCTATCGATAAATATCATCAAATTAAAAAAATAGCTAAACAATTATTAGGTGAAAGAGTACCAGAATGTTTTGAAAATATTGCTTGTGGTAATCGCATTGTTACATCTGGTATGATTTATCTAAATCATTATTTAGCAATGTATTTTTATGAACATCATTTGCCGTTTATTTATTGTAATAATGATTTTGCTTCTAAGAGTTCGATGGAAACATTAAGTCGTGAATTTCGTAACGATAAAGAAATTCTAAATATTTTAAAAATAATTTCACCGTTATATCGACCTTCTTATTTTTCAAGTGTTAATATGGGTCATATGGGACTTGGATTAGAAGCTTATTGTAAAGCTACTAACCCCATTAGAATGTATGTTTCATTATATATTCAAAGAATGCTTGATGATTTATTTATTAATGGGTTTTCTAAAGATCAATATTTAGAAAAGTATCAAGATGTTTCTAATGTTGCTAAAGAATTTTCTGATTTACAAGACCGTAATCGTGAATATACTTTAGCTTATACAAGATTAAAGAAAAGAAATTGTTAGAATAAATATATAATTAAAGTATTAATATAGTCAAAAAGATTTACTTGACAAACATAAAAAATAAGACTATTATTATTCATATAAAGCGATGAAATAGGACACGATTATTAATTAATCTTTAAAGAGAACTTATGGTTGGTGGAAATAAGTAAGAAAAATTAATGATTACTCCCTAAGAGCTGAACTCGAAAGAGAATTCCGGATTAATCCGTTATCAAATTAAGTTATAAGGTAGGATGGTACCGCGTTTAAACGCTCCTTTAATAGGATGCGTTTTTTTATTGGAAAGGAAGAGGAAAAATGGTAAACATTAAAGAAGACGAAAAATTAAGTGTATTAAATCATAGTTGTGCTCATTTACTTGCACAAGCAGTAAAACATTTATATCCACAAGCTAAATTTTGGGTAGGACCTGTAATAGAAGATGGTTTTTATTACGATATTGATTTAGGTGATGTAACTTTAACAGAAGAAGATTTGCCTAAAATTGAAAAAGAAATGAAGAAAATTTCTAAAGATGGTAAAAGAATAGTAAGACATGAACTTACAAAAGAAGAAGCATTAGAAATGTTTAAAGACGATCCTTATAAAATTGATTTGATTTCGAGAATGGATGAAAATGAAACTACTATTTCATGTTATACTCAAGGAGATTTCACGGATTTATGTCGAGGGCCACATGTTGAAACTGTAAAAGAACTTAAACATTTTAAATTATTAAAAGTAAGTGGTGCTTATTGGAAGGGCGACGCTAATAATAAAATGTTACAAAGAATTTATGGAGTTGCTTTTTATGATGAAGAATCTTTAAATGTTCATTTAAAAGAATTAGAAGAAGCTAAAGAAAGAGATCATAGAAAAATTGGTAAAGATTTGGATATTTTCATGAATCATGATTTAGTAGGAAAGGGTATGCCTTTATGGCTTCCAAATGGAGCAATTGTTAGAAAACAACTTGAAAATTATATTTATAAAAAAGAACAAGAATTAGGATATTTACATGTTTATACTCCGTGTGTTGGAACTGTTGATTTATATAAAACATCTGGTCACTGGGATCATTATAAAGAAAATATGTTTCCATCAATGAAAGTTGATGATGAAGAATTTGTTTTAAGACCAATGAATTGCCCTCATCACATGTTAATATATGGAAATGAAATTCATTCTTATCGTGATTTACCAATTAGAATAGGTGAATTTGCAACTGATTTTCGATATGAAGCCAGCGGTGCTGTTAAAGGACTTGAAAGAGTTCGTTGCATGTGTCAAAATGATGCTCATTTATTTGTAACTCCTGAACAAATTAAAGATGAATTTAAAAAAGTTGTTTCTTTAATTTTAGATGTTTATAAAGATTTTAATATTAAAAATTATACATTTAGATTATCTTTAAGAGATAAAGAAGATAAAGAAAAATATTTTGATGATGATGATATGTGGAATATGGCTGAGTCAAAACTTCGTGAGGTTTTAAATGAACTAGGAGTAGTTTATCATGAAGCCATTGGAGAAGCGGCTTTTTATGGGCCAAAACTAGATGTTGAAGTTAAACCTGCTGTTGGAGCAGAAGTAACTTTATCAACTTGTCAATTAGATTTCTTACTTCCAAGAAGGTTTAATTTATCTTATATTGATTCAAAAGGAGAAAAGCAAGTACCAGTAGTACTTCATCGTGCTATTTTTGGAACATTTGATAGATTTACAGCTTTTATTTTAGAAGAAACTAAGGGTGCTTTACCATTATGGCTTGCTCCAGTTCAAGTAAATATTATTCCTGTTAATAATGAATTTCATCTTGAATATGCAACTTTAATAAAAGATATGTTATTATCTCATGGTATAAGAGTAAATCTTGATAGTAGAAATGAAAAATTATCATATAAAATGCGTGAAAGTCAAACTAAGAAAATTCCTTTAACTTTAGTTATTGGTGATAAAGAAAGAGATAACAAAGAAATAAGCTACCGTAAATTTGGTAGTCAAGAAACAACAACTGTTTCTGATTTAGAATTTGTTAAACTTGTAGATGAATGCATTGAAAATAAAAAAGCTAATATATAAATTTTGAATATATTTTTTGAACATATACTTTTTGTATATGTTTTTTTTGTATTTTAATTTTACTAATAGTAGATTATTTAAGTGATATTTTAAAACATTTATGTTATAATTTTAATAGAATAGAGGGTTGTTAGATGAAATTAGTATTAATAGATAATTATCAACGGATTAAATAGAAATGAATGTTATTAAAATAAGCAAATATTTACTCAAAGGAGGAATTTTATGAAAAAATATTTGAAGCTTCTTTTATTATTAATGATCTTTCCAATTGCTGTAAAAGCTGCTGAAGTTAATGTCAGTTTAAGTTGTCCTGAAGGTGCCACTTTAAATAGTGAAATTAGTTGTACCATTTCTATTAATACTCAAGTTAAATTTAAAGGTTTAACAGGAAAATATGATTTGGGTGAAAGTTTTAGTTATGTAAGTTTTACTCCAAAAAGTAATTTTGTCGTTAGTGATTCATCTGCAAGTGGCTTTGCCATTAGTAATACTGCTGGAAAAAGTGGTAAATTTGATATAGGTGTATTAAAAGTAAAACTATTAAAATCAGGTACATTGATGATAAATTCTTTATCTGGAAGCGATATTGATGATAAAGCATATACTATGGATAATCTAAAACTAGATATTAAAGTTTTATCATCTATTAATACTTTAGATTCCTTAAGTATTAATGGTCATAAATTAGATCAAACGTTTAAAAATGATACTTTAAATTACACTGCAATTGTTGATGCTGATAGTATTACTATTGAGGCAACTTTAACTGATTCTAAAAGTAAAATAAGTGGAACTGGTAAAAAAGAACTTAAAGTTGGAATTAATAAATTTTCTATTGTTGTTTTATCAGAAAGTGGTAGTAAAAAAACTTATACTTTAATGGTTACTCGTCCTAGTAAAGAAGATGAAGAATTTATTACTCAACTTTCAGCTAAAGGTTATAATATTAAATTTGAAAATACTAAATCTGATTATATTTTAAAAGTAGGAGCTAAAACCAGTGAAGTTGAAATAGGAGCAACTCTTGCTAGTAATAAATATTCGTTTGTTACTTCTTATGGACCGCGTATTATTGAATTAAAAGGTGATACAACTGAAGCTTTAATTAAAGTAAAAAATCAAGCAGGAACTATTAAAACTTATAAAATAACCATTATTAAAGAATCATCAAGCTTGAGTTCTAATGCAAATATAAAAAGTATAAAAATAGAGAATTATACTTTTGATTTTGATAATAATATTTCTAATTATGACTTAACTATTGGAAATGAAGATCGTTTAAATTTTGAAGTAACTTTAGAAGATCCCAAAGCTAAATACGAGATAATTGGTAATCAAAATCTAACTAATGGAAGTCAAATTGTAATAAGAGTAACAGCTGAAGATGGTAGTATAAATGTGTTTACTTTAGATGTTGTTAAAAAAGAAACCAAAGATGATATTGTTTGTTTAAATGATGATCAAAATAAAGCAATTAACTTCTTAATGGGCTTTGGATGTGGAGTTTTATTAATGACCCTTATTTTTATTGCTTATATCTGTAATAAAAAAGGTAAAGAAAAACAAAAAGAAACAAAACAAGAGATTTATAAATCAAACAATAATGAAGAAGAATTTCTTTATGAAGGATATCCTGAATATAATGTAAATAATAACTATGAACAAAATAATTATAGTAATTACTATAATCAAAATAATAATTAAGAAACTTTATGTTTCTTTTTTTGGTATAAAAATAAATAGAATTAATACTATTTAATAGGTGATAAAGTGATTAATAAAAAAAATATTTGGTTTTTAACACTTTTTAGTTTAATTCTAGCATTAAGTGTCTATTATGTAACAATGCCATCAGAACTTTTACTTGATGTTTATAACAACAATGGCGAAACAAAAAAAGATACCGATGTTATCAATATTGAAGAAACAGATATTATATCGGTTTATCGTTTAGAACAAGAAACAAAAATTAATGAAGAATTAGATGTATTAAAGTTGATTCTACTAGATAATGAAGCAAGTATTGATAAGAAAAATGAAGCTTATAATAAAATGCAAAATTTGCAAAAAATAAAGGGTTTAGAAAATTTAATTGAAGATCAAATTGATCAAGAATTAAAACTTAAAGCTTTTGTTAAAATTCAAGACAATACTATTAATGTTATTGTTAGAAATGATAAACATGATGTGAGTTTAGCCAATAAAATAATGAATTTAGTTCAAAAACACTTTGAAGAAAAAAAATACATTTCTGTTAAATTTGAATAACAATATTTTCGTTCTCGCATAAAATAACAATGAGATATAATAAACCACCCTTAGGAAGTGAGGAATAAATGAAAAATAGTATTCTAAGTAAACGCGAGAAAGAAGTATTTGATTTATTGATTTTAAATAATTCAACACAAGATATTGCTAATAATTTAAAAATAAGTGAAAAAACTGTAAGAAATCATATTTCAAATGTAATGCAAAAATTAGGTGTAAAAAGTAGAGCTGTAGCTGTTGTTGAATTGTTAAAATTGAACGAAATTTCATTATAGTATTAGTTTTAAACTAATACTATTTCTTTAAAAAATAATTTGGGGTGAAATATGTTAAAAAGATTTTCTTTAAAAAAAATTTTAGTATCAGCATCGGTTTTAGTAACATTACTTATTATATGTTTAGTTCCTAGTGAAGACGCAGTTAAGTTTAAACAAGAATTAAAATATAATGAAGAATTAAGTGTTAACGACATTTATTTGTTAGATGGCTATCAATATGTAGCTCTAACTGAAATGCCACTTTTTACCAAGAGTATTGAGGATCAAGCATTAGAAATAATTGATGTTTTAATTGAAGGAGGCCCTGGTGAAAATAAAATACCAAGTGGTTTTAAAGCTTTAATTAATGGTGAAACTACTGTTAATGATATAAGTATAAAAGATGAAATTTTAAGTATTGATTTTTCTAAAGAATTATTAGACACAAAAAAAGAATATGAAGTTAAAGTTATTGAATCTTTAGTTTATTCTTTAACAAGTATTAAAGGTGTTAAAGGTATAAAAATTTTGATAGATGGTAAACCTCTAGAAATATTACCCCAATCTAAAGTTAGATTACCAAATGTTTTAGATAAATCATTTGGTATTAATCGTGAATATAATTTAACTTCTTTAAAAAATGTTAGTCAAATAACTATTTATTATTTAAATAAATATAATGATGATTTTTATTATGTACCAGTTACTAAATATTTAAATGATGATCGTGAAAAAGTAAATATTATAATTGATGAATTAGCTAACAATAATAGTTATTTAACAGGTTTAATGAGCTTTATGAATAATAAAGCTAAACTTAAAGATACATTAATAGAAACTGATGAAGTTATTTTAAACTTTGATTCTGGTATTTTAAATGATGTTGATAGTAAAACTGTTTTAAAAGAAGTTACTCAAAGTATAAATTATTCGATAATTGCCAATTATGGCATTAAAAATGTTGCCTTAAACGTTGATTCTGAACCAATAAATGTGAATTAATGTTAAAAAACTCTTGAAAACTGTCAAAAACTATTGTATAATTTACTTGTTCCATTGAGAACTGGATGTCTCGGTAGCTCAGTTGGATAGAGCAATGCCCTTCTAAGGCAGCGGTCGGGGGTTCGAATCCCTTCCGGGACACCATTTAGATAATTACCATTGATTTTCAATGGTTTTTATTTTGCTTCAATTAAATATATAAATATAATAAAATATATGGTAAAATTAGAAGTTAATTTAACATATGTATTTTTAATCGGTTTAACTATTCTTTTTCAGTAATTGGTGTCAAAATAGGTAATGTCTTTGGAAACAAATATGAGAATATTTCAAAATTAATAGGTAGTATAACTTTAATTTTAATTGGTTTAAAAATATTATTAGAACATTTACAAATTATTTAAATAAAAAAGACTCCAATAGGAGTCTAAATACAACAACTAATGTTGAAATCAACATCAGTCCGCACAAGGTTTAATTAATTACAAATTAATTTTATCAAAGTGTTAGAAAAAAATCAAGAGGTTAATTGAAAAAAATTAAAAAATGTGTTATCTTATTAAAGAAGAGTTATCGAAGTGGTTATAACGAGCTTGACTCGAAATCAAGTTGTCCGCAAGGGCACATGGGTTCAAATCCCATACTCTTCGCCAGAATGTTTATTGTACTCCCTTTGGGAGTTTTTTATTGTATAAAATTGGATAATATTATATAATTAATTTAACAATAGGGAGAAAGGGAGTAAAAAAGTGTTTTGTAATAAATGTGGCACTAAGCTAGATAGTGGTAGTCATTTTTGTCCTAAATGTGGAAATAATCTAAATGCTAATAATACAAATAACTATAGCCAACAAGATCAAAATTTAAATAACAATTCAAATCAATTTTCAGGTAATTATAGTCAAAACAATCAGATTAATTCAGTAAATTATAATCAAATCAATTCAACAAACAATATATATAATCAACAGAACTCCAATTTTAATAATCAAAATAATCAAATAAATTATAACCAACAAAATTTAAATAATTATGTAAATCCCAATCAATATGTTCAATCAAATTATAATTATAACAATTATGTAGAACCAAATTATAATTACAATCAGCAAAATAGCCAGCCTAAAAAAGAAAAAAATTCATGGATATATTTAATTATCGGAGGATTAGTTGTAATTATCATTGTAATTCTTCTCATTCCTACTAATAGTAATAGTAAAGGATACTATTTTTCAAATGAAGGAACTGAAATAACATATAATAAAAGTGTATATAGAAGAACGACAGCTGATCCTAGTATATATGTTAATAGCTACGTAGGTAATCTTACTGATTATAAGAATCAATTGACACAAATATCGAATGCTCAAAAAGCTAATTGTCAGAAATCTAGTACCTTAAAGTACGAAAAAGAAATGATGGAAAAGTATGGACTTTATACAGCTAATTTATGCGAATTATCAGATACTATGTTAGAAAAGATATTAGAAATATATGCTTATGCTGAAAAAGAATATAAAGGAATCTTTGATTATGCATATGCTTCTCAAAGTTTATATAATGCTGATAGTCAATTTGCAATAGAAAAAAATGCTACACTAGGTGTTATAGCCTTTTACGGAACAATACCTTCAGCACATTCGAACGCAGGCTTTAATATTAAGACAATGATGGGATTAAGTAGTACATATTTCTTAAATGAATCATATTTTGGAAGTAGAGTTAATGATGGTGTTCAATCTAAACATTTTCCAGCTAATGCCAATATTTATTCGCCAGTAATGCATGAACTAGGTCATAAATTACACTTTGATTTAGTATTTAAAAAGTATGGAATTGATAATATCTCGATAGTAAACAATATTAATATAAAACAGGTTTATCGAGCATTTAGTGATATAAATAATAATGAAACATCAGCAGAAATAGTCAAAAAGGCCATAAAAAATATTTATAATGTAGATGCAATAAATGTGTTAGAATACACTAAGGAAATATCAGGATATGCCGCTTCAAGTATTAATGAATCAATTGCTGAAAGCGTTCATGATTATTATTTAAATGGTCAAAAAGCTAATAAGTTATCGTTAGAAATTGTAAAAATATTAAAAGAGGAAAGGTCAAAATATTTTAGGTGATTTATGAAAATAAAATTAATAATAGCTTCATTAATACTGACAATTATGATCATTTTTACATATACCTTTGCTTTTCCTACTTTTAGTGTAAATAAAATTGATCTTTTAAAAGATTCTAAAGAAAATTCTATTAAGTCAAAATTAGATCCTGATTATATAATAGAAGAGCCAGAAATTGAATTAGCAAATGCTAATGAAAGTATTGTTTTAAATAAAGCTTTTGAAGCATTATCAGCTATAATTGGTAAACCTAATACTGAACAAAAAAATGATTATTTTACTCAAAAAGCTAAATATGATAAATTTTTAGAATATTGTGCAGATGACTCTGAAATTCCTGATGATAAAGATTATGATATTTATCATTTTACTAAAAGCAAAGAAGAAAAATATAATTATATGGTCAGTGGAATATTTAATTATAAAATTAATACTTATGAGAAATTAAAAGTATCAAAAGTAAGATGTTATATGGCAATATGCTATATTGATTTTAGAATTATAAATGCTAATTTTGAAGCTGAAGATAAACTTACTAAAGCAGTTAAAAATGCTGTTGGGGATATTGATGTTGAAGTAACACTTATAAACAATACTGATGCTAGAGTGCTTTACTTAAGTAGTTATTCATACGATGCTATTGGTGGTGCCGAATTAATAGAAAATTCTGAAAATAACAATCAATACAATATAATTGATGACTATACTTATACTGATCAAGATAAAACTAGTATTGAAAAAATTTATAATGCAAATCAAAAATCAATAGTTAACTTAAGCACAATTGGTGATCAAAATGGTGTTACATCTAGTTGTACGGGCTTTTTTATAGCTGAAGGCATAATAGTTACTAATTATACTTGGTTTCAAGAATATCTAATTAGTAATGATTATTTAATAGTTAAAGATTTAGATAATAAAATCTATAATGTTGATGGTATTGTATCTTTGTCATCATACTTTGATGTCATAATTTTAAAGTTAGATCAAAAAGCAGGTGTACCAATAAAAAAATATAGTTTTGATTCTAATTATAGTAAAAACTTAAAAATAGCTCTTACTAATCCCAATGGATTATCAGTAAAAATAAAAGTTGGGCAATTTTTAAATTCTTCTGATGAAATTGTTAAAACGAATATGCCAATTTTGCAAAGTGAAGTAGGAGCTCCAGTATTTTCACTTTCTAATGAATTAATAGGTATTGTGAATAGTAAACAATATAATTCAACAGTTTCTAATTATTCTTCTATTTACTTATATAGTATTGCTCATAAATTACAAAGAAGCGATTTTTCAAATATTAAAGTTTATCAACTTTCTTTGTTAAAACCAGAATTATATAGCAATACAGTTTCTAAAATAGAAACACCAGTATTTGATTATGATTCTAAAATATATGAATACTATATGCAAGATATTGATGTGAAAGAAATATATTTAAATAATGTTACTAGAATTACTTCATATGATAAATATTTAGAAGTTTTAGTTAAATATAATAGTAATCAACTTTTAAGTATAAAAGATTATATGAATTTATATGTAAATCAATTATTAAGTAAAGATTATCAATTAATAACTAATGATATTTATAAAATAGTTGTTAGTAATGATACAAATACAATTACACTTAAAAATGAAGAAAATTACTTTAGTATAAATTATAGAGGTAAAATATGAAAAAATGGGGAAAATTACTAATAGTATTATTTTTAGTTGTTATTATAATTGTTATATTAGTTTTTAAATTACAAAAAAATGCCGATACAACTATTAAGAACTATAAAGATGAAATTTTAAGTTTTGATTATAGTTCTCGTTTTAATTTAAAAAAGAATGACAATTATTTAGAATTAATTGATGATAATGCTAATATAATATTTGAAAATAAAAAAATAAGTACTGTAGAAAATGGATATTCTTTTGATACTTTAGTAGATAATATTGTTTTTAATTATTTAAATAATGCTAAAGATTATAAATTAATAAGTCAAAAAAATAATTACAAATTTAAAAATAATGAAGGTTATCGACTTATATTTGAAAATGATGTTACGAAAGAAAATTCTATGGTTTTAATTGGTTTAAGTGAATTAAATTTAACAATGGTAACTTTAAATGCTAAACAAAATGAATTTAGTTTATTAGTTGATTCTGCTGAATTAATAATGAATACTTTAAAATATAATAACGAATATAAATATTTAGAAATACAAGAAA
Organism: uncultured Bacilli bacterium; assembly: GCA_934162285.1. Classification (GTDB taxonomy): domain Bacteria; phylum Bacillota_I; class Bacilli_A; order RF39; family UBA660; genus RUG11241. Next base: position 28,013 of record CAKPHY010000008.1, read on the forward strand.
AAGATGTAGAAACATCTGATATAGAATTAGATTCTGATAAAAGAGAAAATTTAAAGTATTCTGATAAAAATGTCGATTATGAATTTGTTGAGGAAGAATTTAGATATAAAATATCTTTACCAGAAAACTTTAAACAAGATGGCTATAAGCCAGAATTTACTTATGATAAAACTAATATTAAATTTAGTATAGGTTTTATACCAGATATATGTGAAGAAGCATGTATAACATCTGGTAAAAAGAAAGGCTATGTAAAGTATAATGACGAAATATACTATACTGAGCAACAAGATTGGACTATTAGAGAATATCTTGTTATTTATAAATTTTTAGGTTTTGATAAAACACTTAGAATAACTATTGGTAGTGATTTTCATATAACTAAAGAGTTCTTAGACATGCTTACTAAAAATTTATCTATAACTAAAGATCAAAAAGGAATAATAACTATTGAAGATAACAAAATAAAAGGAAAAATTTATAAAGATAATGTTTCTGTTACTTACAGCCTAAATAATAAAAACTATGAAAGAACAATTGATGGTACTGAAAATGTAACATTTTATGGTAAAGCTTCTACTGAATTAAAATTAACAAAAACAAAAAGTATTGAAGAAGAAACAAAATATAATAATTTAAATATGTATACTAGTTATTCGATAAAGAAAATAGGTAATGTACAAATATCAGGTTATAATTTTATTAAATATGTTGAAGAATATACTAGTACTTTTGACCTTAAATATTATAAAGAATACTATATTTATAAAGTTAATGAATCACTTAATTTAATAATTGAAATAGATGAACACATTCAAGATATTAATGATATCAATTTAAAAATTCAAGTAAAAAATTAAGTTTTCGTTTTTAATATTTTATGATATAATTCTTTTGGTGGTTATATGGAAATTGTAAAAAAATTAGAAAATTATTCATTACTTGTTTCATTACTTTATGTGATGATGGGAATTATTATGATTATGAATCCCAAGTTTGTATGTGATGCTGTAAACTATATTGTAGGTTCACTTGTAATTCTTTATGGCGTTATTTACATGATCAAATTTTTTAGTAAAAATTCTTTTAATAATTTAAGCAAATTTAATTTATTAGCAGGACTTTTATCAATTGTTTTTGGGCTTTATATCCTTTTTAATCCAACATTACTTTTATCAATAATTCCTTTTGTTACAGGAATGCTTGTAGTTCTTGATGGTTTTGGTAAATTAAAAAATGCGATTGATTTTAAGAGCTATGGTTATATAAGATGGTGGGTAGGAATTATATTTGCAGTTCTATTTATTGGATTAGGTGCTTTTATGATTTTTAAATCATTTGCTGTAACTGAATTAGTTGTAAGAATTATTGGTGGTTTATTAATTTTAGATGCTATAAGTGATATTTGGTCATATTTTTGCTATCGCAAGTATTCTAAAAAAATAGCAAAATCATTTAATGAAAATGAAGTAAAAGAAGCAAATGTTATAGAATATAAAGAAAAATAGACTTTTTTGTCTATTTTTTTATATTTTATGTTATACTATCTATGTATTTGAAGGAGGAATTATTTTGAAAATTTTATCTGTTAATGCTGGTAGCTCATCACTTAAATTTCAAGCATATGAAATGCCAGAAGAAAAAGTTTTAATTTCAGGAGTATTTGAAAGAATAGGTTTAGACAATAGTTTTTACACTATAAAATTAAATGGTGAAAAAATTCGTCATGAAGTAGAATTACCTAATCATAAAGAAGCTTTTGAAATATTAGTTGAAGAGTTAAAATCAAATAATATCGTTGATTCTTTAGACGAAATTAAAGGTATTGGTCATCGTATAGTTCAAGGTGGTTCTTATTTTGATAAAACTGTAGTTGCAACGGAAGAAGTTATTGCTAAAATTGATGAATTAAGTTCATTAGCACCATTACATAATCCAGCTGCAATCGTTGGTATTAGAGCAGCTGAAGCTGTTGTTCCTAATGCTATTCAAACAGTTGTTTTTGATACTGCATTCCATCAAACAATGCCAGAAGAAAATTATTTATATGCTTTACCTTATGAATGGTGTACTGAATATAAAATTAGAAGATATGGTGCTCATGGTACTAGTCATAAGTTTGTTGCTTTACGTGCTAATGAATTATTAGGTCGTAATGATACTAAATTAATAACTTGCCATATTGGTAATGGTGCTAGTATTAGTGCTGTTGTTAATGGCAAATGTCTAAATACTTCAATGGGCTTAACACCAAATGCTGGTTTAATCATGGGAAGCCGTTGTGGGGATATCGATGCAACAATCGTACCATATATGATTGAAAAAACTGGTTTAACTCCAAGAGAAATGGATACTGTTTTAAATAAGAAGAGTGGTTTACTTGGAATAAGTGGAATTTCAAGTGATTCTAGAGATATTGAAGATGGTATTAAAGCAGGTAATGAAAGATGTATTTTAGCTCAAAAAATGTATGTAAGAAGAATCATTGATTACATTGTTAAATATTACTTCCAAATGGATGGTTGTGATGCTATTATTTTTACAGCTGGAGTTGGTGAAAATTCTATTGCTACTAGAGCATCAGTTGTTGAAGGATTACATTTATTAGGAATTGAATTAGATCCTGAATTAAATGATTGTCGTGGTAAAGAAACTTTAATTACAACTGCCACTTCAAAAATTCCATGTTATGTTATTCCAACTAATGAAGAATTAATGATTGCCCGTGATACTTACGAACTTGCTAAATAGGTGAAACATGAATATTTACAGAAGAATATATTGGAAAATTCGCGCTGCTAAAACAATTGTAATTGCTAGGCATGTTGGACCTGATCCGGATGCTTTATGCAGTCAAATTGCTTTAAGAGATAGTATTTTAAATACGTTTCCTAACAAAAAAGTTTATGCAGTAGGATCACCAGCTTCTAAATTTCGTTATCTAGGAAGTTTAGATAAATTTGATGAAAGTTTATATGAGGATAGCTTATTAATTGTTTTAGATGTTCCAGATAAAAAAAGAGTTGATGGTGTTGATCCTGAAAGATTCACAACCAAAATAAAAATTGATCATCATCCTGTTGTTGATAAATATTGTGATATCGAAATAAGTGACGATAGTGCAAGTAGTACATGTCAATTAATACTGGAATTATTATTTAAAACTCCTTTAAAGTTAACACGTGAAATAGCTGAAAAACTATATATCGGGATTGTTTCCGATACAAATCGTTTTTTATACTATTATACTAGTCCAAGAACATTTGAACTTGTTTCTAAGTTAATTAAAAAAACGGGACTTGAAATCACAGGACTTTATGAAAATTTATATATGCGTCCTTTAAAAGAATATAAATTTCAAGGATATATAGCTAATAATTTAACAGTTACAGAAAATGGCCTTGCTTATATTAAATTAACTGATGATGTTTTTAAAGAATATGATGTTGATGCTGCAACTGCTGGAAATATGATTAATAATTTTAATTATATTGAAGAAATAATTGTATGGGTTATGATGAGTGAAGATAAAGCTAATGGTTATATTAGAACATCTCTTCGATCAAGAGGCCCAATTATAAATGAAGTAGCATCGCATTTTAATGGCGGTGGTCATATATATGCTTCTGGCTGTCGTTTGCACGATTTTTCAGAGGCTGATCCTTTAATTGCTGAATTAGATGAGCTTTGTTTAAATTATAATAAGGAAAGAGAGTAATCCCTTTCCTTTTGTAAAATTAAGTCTAATTTTATTGACTATTTTTTTGTTTCTGTGTTATATTATATATGTAAAATAAAGGAGGATACAAAATGAAAAAAATGAACAAGAAAGGTTTTACTTTAATTGAACTTTTAGCTGTAATTGTTATTTTAGCCATTGTTGCCGCAGTATCTATGACAATAATTGTTCCAATGATTAGTGGTAAAAGTAATGAAGCAGCAGAAACTTCTGTAAAAGAAATAAATAAGCAAATTGCTAATGCTTGTGCATCATCTGGAGCATCTGAAGCATATGGTACTTTTGGTACTACTGCTGATAGTGCTGAAACTATAGCTGCTTGTTCGGAATCAACAGGTTGTACTTTAGAGTATAGCGATGCAACAACAGCAAGCACATTTGTTAAAAACTTAAATATCTCTGGTGATATGCCTTCTTATGTAAAAGTTGAGGTAAAGAGATGTCAAGTTAATACTTCTTGCTATCATTATACAGATGGTCAATTCAAAGGATTAAAAGTTGAAACAGATGCTACTGGTAAAGTTACATCATCAACAGGAACTTGTAAGTAAAAAAGCCTTATGGCTTTTTTTTCTTGACTTTTTTTGTTATAATAACACTTGGTGATACAAATGAACGAAAAAATTCGCAATTTTTCTATTATTGCTCATATAGATCATGGTAAAAGTACACTTGCTGACCGTATTTTAGAGTTAACAGGTGCTTTAAATAAACGTCAAATGCAAGATCAAATACTTGATAATATGGAACTTGAAAGAGAAAGAGGAATAACAATCAAGCTTAATGCTGTTCAATTAAATTATAAGGGATATCTTTTACATTTGATCGATACTCCTGGGCATGTTGATTTTACATATGAAGTTTCAAGATCACTTGCTGCTTGTGAAGGAGCTATTTTAGTTGTTGATGCTGCTCAAGGTGTTGAAGCCCAAACTTTGGCCAATCTTTATTTGGCTTTGGATGCTGATTTAACTATAATTCCTGTAATTAATAAGATCGACTTACCAAATGCTGATGTTCCTAAAGTGTTAGATGAATTAGAACAAATTGGTTTTTCACGTGATGAAGTAATTTTAACAAGTGCTAAAAATGGAATTGGTATTCAAGAACTTGTTGATGCGGTAATTGAAAGAGTACCAGCACCTAAAGGGGACGTTAATGCCAATACTCGTGCTTTAATATTTGATAGTTATTATGATTCGTACCGTGGTGTAGTTGCTTTAGTTCGTTTATTTGACGGTAAAATAAAAGTAGGGGATAAAATTAAAATGCTTGCCACTAATGCTACTTATGATGTTGTAGAAATGGGTGTACATACACCTAAAGAGAGAAATGTCACTGAATTAGTAGCTGGGGAAGTAGGCTTTTTATCAGCTGCAATTAAGAGTATTAAAGATGTTAAAGTTGGTGACACTATTACTTTAGATGGAATGGAAGTAGCTCCATTACATGGTTATAAACCTATGAAACCAATGGTTTTCTGTGGCTTATATCCTTTAGAAACATCTAAATATAATGATTTGCGTGAAGCTTTAGATAAATTGAAATTATGTGATGCTGCTTTAGAATTCGAGCCAGAAACGTCAAAAGCTTTAGGTTTTGGTTTCCGTTGTGGTTTCTTAGGCTTACTACATATGGATATTATTGAAGAACGTATAAGAAGAGAATTTAATATTGATTTAATCGCGACTAGTCCTTCGGTTATATATGAAGTAACTTTGACTGATCGCACTGTAATTAATGTTGATAGTCCAATTAAACTTCCAGATCGAGGGTTAATTGCTGATATAAAAGAACCTTATATTAGAACGAATATTTTTACGCCATCCGAGTATATAGGCCCTATTATGGAACTATGTCAAGATAAAAGAGGAACCTATGTAAATATGGAATATTTAGATCAAACGCGGGTAAATATCCATTATGAAATTCCTCTAAGTGAAATCGTTTATGATTTCTTTGATAAATTAAAATCAGTTACTAAAGGTTATGCTTCTTTTGATTATGAACTTATTGGTTATAAAACAAGTGATTTAGTAAAAATGGATATTTTACTTAATGGTGAAGTAGTTGATGCTTTAAGTATAATCGTTCATAAAGATTTTGCTTATAATCGAGGCCGTGCTTTAGTTGAATCATTAAGAAAAATAATTCCGAGACAACAGTTTGAAGTACCAATTCAAGCTAGTATTGGTAGTAAGGTAATAGCTCGTGCTGATGTTAAAGCCGTTCGCAAAAATGTTTTAGCAAAATGTTATGGTGGCGATGTTTCACGTAAGAAAAAACTTTTAGAAAAACAAAAAGAAGGCAAAAAGAAAATGAAACAAATAGGTAGTGTTGAATTACCACAAGAAGCTTTCTTAGCAGTATTAAGTATGGATGAGGAGTAAAAAATGAAAAGTGAATTAGAAAAATTAAAAATAGCTTTATTAAGAATTAATCCAATTATTGAAGAAGGACTAACAATTGAAGAAACAGCAGCATCTTTAAATATTTCAACTAGTTCAGTTGATAAAGCTCTTAGCTTTGTTCGCAAAAATGCAATATTACTACCAATAATAATACCTGGCGTTAATCCTGGAGAATTTGTAAATAATTTAAACAAAGTTTTAAAGGAAAATACTAAAAAAGGTTTAATTGCTGGAGAACATAATGGTGGTAAAGTAGCTAAATGGACTAGTGAAGAAGCTTTATATGCTGCTCATACTTTTTTAGCTCAAGGTTTAACTTTAAGAACTGCTGAAGCTATTATAGGTTTTCCTAAATCAACAATTAAAGAAATGTTTGAAAGTGAAGCTGTTAAAAGTGCTCCTGAATTATATAATGACATTAAAGAATTACTTCAAATTAATATAATTTTGAGTAATTTTGATGATTCTAAACAAGAAAAAGCTAGATATGTTAATGCTTTAAATAAAAGATCATCTTTATTAGAAAAGTATCAAGGTCAAGAAAAAGAAAATGGAAAAGGATATTAAATCGGTATATATTCATATACCTTTTTGTTCTAATATTTGTTCATATTGTGATTTTGCTAAAATATTTTATAATCATGATATGGTTTTAAAATACTTAAAAGCATTAGAAAAAGAAATAAATGAAAAATACCAAAATGAATTAATAGAAACTCTTTATATTGGTGGTGGTACACCTAGTTGTTTAAATATAGATGAATTAAAAGTATTATTTGCAATTATCAAAAAGATCAATTTAAGTAAAAATTTAGAATTTACTTTTGAATGTAATGTTAATGATATAACAGAAGAAAAGATTGCATTTTTAAGTGCCAATGGTGTTAATCGAATAAGTCTTGGAGTGCAAACATTTAATGAAGAAATATTAAAAAATATGCACCGAAGTCATAATTATGAAGAGGTTAAATCTAAGATTTCTTTGATAAAAAAATATATAAATAATATCAATGTTGATTTAATATATGCTTATCCTAATATGACAATAGATATTTTAAATGACGATTTAGAAAAATTTTTAAGTTTAAATGTTGATCATATTTCAACATATTCACTTATAATAGAACCTCATACTCTTTTAAGCATTAATAATGTTTCTAATATTAATGAAGATTTAGATTATTTAATGTATAAAACAATAATTGAAAAGTTAACTCAAAATGGTTTTAAACACTATGAAATTAGCAATTTTGCTAGAAATAATCGTTTTAGTAAACACAATTTAACTTATTGGAATAATTTAGAATACTATGGTTTTGGTCTTAATGCGAGTGGTTATATGAAAAATATTCGTTATACCAATACACGTTCAATGAGCAATTATTTAGCTTCTATTTATGAATCTGAAAAAGAAATAATTACTAAAAAAGATAAGATCATATATGAACTTATCTTAGGTTTAAGAAAAATAGATGGTATTGATTTAGATAATTTTAAAATTAAATACAATATTGAATTAGAAGAAAATAAATTGATCAAAAAACTTTTAAAAGAAAACAAATTAGAAATAAAAAATAGAAAATTAAAAATACCTTATCAAAACATTTATGTTGAAAATGAAGTATTAGTGGAGTTGTTAGATTATGAATAAAACTGAAATATTTAAAACCGAATTAAATTATATAAAAAATGATCGCATTAGAAGAAGTGCTGAAAAGTTTTTAGATCTATTACCAAATTACTTCTTTACTATAGCTGCTTCATCAACTGGAAAATATCATCCAGCTTTTGCCAGTGGTGAAGGTGGTTTAGTTCGTCATTCTAAAGTAGCTTGTTACATATTAAATGAAATTGTTAATACTAAAACCTTTGGTTCAGCTTTTACTGATGATCAAAAAGATTTGTTACGTTTTGCTATTATGGTTCATGATGGCTTTAAACACGGTGTTACAGCTGATAAATATACTAAACATGAACATCCTTTAATATGTGCTATATGTTTAAGAGATTCTGAAAGTGCTTTAGAATTAACTAAAGAAGAAATTGAATATGCAGCAAGTGCTATTGAAAGTCATATGGGTGAATGGAATAAAAGCGATTATAGTGATGTTGTTTTAGCCCTTCCAACCAGTGATGCTCAAAAACTTGTTCATTTATGTGATTTTCTTTCAAGTAAAAAAATATTAGATGTCAAATTTGACGGGAACGAAATAAGAAGAGACTAACAAAGGCTCTTCTTATTTAATATCTCAACACCATCACATGCCATTACTGGGTAAATTTCAAAAAATTTTCGCAATAATTTGTAAGTTCTTAACTGGGATTTTGTATCGTGAAAATAGCCAATAACAGCCGATCCTGAACCACTCATATTAGCAGTGAAAGCTCCATTGTTAATAAGTCTTTCTTTATATGTTTGAATTTCTAGAGGAGCTACAATTTCAAAGTCATTCCAACCAATACATAATTCATCAAGAACTTTATATACGGGGAATGATTGATCAAATTTTTGAAACATATCTTTTGTTTTTAAACCAAAATCAGGCTTTATAATAACATAATTATCAATTAATCTTTGAATAGGTTTAATGACATTACCAATTTCACTTACTAAAGCTGTACCCCCAACTAAACAAAAAGGTACATCTGCGCCAATCATCAATCCAATTTTTATTAAAGTCTCCATGTCTAAATTAAGTTTGAAAAGATCATTAATTCCCAAGATTAAACCTGCAGCATCTGTGCTTTCACCACCAAGTCCTGATTCTAAAGGAATACGTTTAGTAAGTTTAATATCGAATCCCAATCTAATGTCATATAAATAGCGCATTATTTTTAAGGCTTTTAAAACTGAATTATCATTTGTATCAATTTGACTATTATTGCATTCAAAATGATCAAATAGAGTGCCATTAACACTTATTTCTAAAGTATCATACAAGTCAACAGTTTGATTGATCATATGCATATCATGCATACCATCATTTTTACCAATAATGTTTAAAAAAAGATTAATTTTAGCAGGACATAGTACATTGATTTTTTCCAAAGTTCATCACCTGCAGATATTTTAACATATTTTTTTGATTTGACAAATGTTTTTATATATGTTAGTTTTAACTTGGGTGTAATAATGAAAAAAATATTGCTTTTTAGACCATTAATGGCATTAGGTGGTACCGAAATTGCTATGTTAAGTCTAATAAAAAATTTAAAAAATTATGAAATATATTTAGCTTATGTTGATGATACTTCTGATCAAAAATTACTTGATCGCTTTAGAAAATATGCAAAAGTAGGTAAAGTTGCTGACTTTGACTTTCAATTTGATACATTAATAATTGCAACTAATCGTTATCATACTTTTGATGAGATTAAACAAATAAAAAGAAAACAAACTATTCTTTGGGTTCATTATTTTTTCAAATTGGAAACATCAGTTTTTAATGACAAGGAAGAAATTGCTGCTTTAGATAAAATAGTAGTAGTAAGTAAAACGGCTGCTAATAAATTAATAACTAAATATCCTTATTTGAAATCTAAAGTATTAACTATTTACAATGTAATTGAACAAGAAGAAATAAGAAAAAAAGCTTTAGAACCAATAGATATTCAATTTCAATCATGTTTAAATTTAGTAACAACAGCAAGAATTTGTAAAGAAAAAGGTTTCATTAGAATGGCTTATTTAGCTAATATTTTAAAAAATAAAAACATTCCTTTTAAATGGTATGTTATTGGAGATAATCATTATCCAGAAAGAAAACTTGAAATGCTTGAATATTTTAAGGGTTTAGATGATTATTTTGTTTGGCTTGGTTTTTTAGATAATCCTTATAATATAATGCAAAAGTGTGATTATGAAGTTTTATTAAGTGATGATGAAACTTGGGGGCTTGCTTTAACCGAAGCTTTAATATTAGGTGTTCCTTGTATTACTACGGATTTTGAAGCGGCTTTTGAACAAATAAATGAAAATAATGGTTTTATTTTAAGTCGGGATAATTTAGCTTCATATGAAGAAAAAATACCTGATATTTTAGAAAAAAAGAATAAATTAAAAAATAATGTTAAAAACTATTATTATGATAATAATAAAATATTAAAAGAATGGGATGATTTAATTGGTTAAGTTTTCAATTATAATACCTAATTATAATAAAGAACCTTATATAAAGGAATGTTTAGATAGTGTTTTTAAACAAACGTTTAAAGATTATGAAGTGATATTTATTGATGATGCTTCTACTGATAATAGTTTAGATATAGTTAAAAATTATCCTGTTAAAATCTTAAAAACGCCGCATTTACAAGCTGGTGGCGCTAGAAATTTAGGCTTAGAAGTAGCAATTGGTGAATATATTGTTTTTTTAGATAGTGATGACTATTTATGTGAAAATGCTTTAGAAAATTTAAATAATTTAATAATCGATGAAGACATTATAATTTTAAATTATATAAAAAATGAAAATGGCAATTTGACTTTAAAAAAACAGCCTTATAAAACTCTTAAAGAAATAATTGCTAATTCTACTCATTTGGGTGTTCCAACTAAATGTTTTAAAAGAAACTTAATTGAAAATTTAAAATTTCCGATTAAACAAAGATTTGAAGATATGGTTTTTACTTTAGAAGCTATGTGTAAATCCGAAAAAATAGCTATTTTAGAAGAACCATTCTTTGTTTATAGAAAAGTACCAAATAGTAATGTTACTAAAGAAATTGATTTAGAAACGATGATTCTTATTTATAAAGAATTATTAAATATTTATCCTTTATGTATTAAATATCCTAAGTATAAAGATGAACTTTTAATTCGTCTTAAAAAAGACAAATTAGATAAAAGATTAGAAATAATTGAAACATTAGTTATAACTGGTGAAAATCACTTTCGTGAATATTTTAAATAACACTTATTTTTTCTATAACTATATTTATAGATTTATCAACATTTTTAATTGTATTAATTATTTTATGTTTATATTTTCTTTTAGTTATTATTTTAAAATTATATTGATTATCGTTTTTTACAATAAAAGTTTCATATTTAGTAAATAATTTTTTAAATAGATCATATTCATTAAAATTAGTAACAAAAGAGATAATAATATTACCAAGAGCAAGTTTTTCTTCAAGAATACTACCAATATATGAACCGATTGTAGCACCTAAAGCAAAAGAAACCATATTTAAAACATTGGCTTTAATTACTACATAGGTTGCTGATAAAGCCCAGACAATAGATATGATAAACATTAGAACTGAACCAATAAATTTTTTACCATTAGCAACTAAAATTAATCTTAAAGTTGATAAGGCATTTTCAATAAGTTTTAATAAAAAAATAATTAAACATGTCATAAGATCATCTCTAGATTTAGTATAACTTTTTTTATAATAAAAATACTTTAAGATAGTATAAAATGTTATTTTAGAGAAAATAATAGTTATTGCTAAAATGAGTTCAATGTGATAACATTAAAGTGGTGATAGAATATGGCACGTAAGCAAATTGAAAAAATGACTCAAGAAGAAATGAAAGAATATTATGAAAATAGAGCTATTCTTTATGGAGCCATTTTTGCCTTTATATTGTTAGCTATTACTTTTATTGGCTTTTTCTTGGGGTTCAATGGTGGTTTGCCAAAATAATGATTACTAATTTATGAAAAATATTCCTCCTGGCTGTGATAAAAATTTATTGCGTCAAATAATATCTGATTTTCTTTAAATGATAAAAGTCGTGATGAATTATTATTTAATAAAGAAATGTATGCCAAATATCAAGCAAGAAAAACTGATCAATCACATGATTTAAATAGAAAAGGTAGAAGTTAGATTTTATCTTTTTATTTTTTTAAAAAAATTATCACTCATATATTGACAGTGCTAACATATAATAGTATAATGAATTTAGCATTTGAGGTTTTAGAGTGCTAGAGGTGAAAATATGCTAAATGAACGTCAAACAAAATTATTAAAAATTATTGTTGAAGACTACATTAAAACAGCAAGACCAATTGGTTCCAAAGCAATATGCGATGAACTAAAATGTTCTAGTGCCACTGTTCGTAATGAAATGGGGGATTTAGAAGATTTAGGTTTGCTTGAAAAAATGCATACATCATCAGGGCGTGTTCCTAGTGAAAAGGGTTATCGTTATTATGTAGATAATATAATGGAACCTAAAAAGTTAACTGGTGAAGAAATGTTGAAGTTACAAACAATATTTCGTAACAATTCATTAGTGTTATCTGACGCTATTGAAAAAAGCATGGAAATTATCAGTGAACTTACAAGCTATACAACTATAGTCTTAGGTAATCAATCTGATGATAACCTTGTTTCCAAAGTAGAAGTAGTTCCTATTACTGATACGCATTTAATTGCGTTGGTTGTAACTGATAAAGGTCATGTTGAACATCGAGATGTTAATATGTCAAACAAAGTAGATATGGCAGAAATTAAGCAAACAGTTGAAATTATTAATAAATTAATAGTTGGAACACCTATTAGTCAAGTTAGTAGTAAACTTGAATATGAAGTAAAACCAGTTATTAATGAATGTATTAAAGAACATGATATTCTTTATAATGCTTTCTATAATGCTTTTAATGATTTTACAAGATCTGAAGTAAAAGTTAAGGGAACAAGTAACATTTTGATGCAACCAGAATTTAATAATGCTGATCGTATAAGAGAAATAATTAGCAAATTTGATGATCAAACCATTGTAAATAAAATAAAGGAAGATGATTCCGGTGTTAACATTTATATTGGTAGTGAAAATGATTTTGATGATGATGTTACAATCATTAAAACAAAATATTCTGTTCATGGCGAAGAAGGAACTATTGCTTTAATAGGACCTAAGCGAATGGAGTATGAAAGAGTTGTAACTTTACTTGAATACATAAAGAAAAATATAGAAGGATAGTGATATTGTGGAAAAAGAAAAAAAGTGTGATTGTGGTTGTGAACATAAAGTAAATGACTGTGATGAAAATTGCAAATGTCACGGAGAAAATAAATGTGAATGTCACGAAGAAAACCACAAAAGTAAAAAAGAACATAGAGATCATCATTTAGAAAAATTAACAAAAGCCATGAAAGAAATTGATGATTTAAATGAAGAAAATTTAAGAGTAAAAGCAGAATTAGTTAACTATCGTAAACGTAAAGATGAAGAAGTTACAAGAATGCTTAAATATGCTAATGAAGATTTAGTTGAAGAATTGCTTCCAGTTATTGATAATTTGGAAAGAGCAATTAAACTTGAAACTGAAGATGCTAGTGAAGAAGTAAAAAAATATCTTGCTGGGGTAAAAATGATTTATTGTAATGCGATTGCTGCTTTAGAAAAATATGGAGTTAAAGCAATTGATGGTAATAATAAACCATTTGATCCAACTTATCATCAAGCTGTAATGACAGAGACACGTGAAGGTGTTGAGCCAGGTATGGTTTTAGATGTTTTACAAAAAGGATATTTATTAAAGGATAAAGTTATTAGACCTGCTATGGTTAAAGTAAGTCAATAATTAAAAATAAATTGTAAATAAATAGATCTAAAAGATCTAAAGGAAAGGTGAAAATTATGAGTAAAATTATAGGTATTGATTTAGGTACAACTAATAGTTGCGTTGCTATTTATGAAGGTGGCGAAGCTAAAGTTATTCCTAATGCTTTAGGTGAAAGAACAACTCCTTCAGTTGTAGCTTTTAAAGATGGAGAAATAATTGTTGGTCAAAAAGCTAAAAACCAAATGATTACTAATCCTGAAGTTGTTTATTCAGTTAAGAGAGATATGGGTACTGATAAAAAAATCCATATGAATGGTAAGGATTATACTCCTCAAGAAATTTCAGCAATGATTTTAAGTGATTTAAAGAAAACTGCTGAAAGTTATTTAGGAGAAACTGTTAGTAAAGCTGTTATTACTGTTCCTGCATATTTCAATGATGCTCAACGTCAAGCAACTAAAGATGCTGGTAAAATTGCTGGTTTAGAAGTAATGCGTATTATTAATGAACCAACAGCTGCTTCTCTTGCTTATGGTTTTGATAAACAAGATAAGAGTGAAAAAATATTAGTATACGACTTAGGTGGTGGAACATTTGATGTTTCAATCTTAGAACTAGGTGATGGTGTATTTGAAGTTAAAGCTACAAGTGGTAATAATCACTTAGGTGGCGATGATTTCGATAATGTTGTTGTTGACTATTTAGTTGAAGAATTTAAACGTCAAAATGGTGTTGATTTAACTAAAGATAAAATGGCTATGCAAAGACTTAAAGATGCTGCTGAAAAAGCTAAAAAGGAATTAAGTGGTGTAACAACTACTCAAATATCACTTCCATTCTTAAGTCAAGGTAGTGATGGTCCATTACATTTAGATATGAGCTTAACAAGAGCTAAATTTGAAGACTTAACAAGAGATTTAATTGATTCAACATTAGAACCTGTTCGTAAGGCTTTAAGCGATGCTAAATTAAAAGCATCAGATATTGATAAAGTAATTTTAGTTGGTGGTTCTACTCGTATTCCAAGAGTTCAAGAATTAGTTCGTAAAGAATTAGGTAAAGAACCAAATAAGAGTGTTAACCCAGATGAAGTTGTAGCTATGGGTGCTGCTATTCAAGGTGGTGTATTAACTGGAGAAGTTAATGATATCGTTTTACTTGATGTTACACCATTATCACTTGGTATTGAAACATTGGGTGGCGTAATGACGGTATTAATTCCAAGAAATACAACAATTCCAGCTTCTAAATCTCAAGTATTCTCAACAGCTGCTGATAATCAACCTGCTGTAGATATTCATGTATTACAAGGTGAAAGAAGTATGGCAAGCGACAACAAAACATTAGGTCGTTTCCAATTAGGTAATATTCCACCAGCACCAAGAGGGGTTCCACAAATTGAAGTAACATTCGATATTGATGCTAATGGTATTGTTAATGTTAAAGCTAAAGATTTAGGTACTAATAAAGAACAAACTATTACAATTACTGGTTCTACAGGTTTAACAGATGCTGAAATTGATAAAATGGTAAAAGAAGCTGAAGCAAATAAAGAAGCAGATAATAAACGTAAAGAAGAAGCTGATTTGAAAAATGAAGCTGAACAAACAATATTTGCAACTGAAAAAGCTATAAAAGACTTAGGAGATAAAGTTGATACTAGTGATAAAGAAAAAGCAGAAACTGAAGTAAAAGAATTAAAAGAAGCTTTAGAAAAAAATGATTTAGATGCAATTAAATCTAAAAAAGATGCTTTAAATGAAACTATGCAAAAATTAGCTACTAAGGTTTACGAAGAAGCAGCAAAGAATAATCAAAGTGCTGATAATGCTAATAATACTGATTCTAATTCTAAAGATAATGTTAAAGATGCAGAATATGAAGAAAAATAAAAGTGGAGTTCTAGTTTTTAACTAGAACTTTCGCTTGTTAAGGAGATAATATGGCCAATCGTCAAAAAAAGAGAAATGAAATAGATGATCAATATAAGTGGGATCTAACAACAATTTATAAGGATGATGAACAATTTTTAGAAATGCTTGAAAAAATTGATAAAGAAATAACTTCTTTACAACCAAAAGATGTTTTTAAAAGTGGTGAATCTCTTTATAATTATTTAAAGAATTCTGATTATCTTGAGATGAATTTAGATAAATTATATACATATGCTCATTTAAATAATGATAGTGATACTACTGTTGCTAAATATGATGAATATGTAAATAAAGTAAGAAATATTTATCAAAAATATGCTCAAAAAACTAATTTTTTTGAACCACAATTATTAAAAATAAATTATAAAACGATTGAAAAGTTTTATTTAGAATGTCCTGAATTAAAAGAATACGAAATATATTTAAAAGAAATATATCGTTTTAAAGAACATACTTTAAATGAACAAGAAGAAGCAATTATTAAAGAATTATCCAAAGCTTTAAATAGTTCTAGTGATACTTATGAAAAATTAACTGATACTGATATGACTTTCGGTAATATTAAAGATGAAAAAAATAAAACTGTTGAGTTAACTGAAAGTAATTATGCTATTTATACGCATTCTAAAAATAGAAGAGTAAGAAGAAGTGCTTTTAAAAAGTTAATGAATAAATATGGTGAATTTATTCACACTATTTCTTCAACTTATAGTGGTTATGTAAATACTTTAAATGGTATTAGTAATGTTTATAAGTATTCAAATCCTTTAGAACAAAGTTTGTTTGCTGATGATATTGATGTTGAAGTCTATGATACTTTAATTAAAACTGTTCATGAAAATATGAATGTTATTTATAAATACTATAATTTGCGAAATAAAGTTTTGAAATTAAAAAAATCGCATTTATATGATACTTATGTAGAATTAATAGATAATGATTCTGCTAATTATAGTTTTTCAGAAGCTAAAGAAATTGTTTTAAAAGCATTAAGTATTTTTGGTGATGATTATACCAAAATATTAGAAAAAGCTTTTGATGAAAAATGGATCGATATTTATAATAATAAAGGTAAAAGAGGAGGAGCATATTCCTCAGGTAGTTTTTTAACTAATCCTTTCATTTTAATGAATTTTGAAGGAAAATTAAATGATATATCAACTTTAGCTCATGAACTTGGACATTCAATGCATTCTTACTTTTCAATAAAAAATAATAGTTATAAAAATAGTAATTATCAAATTTTTGTTGCTGAAATTGCTTCAACTGTGAATGAGATGTTACTTGCTAATTATTTATTAAAAGAAAGTGATGAAAAAACTAAAATTTTAGTTTTAAATAATTTATTAGATTTATTTAAAGCAACTATTTATCGTCAAACAATGTTTGCTGAATTTGAAAAAAAGATGGTTTTAGATAGTAAAAAGGGAATAATTTTAACAAGTGATTATTTATGTGATAATTACTATAAATTAGTTAAAGAATATTTTGGTAATAATGTTATAATTGATAAAGAAATTCAAAATGAATGGGCAAGAATTCCACATTTCTATTATGATTTTTATGTTTATAAATACGCAACAGGGTTATCGATAGCAAGTTATATTGCAATGGAGATATTTAAAGGTAATCAAGAAATGTTAAAAAATTATCGGGAATTCTTAAAAATAGGTGGTAGAATGAATCCTCGTGAATCTTTGATGACGCTTGGAATCGATATTACTAAAAAAGATGTAGTGTTAAATGCTATAAAATTATTTGATAGTTATATAGAGGAATTTAATACATATATTAGTAAGTAGGTGTATTTTATGAATAAAAGAGATTATTATGAAGTACTTGGTGTTAGTAAAACAGCTAGTGCTGATGAAATAAAAAGTGCATTTAGAAAATTAGCAAAGCAATATCATCCTGATGTTAATAAGGCACCAGATGCAGCTGAAAAATTTAAAGAGGCTCAAGAAGCTTATGCTGTTTTATCAGATGAAACTAAAAGGAAACAATATGATCAATTTGGTCATGCAGCTTTTAGTAACAATGCTGGTGGTTCAGCTGGTGGCTATGATTTCAGTGGCTTTGACTTCTCAGACATTTTTGATGGTATTTTTGGTGAAAGTGGCTTTGGTTTTAACTTTGGTGGCGGTCGTTCTTCAAAGAGTCGTGCGACTAAAGGTCGTGATCGTTTAATCAATATTAATTTAACTTTTGAAGAAGCGGTTTTTGGCTGTAAGAAAAATTTAACAATTGATTCAACTGATAGTTGCCCTGAATGTAATGGTAAAGGTGGTAAAGGCGTAAAAACATGTTCTAATTGTCATGGTAGTGGAACAGTTACTAGTGAACAAAGAACTTTATTTGGTTCATTTATGTCTAAAACTACTTGTCCTAGTTGTGGTGGCACTGGTGAAACATATGAAACAACTTGTTCTAATTGTCGTGGAACGGGTAAAATTAAAGCTAAAAAAGAGTTAGAAGTTAAGATTCCTGCTGGTGTTGATACTGGTAATCAATTAAGACTTGCTGGTAAAGGTGAAGCTGGAACTAATGGTGGCCCTAATGGCGATATTTATTTAGAATTTCAAGTTAAAGAACATCCTCTTTTCAAAAGAGAAGAAAATGATATTTATGTTGAATTACCGATAACTATAACTGATGCCATATTTGGTTGTAAAAAAGAACTTCCAACTTTAGATGGTACTGTGAAACTTGCTATTGATGCTGGTACGCAATCGGGTGATAAACAACGTTTAAGAGGTAAAGGTGTTGCTGACGTTAATACTGGTCGTAAAGGTGACATGTATGTTATTATTAAGGTTATTACTCCAACTAAACTTGATCGTGAACAAAAGAAAATATTAAATGAACTTGCTGAAACTGATTTAGAAAATGAAAGTGCATTTAAAAAAATAAAAGAATATTTATAAGAAAGTGATTTCACTTTCTTTTTATTTTTGTTATAATAAAAAAGGTGAATAAAATGGAAGAGAATAAGACAAATGAATTAGAAACAAAAAAAGAACCTATTAAAAAGAAGGGTAATGTATTAAATACTATTTTGACAATAATTATTATTTTGAGTATTGTTTTAATGGTTGGTTGTAGTTATTACATTATTAGTACTAAAAACATGATTAAAAAATATGATGTTGATACTTTTAAATTAGATAAATATGAAGTTACTACTTTAAATGGTGTTTTAAGAAGTAATAAAAAATTAATAAGAGCAACATCTAAAAATGGCGTTATTACTTTAAATTATGATGCTGCTAAGATGTCTTTAAATAATATTTATGAATATTTACAAGAATTATCAAGTCAAGGGTATGAAATAGTTAATTTAGAAGAAAAGTATATTAGATTAGTCAAGAAAGATAATGATATTCAAGTACGTATTAAAATTCTAGATGGTTATGTGTCATTTGAGTATAAAATTGGTATTGATTATGAAGAAATAAGTGATGATGAAAAAAATCAAAACGATAAAGAAAATATAGAAAGTGATAAAAAATAAAAAAACAAAGTGTTAAACATTTTAACATTTTGTTTTTTTTGCGATAAAAATAAAAATTTTACTTATACTATATATAGATATAGTTAGAAAATAGTTGAGAGGTATGGTAGTTTGAAAAAAGTTTTGTGTTTTTTTAATGATTTTTTTATTGGATTAAAAAGAAATATAATTTTTAATTTATTTTTACTAGTACTTATAGGTATTAGCTTTTTGGGTGGTACAAAAGTAAAAGCTTATTATAGTTTTAATAGAAATCAAAGCGTAAGTTTTACCACAGCTACATATACCGCTCTTTCACTTACGACTGATCGAAGCACATATGGAATGTGTAATCGTGATGCAACTGTAAAACTAACCATTAATAATCCAAACATTTATAATGTTAATTATACAATAAGCATCAATGATTCTAAATTAACATATACAGTTGATGGATCAAGCAGTTCTAGTTATACTGTAACTAAAAATGGAACTAATACCCATAAGATTGTTTTAAAGGGGACAACTACTAATACTAGTGTTTCCATTATAGTAACTCCAACTGGAGCTTATAGTAGTAGTCATTCTAAGAGTATAAATTTAGATCTTGTTTGTCCTGTTTGTACATGGGAAACACCTAGTGTTAGCAAGTTGATGAAAGATCAAACATTTACTTATAATTTAACATGTACTGACGCTAGTGGGATAGCAACATCAACATTAGCATCAACAGCTTTCACTGTTTCTAATTCTAATATGATAAGTATTACAGGTGTAACTGCAACAAAAGTAACAAATGGTTATAAATATGGTTTAACAGTAAAAGGTGGAAGTACTAATGGTAATGCAACTATTAGTGTTAAGGCTGGATCTGTTGCTGATAATAACAGTAATAAAAATGCTAGTGTGACTAGTTCAAATATAAATGTAAATAATAATGTAACTGTCAACTTTGATCATAATTATAATATTCTTAATGAGAATACATCTAAATGGACATTTCATGGTCAAAGTAAAGTTGATAGTAGTAATCAATACAATGGAAGAACTGGTGTTGCCGTTTATTCTAACGAAAATAAATATACAGGTATAAAAATACCGATACTAAGTACAAATTATCATCAAAATGTAACATATTTATTAAGTGGTCGATTTAAAAAAGGAGCAAATTTTACTGGAACATTAAAATACTATACTCCGGCTTATGATAGTAGTAATACAGTAGTCAATTGGAATGTAATAGGAATTACAGCATCTAATTTATCATCAACTTGGAAATTATTTCAGTTAAAAATAAGTAGTAGTACATATTCAATCCCATCTCTTCTTTTACTTTATGATACAGCAAATCAAGGACCAACATATGCAAGCGACTTAAAATTAAGGGAATATGCAACTGATACAAAACAATATAAAACAGCATATGGAACATTACCAACTTCAACAAGAGTAGGCTATACATTTTCAGGTTGGTATACTGGAGAAACTGATGGAACTAGAGTAACAGATACAACAACTATTACTAATACTAATGAACATACATTATATGGTCATTGGACAGCTAATACATATACTATAAATTATTATACATATGACGGAAAAACTAAATTAGGATCATCAACTCATACATATGATAGTGCTAAAGCTTTAACAACAATGGCAACATTAAAAGGAACAGCACCAAATGGAAAAGTAACGTTCTATGGTTGGGCAACGAGTGCAAATAGTACAAGTAGGGCATATACCGATGGTCAAAGTGTAAATAATTTAACAGCAACAAACGGTGGAACGATTAACTTATATGCAATATATAGAAGTGCTCCTGTAACAATAACATATAAATCAGGATTAAAAGCAGCAACAACAAGTACAAGTTCAACAGTATATTACTATAATGCAGCAACAAGTGTATCAATCACAACTGGAGTACCAGCAGCAATAGCTAACTGGACAGCACAAGGATGGCGAGCAGATACAACAGCTGGAGCGAAGACATATAGTTCAAATACAGCAACAAACTTCTCAGCATCAACGACATTATATGGAGTATATGCAAAAAGCTACACAGCAACATTTTATAGTGGAGTAGAAAAAGCAACAACTAAAACAGTACCATCAAGTACTTCATATTACAATTCAAGCCAAAGTGCACTTCCAACAACAGTAAATGTAGCAGTTCCAAGTAAAGCAGATACTGCCACTATATCGAATTGGGATGGATTAGGTTATAGAACTGATACAAATGCTCAAGCTCAAGCATATGCCTTTGGAGGAACAGCAACAGTAGCATTTGGAACAAACTTCTATGCAGTATATTCAAGAACGTTAACCGTTTCATATAATGGAAATGGTTCAACAAGTGGGTCAACTGCATCAACAACAAAGAAAATTTACTTAAATACAAATAGTAAAACAACAAGTAGCCAAACAGTAACATTAGCGAATAATGGATTTACAAGAACAGGATATACATATAGCAAGTGGGCAACAGGATCAACAAGTGGCACACAATATGCAGTAGGTGCAAGTTATACACCAAATGTAGCATACGATGCAACAACATTTGGAACAACAATGTATGCAACTTGGACAGCTAATCAATATACTATAACTTATGATCAAAATTATTATAGTGATAATCTTTGGACTGATGCTAATAATATTAATCGATATTATGGAACGGGATTAACGTCAAAAACTAATGTAAGTGAATCGTTAGCAATTGGTGGCGAAGCAATGAAATTTGTTATGTCAGCTACAACATCAGGTGGACCATACTTTGCTAACACAGCAGCACTAACAGCAGGAACAACTTATACTTGGGAAGTTTACGTTAAATCAAATGTTAGTAAAAATCTAAGTATCGGTTCAGAACAAGGTGGTCGAAAAACATTTAGTGTAACTACTTCTTGGCAAAGACTAACTTATACATTTACGGCAGAAGATAAACAATATATCGCTTTTGGTTTCTTTGGCAACTGGTCGGATGGTGATGAGTTATATGTTCACTCTCTTCAAATAAGAGAAGGAAATCAACCAACAACCTCATCAAAGTTAACTTATGGAACGACTTTAGGTGATACAGTAAAAACATTATCAAGAACTGGATATACGTTTGCTGGTTGGTATACTAGTCCTGTAGGTGGAAGTAGAGTAACATCAACATCAGCAGTTCCAGCAGCAGATACAACATATTATGGTCATTGGACAGCCAATACATATACAATTGGTTATACATTAAATGGTGGAACAAAAGGAACAAATGGTCCAACAAGTGGAACATTTGATAGTATTTTAACAATAGATAATCCAACAAAGACATTCACAGTAAATATTACGAACTCAGCAAGTGGAACTTTAAGTGCAACAAGTGTAAGTAAAGCTCAAACATTTGCTGGATGGACAGCGGCAAATTCAACAACAGGAACAGCAATGTATGGAACAAGCAATACAGCTGTAAAAACAGCATGGAATAATGGAGCAACAAAAGTAACAGCAAAATACTTTAGAAGCTTGCGAAGTACATCAGGAACAGTAACGTTAACAGCAAACTGGAAAGCAGTAGCAGTAACGTTACCAACAATAACTAAGACAGGATATACATGTGGATATACAGCAACAAATGGAGGAACAACTATTACATATGCATCAGGTTCAAGTTATACACCAAGTACAACAACAGCAAGTGCAACGTTGTACACAGTATGTACAGCTAATACATATACAATTGGTTATACATTAAATGGTGGAACAAAAGGAACAAATGGTCCAACAAGTGGAACATATAATAGTGTTTTAACAATAGATAATCCAAGTAAGACATTCACAGTAAATATTACAAACTCAGCAAGTGGAACTTTAAGTGCAACAAGTGCAAGTAAAGCTCAAACATTTGCTGGATGGACAGCAACAAATTCAACAACCGGAACAGCAATGTATGGAACAAGTAGTGATGCCGTATCAACAGCATGGAGTAATGGAGCAACAAAGGTAACGGCAAAATACTTTAAGAATTTGCGAAGTACATCAGGAACAGTAACGTTAACAGCAAACTGGAAAGCAGTAGCAGTAACGTTACCAACA
>CAKPHY010000009.1 GCA_934162285.1 uncultured Bacilli bacterium
GAATAAAGAAAATGAAGAAGATTATTTAACAGAGATTCAATTTCCTGTTAAGAAAAGATAAATACAAATTACAATTTGTTGATTGGATTAGTTTGAAATACAACTAATTTTTTTATATAATAAAATTTATATTAAAAAAAACTAACTATTTCTAGTTAGCGTTTATTGTTAAACTTAAAAATCTTAAGTTTTTTAACAAATTGGTGCGGGTGAAGGGACTCGAACCCCCATGCCGGAGGCGCTAGATCCTAAGTCTAGTGCGTCTACCAATTTCGCCACACCCGCGTGGTGGACCTTGTAGGATTCGAACCTACAACCGCCCGGTTATGAGCCGGATGCTCTAACCGTTGAGCTAAAGGTCCATCTCTTCGGTTACTGCTATATAATAACACGTTTTAAAATTATTTGCAATATTTTTTCAAAAAAAATTTTTTTAGACAGGGATCGACACCTATAAAGAGGTATATTTTAGTAGGTGATAAAATGAAAAAAATAATTATGGTTGGAAGTGCAATTATCATTGGTTTATTATTTTCTAAATTAATTTTTAATCAATATAAGTCATCACCTGTTGATATGGTTGTAAAAAAAATATATTTTATTCAGCAAGGTGTTTATTCTAGTTATGAAAGTATGCAAAAAAATACATCAAAATTAAAAAAATATACCTATGAAAAGATAGGTGATAAATATTATGTTTATGGGTGTTTTACTAGAAATAAAGACAATATAAATATAATTCAAAAGTATTTTAAAACTTTAGGTTATGAAATATTTGCTAAAGAACTTAATATTCAAAGTGAAGAATTTGCTAATTTAATTGATCAATATGATTATTTATTAAATGCTGTTACAAAGGAGGAGACCATAAAAAGTATCTGTGCTGAAGTTACTAAAAAGTATGAAGAGATGGTGTTAAATGAATAATATTAAATTATTACCTTTACAGGATCGTCCAAGAGAAAGAATGCGTGAGTTTGGATCTGAAGCTCTTTCTAATGAAGAATTACTAACTATTTTAATTGGTTCTGGCAATAAATATCGGAGTGCTAAAGAACTATCAGTTGCCATTTTATCACTTGTTAATAATATTAATGAATTACCTATGATTACTTATGAAAGATTAGCTACAATTAAAGGCCTCGGTCCTACTAAAATAGCTAATGTTATGGCAGCAATTGAATTATCTAAAAGAATTAAAAAAATCAATAATAGTATTTTTGATCTAAAAATAACTAATTCTAAAATAATATATGATTACTTTAAAGATAAATTTCATGATGAAATGCAAGAATGTTTCTATGCTGTTTATTTAGATGCTAGTAAGAAGATTATTTCTATTAAATTACTTTTTAAAGGAACTCTAGATCGTAGTTTAGTGCATCCTCGTGAAATATTTAAAGAAGCTTATTTACTATGTTCTTCTTCTATTATTTGTATTCATAATCATCCAAGTGGTAATGTAGAACCATCAAAAGCTGATAAAATTTTAACAAGTCAATTACTGGAAATTGGTAATTTACATGGCATTCCGATTATTGATCACTTGATCATTGGTAAAGATAAATATTATAGTTTTTTTGAGAATGGAGATATATGATGAAAAAATATTTAACAATACTTGGAGTTATTGTATTTATAGTATTTTTAAGAATTAATTTTAAAACAGCTAATACTTATAATAGTTATTTAAAAAATATTTATTTTAATTTTCTTGGTATTTTTACTAAAAATAATACTTTAGAAGTAAGTTATACCAATGAAGAATTAGAAATATTAGAATTAAAAAAAACAATCAAAGAATTACAAAAATTAAATGATTTAAAAACAATATTATCTGATTATCAAGCTACAAATGCTTCCGTTATCTCTAGAAGTTTAGAAGGTTGGTTTAATACTTTAATAATCGATAAAGGAAAAAAAGATGGTTTAGAAGAGGGAATGTGTGTAACTAGCAATAATGCTTTGATTGGAACAGTTATTGAAGTAATGAATGATAACAGTGTTGTTCGTTTAATAACCAATAATTTAAATAAAGTATCAGCTAAAATATTAGATGAAGAAGAAATCCCTGGTTTAATATATGAATATAAAGATGATTATTTAATAATGCAAGGTTTAAAAAATACTAACATTAAAAAAAATAGTAAAGTAGTGACAACAGGAATGAGTTATATTTATCCATCAGGAATATATATAGGAGAAGTGGCTGATGTTGTAACTGATCAATTTAATTTGACCCCAATTGTTAAAATAGAAACACCGGTTGATTTTAATAACATCATGTATGTTTCGGTTTTAAAAAGATGAGCTTAATATTTAGTTTTATTCTTGATGGAATAATTTTAAAATATGCCCCTTATTCTTTATTTACAGTTCTAATATTTATTTTTTTACCTCGAGATAATTTAAAAAAATATTATATTATTTCCTTTTTAATCGGTTTACTTTATGATTTTTTATATGCTAATATTCTTTTTTATAATAGTTTTATATTTTTAACGATTGCTTATTTTATTAATTTTTATTTTAAAAAATTTAGATATAATTTCATTAATATTTTATATTTAAGTATAATGTTAATAATTTATTATTACACATTTTCCTTTTTAATTTTATCTTTAATAAAATATATATCTTTTGATTTAAAAAGATATTTGAATATAGTTCTAAATTCTTTAATTTTAAATATATTTTTTATAGCTATAGTTTTTCTTATAAGAAGAAGAAAATTGAAGGTGAAATATGAAAACTAAAATAATTAAATTGATGTTGACAATCATTTTGCTTTTAACAACCATGATTTTAATTAAAAGCAATTTAGAATTTAAAACTTGGTTTAAAATAAATATTTTAGATAAAACTTTTTCATTTGCTGCTTTAAATAAAAAATATGAAGATCTTTTTGGTTCATCTATGCCTTTTAAAGATCTAGTCAATAAAACAGAAACAGTTTTTAATGAAAAACTTGTTTATTCTAAAAAAGAAGAATATAAAGATGGTGTTAAATTAACTGTTACTAGTAATTATTTAGTTCCAAGTTTAGAAAAAGGATTGGTAATTCATGTTGGTACTAAAGATGATTATGGTTTATGTGTGATTGTAAGTCAAGTAGATAATGTTGAAACTATGTATTGTAATATTACTAATGTCGCGGTTAAACTATATGATTACATTGATTCAGGAATGCTTATTGGTG
This sequence comes from uncultured Bacilli bacterium, assembly GCA_934162285.1. Lineage (GTDB taxonomy): Bacteria > Bacillota_I > Bacilli_A > RF39 > UBA660 > RUG11241. Next base: position 3,200 of record CAKPHY010000009.1, read on the forward strand.
AAGCAAGCGATAAAGAATTAATTTTAGTTTTTAAGGAAAATGGTCAAAAAATATCTTATGAAAAATATATTTAAAATCCATCCTTTAACTTATATTACTATTTTGATTGCTTTAATAACTGGTAATTTTAAAAATATTTTTATTTTTATGACTATTATTCTTATTCATGAAATGGGGCATTTTTTAACAGCTTTAATTCTGAAATGGAAAGTTACGAAAGTAGTAATATTACCATTTGGTGGTATTACTATTTTTAATGAAAGTTTAAATAAACCTTTAAAAGAAGAATTTCTAATTGCTATTATGGGGCCTGTTGTTCAAATATTATTTACTATTTTTATGAATATTTTGAATTTAAAAAATTTTAATTATTTTAGTTTTATTATTTTATTTTTAAATTTAATACCTATTTATCCTATGGATGGATCTAAGATATTGAATATTTTCTTAAATAAATTTTTTCCTTTTAAATTAAGTCATAGTATAACTAATTATTTATCACTTTTTTTAATTTTGTTTTTATTGTTTTTATCAATATTTAAGCATGAACTTTTATATATAATTTTTGGTATTTTAATTATTATTAAATTAAAAGATGAATTTATAAATCATGAATTAATGTATCAAAAATTCTTATATGAAAGATATTTATATGATTTTAAGTTTAAAAAATTTAAAATAATTCAAGATATTAATAAATTTTATAAAGATAATTACCATTATTTTAAAACTAAGAAGGGAATAATTGATGAAAAGCAATTGTTATATATTAAATATAATCCGTGATTAAAATATAATTTTAAAGTGTTTATTTAGCAAAAATAATTTAGTTACTATAATATTTAAAAGAAAAGGCGTTTAATTATGGAATAATTGAATAGTTTTAAGTCTTATTGTTTATTAATAAGACTTTTTCCTTTGAAATTAAAGAAAAAAGTTTGACTTTACAAAATAACTGTGTTAAAATTAATAACTGTGTAGGGCCTCACTCTACAACCGCACCAAAAAGGTTTTAAACATTTATGTACCTTAAAGGCGAGTATTAGAAATGTTAGGAGGTAAAAAATGAAAGCAATTATTGAAACTGGTGGAAAACAATACTATGTTGAAGAAGGAACAGTTTTATACGTTGAAAAATTAGATTCTGAAGTTGGATCTAAAGTAAATTTTGACAAAGTATTAATGGTAAATGATGTTGTTGGTTTCCCATATGTTGAAAACGCATCTGTTGAAGGTGAAGTTATTAAACATGGAAAAAATAAGAAAATTAAAGTTTTCAAATATAATCCAAAGAAACAATATCGTAAAACTCAAGGACATCGTCAACCATACACTAAGATTGAAATTAAATCAATCAAAGGTTAATTATGATTAAAGTAAAAAAAAGTGAAAATCAAATTATGATAACTGGACATGCTGGTTATGCAGAATTTGGTCATGACATTGTTTGTGCGAGTGTAACAAGTATCGCAACAACAACAATTAATGCAATTATTAGAATCGATAGGGAAGCAATTGATGCCGAAGCTAAAGATGGTTTAATTGTTATTAATGTCTTAAAGAATGAAAAAACGGTGGATCTTTTAATAACTAATATGATGGAATTATTAAAAGAATTAGAAAAAACTTATAAAAAATATATTAAAATAGAGGAGGTGCATTGATTATGAATCTACTAGTATTGAATATTCAATTGTTAGCTCATAAAAAAGGACAAGGTTCAACTAAGAACGGTCGTGATTCAGAATCAAAGAGATTAGGTGCTAAAGCTGCTGATGGCGAATTCGTAACAGGTGGCTCTATATTATATCGTCAACGTGGTACTAAGATTTATCCTGGTAAAAACGTTGGTATTGGAAGCGATGACACAGTTTATGCTAAGATTTCAGGCGTTGTTAAATTTGAACGTTTAGGAAAAGATCGCAAACAAGTAAGTGTTTATCCTGCTGAATAATTAACAAAATGCTATTAAATAGCATTTTTTTATTGTATAATTATATTAGGGAGGTAAACAATGAAAACAGATATTGAAATAAGTAATGAAAGTAAGAAATTAGATATAAAAAAAGTAGCGAAAAAGTTAAATATTCCTAATCGTTATTTAGAGGTTTATGGTAATACTAAAGCTAAAATAAGTTTAGATATTATGAAAAAATTTAAGGATCAAGAAAATGGTAAATTGATTTTAGTAACTAGTACTAATCCAACACCATATGGTGAAGGTAAGACAACTATGAGTATTGGTATAAATGATGCTTTAAATAAGTTAGGTAAGAATAGTCTAGTTGTTTTGCGTGAACCTTCACTAGGTCCAGTATTTGGAATTAAAGGTGGTGCCACTGGTGGTGGATATTCTCAAGTTGTACCAATGGAAGACATTAATTTGCATTTTACTGGGGATTTGCATGCTATTGAAACTTGTAATAATCTTTTATGTGCTATTATTGATAATCACATTTATCAAGGTAATAAATTGAATTTAGATTTGGAACGTATTACTTTTCAAAGATGTGTTGATTTAAATGATCGTGCTTTAAGAAATGTCATTATTCGTTATGATAATAAAGGATTAGAAAGAAAAGATAAATATAATATTACTGTTGCTAGTGAAATAATGGCTATTTTATGTTTAGCAACAGATTTAAATGATTTGAAAAAACGTCTTGGTAATATTTTAATTGGATATAATAAAAAAGGTAAAATGATTTTTGCTCGCGATTTAAAATGCGTTGATGCTTTAGCAATTTTATTAAAAGATGCCATTAAACCTAATTTAGTGCAAACATTAGAAAATAATCCAGCTATTATTCATGGTGGTCCATTTGCGAATATTGCTCATGGTTGTAATAGTATTATAGCAACTAAAATGGGTTTGAAATTAGCTGATTATGTAGTAACAGAGGCGGGATTTGGAGCTGACTTAGGAGCGGAAAAATTTTTAGATATAAAATGTCCTAATGCTTCAATTAAACCTAATGCTATAGTAATTAATGCAACAATAAGATCGATGAAATACAATGGTGGTGTTTTAAAAGATGCAATTAACATGGAAAACATGGAAGCTTTAGCTAAAGGAATTGAAAACTTAAAAACTCATATTGAAAATATGCAAAAATATACTAAAAACATCATTGTTTGTTTAAATAAATTTAACTTTGATACCGAGTCAGAAATAAAATTTGTTAAAAATTATGTAGAAGCTTTAGGTTGTTCTTTTGATATCTCTGAATCATTTGCTAAAGGTGGTGAAGGAGCTTTAGGATTAGCTTCTAAAATAATAAAAATATGTGATAATGAAGTAGATTATCATCAACTTTATGATTATAATTTGAGTCTAATTGAAAAAATAAATAAAGTATGTACAGAAATATATCGTGTATCAAATGTAGTTATAAGTGATCAAGCTAAAGAAAAACTTGCTTTATATGAACAAAATGGTTTTGGTAATTTACCAGTTTGTATAGCTAAAACCCAATACTCATTAACTGATAATCAAAAAATCTTAGGTGCTCCTCGAGATTTTGCAATGACAGTTACTGACGTTAGATTATCAAGTGGAGCAGGATTTGTTGTTTGTTTAATGGGAAATATCATGACTATGCCTGGCTTATCTAAAGAACCAGCTTATTTAAAAATGAAAATAAGCAAATCAGGAAAAATAAGCGGATTATACTAAATTTACATGTAAATAAAAATAATTATTTCAAAATTTAAAATATATGATATAATGTAATTGTAAAGTAGTATAGAGAGGAGGACTTGAAGATGAGTATCTGGCAAAGATTAAAATTAATTTTCCCTTGGATGTAAGAAGTATTAACTTAAAACAGTTGCGATTATTGTGACTGTTTTTTTGTAAATAAGTGTAATTATTATTGATAAAAATTGTATATTTGGTATACTAATTATAGTAGGTGATTATAATGACTCGTGCAAAAAAAAATATTGATAGGAGTAAAACTCTTTTAATAAGTGTTTCAGTAATAATTTTTTATTTTTTGTGGCCTCAATTAATTAATGTAATTAAAGAATTATTTAATCATAGTTTTGATTCTATACTTGAATTTGTTTCTAATTTAATTTTGATTGTTGGCTTAATTTATATATATCGGAATGATTTAAAAAATTATTTAAAAGATTTTAAAAAAAATGCAAAGAGAAATATATTAATGATTTTAATATTTTCTATCTTAATCATTGTATTAGTTCCGATTATAAATTTATTAATAAATAGTATTTTTAAGATAGATGGTGGTACATCTAATGATAATTCTCTTTTAGAATCTTTTAAAAATAATCCATTTAGAATTGGTTTAATGACAATTATATATTATCCAATAGTTGAAGAAATTGTTTTTGAAAAAACTCTTAAAGATGTTATTTCTAATAAATGGCTATTTATGGTTTTAAGTTCATTGTTCTTTTGGTATTATAATATTGCTTATTCAGCAAATTTTACATTAGTAGCAATAGCTGGCTCTTTTTCCTATTTCGCAGTTGGCCTTGTTAAAGCTTATACTTTTAGTAAAACAGATAATCTATTTGTTCCTATTTTCATAAAAGCAATTTATAATGCTCTTGTTACTTTCGTGGCCGTAGGAGCTTTAATATTTTGAGAGGAGAGTATACATGAATTTACTTTTGGAAGAATTAAACATGAATTTAAGTTCATGTATAAATATTTTAGCGATTGCTTCTCGAGCAATTGCATCAAATCAGACAACTTCAAATAATTTAAATTATGTTATTATTGGTTTAGTTGTTGTGATTGTAATACTAATTGCAGTTACAATGAAAGGGAATAAGAAGAAGTAAATACTTAGAAGAAGTAAACACTTCTTTTTTTTATAAAAAATATTTTACTTTTAAATAAAAATAAGTTATAATTTTGGGGAGGTGAAAACATGTTTTTAGATGAAGTAACTGTAGAATTAATAGCAGGTAATGGTGGTAATGGTTGTATGGCTTATCGCCGTGAAAAATATATTGAAATGGGTGGTCCTTATGGTGGCAATGGTGGCAAAGGTAGTAACATTATTTTTAAAGCCGATGAAGGATTAAATACTTTAATTGATCTAAGATATCGCCGTGTGATAAAGGGTGAAAAAGGTGCCAATGGTTTAGGTAAGGGAATGACCGGCAAAAGTGCTCCTGATGTAATTGTTAAAGTCCCTGTTGGTACAGTTATTACTGATCAAGAAACGGGCCTTATAATTGGTGATTTAACTAAAAATGGTGAAGAAGTAATTGTTGCAACTGGTGGCCGTGGTGGTAAAGGAAATATGGCATTAGCAACTAGAACGAATCTTTGTCCAAGTTATGCTGAAAATGGTGAACCAGGTGAAACAAGAAAAGTAAAAGTTGAGTTAAAACTTTTAGCAGATGTTGGTTTAGTTGGTATGCCTAGTGTTGGTAAGTCAACATTTATTTCAGACATTTCTGCATCACGTCCTAAAATTGCTGCTTATCATTTTACAACATTATCACCTAATTTAGGAGTTGTAAAAACTAAGGATAATCGTTCTTTTGTAGTCGCAGATTTACCTGGTTTAATAGAAGGCGCTTCTTTAGGTGAAGGCTTAGGTGATCAATTCTTAAAACATATTGAAAGAACTAGAGTAATAGCTCATATAGTAGATATGGGTTCAGCTGAAGGTAGAGATCCAATTGAAGACTATAAAATAATCAATAATGAACTTGCTAATTTTAAAACTAATTTACTTAATAAAAAGCAAATAGTAATTGCTAATAAAATGGATTTACCAAGTGCTTTAGAAAACTTAGAAAGATTTAAAAAAGAAATAAATGTTGAAGTATATCCAATATCAGCTGTTACAAAAGAAGGCATTGATCAAGTTTTATATCGTCTTGCTGATATTCTTGATGAAGTTAAAAAAGAACCTTTATATGATGAAGAAAAATTTGAAAGTCATATACTATACAAATTTGAGGAAGAAAAACCATTTGAAATCACTAATGAAGATGGTGTTTGGGTTATAAAGGGCGAAAAAGTTGAAAAAATATTAAAAATGACGAAATTTCAAACTGATGAATCAATATTAAGATTTGCTAATAAATTAAGAAAGTTAGGAATTGATGATAAATTACGTGAACTAGGAGCTTCAGATGGGGATACTGTTCGTATTTTAGATTTGGAATTTGAATTTCAAGATAATGACTAAAAAAACATTGGCTTTTTGCCAATGCTTTTTTATATAAAATTAATAATGTCATTAATTTGATAATTATATTTATTTATTTCTGTTTCGATAGTATAATAAGCTCCTTTTTTTGGTAAAATGATCTTATAAGGTCTAACATTTTTAAAAACATACAAGACTTTAAAATTTTTATCAGTCATGTAAATATCTATTGGTTTTTTCATAAACATCGTATGTACACTATTGCACTTAGGAAAACACATATCAATTACTTCTTTTTTAAACATATTTCCTATTAAACGATCTTTAAAAGAAATGCACATTTTCATATTATCACCAATAATATTTTAACATAAAATTTTGTTTGACAAAATATAAAAAAAAGTATAAACTTATATTAGATAGAGTAGTGAGGAGATTTGTTATGAAATTGAATAAAAAAGGACAGGCATTAGTAGAATACTTACTTATCATTGCTGTTATAAGTGTAATTGTTGTAAGCTTAGTAAAATTGTTAGGTGGTTATTTGCAAGATGCCATAACAAAATCATCTTGTACTATGTTTGATAAAATATATGTTGAAGGTTCAGAACCAGGAAAAGCAACATGTGTTGATAAAGGTTAACGCTTAAAAGCTTTTTTTTTTATAAAAAAAAAGCGCCTAGGCGTTTTTTAATAATTCTTTAACTTTTTCAGTGTTTTTGAAATTTAATTTAACATAATTTGTTAAAACATCAAAACCTTTTTCTAAAGCTATTTTAAGAGCTACTTCATCAACAGCTGTCGATGCTCCTTTAGGAATTAATATTCCTAATTCTTTACTAATTTTAGCCATTTCTTTGATAAAAACATAGCGACTAATAATCGAAGCACATGCAACTGATAAAACTTGATCTTCTGCTTTAGTTAAAAATGTTATATTTCTAAAAATATTAGAACAATTTTTTAAATAACTAAAATAAGCATTAGGATAAGTAAATTGATCAACAACAGCATATTCAAAATCATTATGTTCTTTAGAAATATTACTCAAAACTTTATTGTGCATAATAGCTTTGATTGCGTTCATATTAATATTGGAACTATAACGACTATTATATTCTTTATTATTTAAAATAACTGTGTTATAAGGAATAACTCTGACGATTTTCGGAACAATTTCTAAAATTTTTTCATCAGTCAATTTTTTAGAATCACGAACACCTAATTCTTCTAAAAATTCTTTATTTTCTTTATTAACATAACAAGCTGTAACAACAATAGGACCAAAATAGTCACCAGTACCAACTTCATCTGATCCAATTGTCGTAGCATTATAAAGTTTCATATCTTTTTTAATTTCTTTTTTTTCTTTTTTACCTTTTTCATCACTATTGGTATAATGAACTGTTCCCGCATTTATTTTTTCAGTTTCAATCCAATATTGACTTGCAAGATCTGCATCTTTTCCTTGAAAAACGGCTTTTCCTGATTCGTATAATGTTACAACTGTATCACCATCATCAGCTTGAAAAAGAGCATATTGTGGAGTTTTGGGACGTACAAGATCTTTATAAAATTCGTCCATTGCCTTTTTAGTTTCTTCTGTAATTTTAACAGTAATTGTCATATAAACACATCCTATCATAATTATTTTATCATACTTTCAATCAATTTACTTTATTTATTTTTAAATTTATAATATAATTTATAAGGAGGGTAGTTATGAATCTTATCGATGCAATTATCATATTGATAGTTATTATATTCGCGATTGTTGGCTTAAAAAGAGGATTTTTATATAGTACAGTTGCGTTTGGGGGCATAATTTTAGTTATAATACTTTCGTTTGTATTCAAAAATTATGTTTCCATAATTCTTTATGAAAATTTACCTTTTTTCAATTTTAACGGATTTTTTAAAAATATTTCTGTTATAAATATTATTTTTTATGAAATTATTGCTTTTTTAGTAGTAGCTATTGTCTTAAGTATATTACTAAAAATAGCTGTAACTGTATCTAAAATAATTGAAAAAATACTTAAACTTACGATTGTTTTAAGTATTCCATCAAAATTAGCAGGAGCGATTGTTGGGGCAATTGAAGGATATGTTATATGTTTTGCTTTTGTATATTTTCTTTCATTACCAATTTTTAATGTTAAAGAATTAAAAGAATCTCGCTTTAGTTATTCAATGTTAGAAAACACTCCGATATTATCAGGAATTGTTGATGATTCAGTTATAATGATGAAAGATTTTGAAATCTTAAAAAGTGATTATTCAAAGAATAAAGATGCGAATGAATTTAATTTAGAAGTACTAGACTTATTTCTAAAATATGATATATTATCTATCGATTCAGCTGATAAATTAATTGAAAAAAATAAGTTGAAAATAAATAATGCTGAAACAGTATTATCTAAATATAGAAAGGAAGTTAATTATGAAGATTTTGAGTAAAGATGACAATTTTAAAGAAATAATAAATAATGATTTAGTTTTAGTTGATTTTTTTGCTAATTGGTGTGGACCATGTAAAATGTTAATTCCAGTTTTAGAAGAATTAAGTTCTAAATATAACATTGTTAAAGTAAATGTTGATGAATTTGAAGAATTAGCTCGTGAATATGGAATAATGAGTATTCCTGCTTTATATTTATTTAAAAATGGTGAAGTAATTGCTAAAACAATCGGTTATAAAGATAAAGAAGAAATTGAGTCTTGGATTGCAAGTAAAATCTAAAATGCAAGTTTTAGATTTTTTTGTTGCTTAAAATCATCTTTATTTGTTCATAATAAGCATAGAATAGTAAAGGGAGGAATAAAATGTTTGTTAATTTTACAGAAGAAGCCCGTAAGATTTTGATGCTTGCTAAAAAAGAAATGTATGAGTTAAAACATGAATATATAGGAACTGAGCATGTATTACTTGCTATTATGTGTATTCCCAATAAAGTAAGAAAAAAACTTGAAGAAAAAGGTTTAACATATAAAAAAATTAAAGATGAAATAGTTGATGCTTTAGGAATTGGTGAAGAAAGTAAAGACTTATTTATCTATACACCCTTGTTAAAACGTGTAATTGAGTCTTCAGTTATAAATGCTAAAGAAAATGGAAATGAAGTAACAACTGAAGAAATATTTACAAGTATTTTAGAAGAAGGCGATGGAATAGCTTATCGTATTTTATTAGAGCTTAACATAAATTTAGACGATTTTGTTGTTCCCATTAATCCGAAGAATAAAAACAAAAAAAATAAAAAACTTACTATTGAAGAATTAGGAATTGATTTAAATCTTAAAGCCATGAAAGGTGAATTAGATCCAGCTATAGGAAGAGAAAAAGAATTAAAAAGATTGATCGAAATTTTATCACGTCGAACTAAAAATAATCCTATTTTAATTGGAAAAGCTGGTGTTGGTAAAACCGCGATTGTTGAAGAACTTGCACGTTTAATTGTTAAAGGTGAAGTTCCTTTAAGTTTAAAAAACAAAAGAATTATTTCTTTAGATATGGCTAGTAGTGTTGCAGGTACTAAATATCGTGGTGAATTTGAAGAAAGAATAAGAAAAATAATTAAAGAAGTTGAAGAAAATGAAGATATTATTCTTTTTATTGATGAAATTCATACATTAGTAGGTGCTGGTGGTGCTGAAGGAGCAATTGATGCTTCAAATATTTTTAAACCTGCTTTAGCAAGAAATAAATTAAAAGTAATTGGAGCAACAACGATTGAAGAATATAAAAAATTTATTGAACAAGATCATGCTTTAGATCGTCGTTTTCAAAAAATACTAGTAGAAACACCAAATAAAGAAGAAACTATCAATATTTTAATTAATATTAAAAATATTTATGAAAAATACCATAAGGTTAAAATAAGTGATACTATTGTTAAAAGCATTGTAGATTTAACTGATAAATATATTTATGATCGTAATCAACCTGATAAAGCAATTGATGTTTTAGATGAAGTATGTGCTATGGTAAGCATTAAAGAATCTAAAGAAATGAAAGAATATAATGCTTACAATCGTGAGTTAATTAAAGTAATAAACGAAAAAAATAAAGCAATTAAAGAACATAATTTTCATAAAGCGACATCATTAAAAGAAAAAGAAAATGAGTTAATGAATTTGATAAATTTGTTAGAAATTGAAAGTATGAAAGATACTAATCAAAAAGAAGTAACTTTAAATGATGTTGCATCAATTATTTCTTTTAAAACTAAAACCCCGCTTTATGAAATTGAAAACGATAATGCCAAAATAATAAGTAAAATTGAAAGTGTTTTCAAAAATACTGTTTTTGGTCAAGATAATGCTTTAAATGAAACAATTAAATTAACTAAAAGAATAAAATTAGGTTTTAAAGATGATAACAAATGTTATTCAATGCTATTTCTTGGACCAAGTGGTGTTGGTAAAACTTTATTAGCTACCACTTTAGCTAAATTAATCAATGAAAATAATATTATTAGATTAGATATGAGTGAGTTTTCTGAATCACATAGTGTTAGTAAAATTGTTGGTTCACCACCAGGATATGTAGGTTATGATGAGACCCATAATATCTTTGAAGATGTCCGTGATAAGGGATCGGGTGTTATCATTTTAGATGAAATCGAAAAAGCTCATCCTAGTGTTATTAATTTATTTTTACAAATATTAGATAATAGTACTTTAAAAGATTCTAAAGGTAGAGTAATTCATTTTAATAATTATGTAATAATAATGACTTCTAATGTTGGCTTTGAAAAAGATAAAGTTGGTTTTAATCATAAAGTTGAAACAAGCGAGTTAAAAGAGTTTTTCTCCTTAGCTTTTATAAATAGGATTGATAATATTATTAGATTTAATTATTTAACTGAAAAAGATATTATTAAAATAATTGATTTAAAACTTAGCAATTTAAAGAATAAATATAAAAATCGTGGTATAAAATTAAAATATTCGTCTAAACTAAAAAATGAAATAATTAAAAATATTGATTTTAAATTATATGGAGCTAGAAAAATTGATAAATATATAAAAGACCATATAGAAAATAAATTAATAGATGAAATTATTGAAAATAAAGGAGAAGAATATGAGTTATCTACAACATAATTTTTTTAATGAAAGTGAATGTGCTTTAAAAACAGATATTATTGATAATGATAATCAATATATATTACTTACTGATTTACCTAATTTTTCTAAAAATAATATCAGTGTTATTTATGATTCAGGTTATATAACTATTAAAGCTACACGTACCGAAGAAGATGTTAATTATATTCAAAAAGAAAGATTTTATGGTGAATATAAGAGAAGTTATTATGTCGGAAGTATCGATGAAAATCGTATCGATGCTACTTATACTGATGGTGTATTAAAAGTAGTTTTACCTAAAAAAGATGAAGAAATAAGTTATAAACGAATTGAAATAAAATAACCGTTATGGTTATTTTTAATTTATTGTCTTTTAGACACATATGGTATATAATAAATAAAAAGGAAGTAGTATATGATAGAGTGTCAAATTGAAGTTTTTTTAAATATTTTTACAGTAGATGATGAAAAATTAAAAATTTTGCTTTTAAAAAAAGAGGGAAGTGTTGCTTGGAGATTACCTAGTCGTTTGCTCAAGATTGATGAATCACTAGAATCATCAGCAGCTAAAATATGTAATAAATTTAAAATTAAAGGGGATTATTTAAAAGAATGTCATACCTTTAGTGAAGTCAATCGTAATAAAGATAGAAGAACGATAGCTGTTAGTTATATGACAATAATAAATAAATATAGTTTAAAAGACTATGATTTTGAATACCAGTTATTTGATATAAATAATATTCCCAAGATGGCTTTTGATCATGGTGATATTATTAAAAATGCTATATTTGAACTAAAACGTGAATTATTGAATTTGAACAATTTGAAGATTTTATTTCCTGCGGATTTTACGATGCCAGAATTACAAAAAATATGTGAAGAAATTCTTGATGAAAAAATTGATCGTCGGAATTTTCGTAAAAAAATGTTACCTTTAGTTGAAGATACAAATGAAAGTAATGAAGCAACTTTAGGAAGACCAGCTAAATTATATCGTTTCAGTGATAAAAATCTTGAAAGGAGCTTATTCAATGTTATTAAATAAAAAAGGTTCTACATCTTATGGCTTTGTTGCTCTTTTCTTTGGTGTTTTTCTAGCATGTTTTATAGTTGCTGAAGTAAATTATAAAAGTATTAAAAAAGCTCGTAATAGTATTATGAATTTTAATGAAAATAATTATGAAGAACTAGTAATAGAAAATACTAAGAAATATATAGATACATATTATAAAAATTTTAATTTAAGTGAATTAGAAATAACCTTAGAAACTTTAAAAGAAAAAGAAAATTTAAATATAAATTGTGATGGTTATGTAAAAGTAAAAAATATAAATAATAATTTAAAAATAGAACCATTCATAAATTGTAAATAAAAAATATTTTAATAAATTATTTATATATTTATAGTTAAAGAATAATTATTTACTATTTTTCTTTTTTATAATATTTTAGTTCATCAGTGTTTAATTATATAATAAACTGTATAAATTTAATTAATGGCAATGGGTGAATATATTAAATTTCAACAAAAAAGTCTAAAATACATAAAAATATTATTGACATTGTAGGTACAAAATGTTATATTAATGTTGCTTTTGAATTTAAGGTTTACTTCGGTAAATCTTTAATTAAGGTTAAAAACTAAACACCTGGATGTGTGTAGTGGAAAGGAGAAAAATATGCCAACTATAAATCAATTAGTTAGAAAAGGTCGTGGGGAAAAAGTACGTAAGAGAAAATCACCAGTACTTGGAATCGGTTTTAATAGTAAAGAAAAGAAAACTACTAAACAAGATTCACCACAAAAAAGAGGTGTTTGTACTCGTGTTGGTACATTAACACCAAAGAAACCAAACTCAGCTTTACGTAAATACGCTCGTGTTCGTTTAAGTAATGGTTATGAAGTAACAGCTTATATTCCTGGTGAAGGACATAACTTACAAGAACATAGTGTTGTAATGATTCGTGGTGGACGTGTAAAAGACTTAATCGGTGTTAGATATCACATTATTCGTGGTACATTAGATACTGCTGGAGTTGAAAAACGTCGTCAAGGTCGTTCTAAATATGGTGCTAAACGCCCAAAAGATAAAAAATAAAATAAAGGAGGATTAATATGCGTAAAAGACGTGCAGTTAAAAGAGACGTTTTAGCAGATCCAATATATAATTCAAAATTAGTTACTAAACTTATTAATAGTTTAATGATTGATGGTAAAAAAGGAAAAGCTCAAACAATTCTTTACGATGCTTTTGAAATGGTTAAAGAAAAAACCAATGAAGATCCAATGAAGGTTTTCGAAAAAGCAATGGAAAATATTAAACCTGCTCTTGAAGTTAAATCACGTAGAGTAGGTGGCGCTAACTACCAAGTACCAATTGAAGTAAAAGCTGATCGTAGTCAAGCTTTAGCTCTTCGTTGGTTAGTTCAATATTCTCGTTCTCGTAGTGGACATTCTATGTCAGAAAACTTAGCTAACGAGATTGTTGATGCTGCAAATGGAGTTGGAGCTTCAGTTAAAAAACGTGAAGATACACATCGTATGGCAGAAGCTAATAAAGCATTTGCTCATTATCGTTGGTAAGAAAGGATAAAAAAGTATGGCTCGTGAACATGATTTAAGAAATACACGTAACCTAGGTATCATGGCCCATATCGATGCAGGTAAAACTACTTGTACCGAAAGAATTTTGTTCCATACTGGTAAAATTCATAAAATTGGAGAAACTCATGATGGTGAATCTCAAATGGACTGGATGGAACAAGAACAAGAACGTGGAATCACAATTACCTCAGCTGCAACTACAGCTTACTGGAAGGGTCATCGTTTAAATATAATCGATACTCCAGGACATGTAGACTTTACAGTTGAAGTTTCAAGATCTCTTCGTGTTCTTGATGGCGCTGTTGCCTTACTTGATGCTCAAGCTGGAGTAGAACCTCAAACTGAAACAGTATGGCGTCAAGCTACTGAATTTAAAGTACCTCGTTTAATATTCGCTAACAAGATGGATAAGATGGGTGCAAACTTTGAATTTAGTTTAAAAACAATTAAAGATCGATTAGGTGTAAATGCTAAACCAATCGAGTGGCCAATTGGGGCTGAAAATGACTTCTTTGGAATTATTGATTTAGTTACAAGAACAGCTTATCATTATGACCGCAAAGAAGACGAAAATCCAACTATTATCGATATCCCAGAAGATATGAAAGATTTAGTTGAAGAAAAGCGTAATGAATTAATTGAAGCAGTAGCTGAATTTGATGATTCATTAATGGAAAAATATTTAGCAGATGAAGAAATAACAGTTGAAGAATTAAAAGCAGCTATCCGTAAGGGTACTCTTGCTGTGGAATTCTTCCCAGTATTATGCGGTACAGCATTAGGAAATACTGGTGTTAAATTACTTTTAGATGCTATCGTTGATTATTTACCATCACCTTTAGATATCGAATCAATTAAAGGTATTGACGAAGATGGTAATGAAGTATATAGACATCCAAAAGATTCAGAACCATTTGCTGCTTTAGCATTTAAGGTTATGACTGACCCATTTGTTGGACGTTTAACATTCTTCAGAGTTTATTCTGGTCACTTATCAAGTGGTTCATATACTTTAAACTCAACCAAAGGTATTAAAGAAAGAATTGGTCGTTTATTATTAATGCATGCTAATAATCGTACTGAAATAACTGATGTTTATACAGGAGATATAGCTGCTGCTGTAGGTTTAAAAAATACTACAACTGGTGATACTCTTTGTGATGAAAAACATGAAGTTATTTTAGAATCAATGGTATTCCCAGAACCAGTTATCCAATTAGCTGTTGAACCAAAATCAAAAGCTGATCAAGATAAAATGGGTGTAGCATTACAAAAATTAGCAGAAGAAGATCCAACATTCAGAGCAACAACTGATACTGAAACAGGACAAACTATTATCGCTGGTATGGGTGAACTTCACTTAGATATCATCGTTGATAGAATGCGTCGTGAATTCAACGTTGAAGCTAACGTTGGTAAACCACAAGTATCTTATCGTGAAACAATCACTCAAGCTGGTGAATGTGAAGGTAAGTATATTAAACAATCCGGTGGTCGTGGACAATATGGACACGTTTGGATTAAATTTGAACCAAATCCAGATAAGGGATATGAGTTCGTTGATGAAGTTGTTGGTGGAACAGTTCCTCGTGAATATATTCCAGTAACAGATAAAGGCTTACAAGATGCAATGAAGACTGGTATTTTAGCTGGCTATCCATTAATCGATGTTAAAGCAACTCTATTTGATGGTTCTTACCATGAAGTAGACTCAAGCGAAATGGCATTCAAAATTGCTGCAAGTATGGCTTTAAAAGAAGCTAAGAATAAATGTAAACCTGTAATTTTAGAACCAATTATGAAGGTTCAAGTAGTTGTTCCAGAAGAATACTTAGGAACAGTTATGGGTGATATTACATCACGTCGTGGTAGACCATTAGGTCAAGAATCACGTGGTAATGCTTTAGCAATTAATGCTATGGTACCACTTGCTGAAATGTTTGGTTATGCAACAAGTTTGCGTTCAAATACACAAGGTCGTGGTAACTATACTATGGAATTTGATCATTACGAAGAAGTTCCAAGAAATATTGCTGAAGAAATCATTAAGAAAAACAGCGGAAATTAAAAAAAGACTTGCTATTTTAAAATTAATAATATAAAATAAATTATGTAAATAAATAAAGGAGGAAATTTAAATGGCAAAACAAAAATTTGATCGTTCAAAACCACATGTTAACATTGGTACAATTGGACACGTAGACCATGGTAAAACAACTTTAACAGCTGCTATTACTAATGTGTTGTCAAAAAAAGGATTATCAGAATTTGTTGATTATGCAAATATCGATAAAGCCCCAGAAGAAAGAGCTCGTGGTATTACAATTAATACTGCACACGTAGAATATCAAACTGAAAAACGTCATTATGCACACGTAGACTGCCCAGGACATGCTGACTATGTTAAAAACATGATCACTGGTGCTGCTCAAATGGATGGCGCTATTCTAGTTATTGCTGCTACTGATGGTCCAATGGCTCAAACTCGTGAACATATCTTATTATCACGTCAAGTAGGAGTACCTCGTATGGTTGTATTCTTAAATAAATGTGATATGGTTGACGATCCAGAATTATTAGACTTAGTAGAAGAAGAAGTTCGTGACTTATTAAATGAATATGGTTACGATGGAGCTAACACTCCAATCATTAGAGGATCTGCATTAAAAGCATTAGAAGGAGATCCTGCTTATGAAGAAAAAATTATGGAATTAATGGATGCAGTTGATAATTGGATTGAAACTCCAGTTCGTGATACTGATAAACCATTCTTAATGCCAATCGAAGATGTATTTACTATCACAGGTCGTGGAACAGTAGTTACAGGGCGTGTAGAACGTGGTAAATTAAATCTTAACGATGAAGTTGAAATCGTTGGATTAAAACCAACTAAAAAATCAGTAGTTACAGGAATTGAAATGTTCCATAAACAATTAGATTATGCAGAAGCTGGAGACAATGCCGGAGTATTATTACGTGGTATTTCTCGTGAAGATGTAGAACGTGGACAAGTATTATCTAAACCAGGTTCAGTAACTCCACATACTAAATTTAAAGCATCAGTATATGTATTATCTAAAGAAGAAGGTGGACGTCATACTCCATTCATGACTAATTATCGTCCACAATTCTATTTCCGTACAACTGATGTAACTGGTGTTATCGAATTACCTGAAGGCGTTGAAATGGTAATGCCTGGAGATAATGTTGAAATGACAGTTGAATTAATTGCTCCTATCGCTATCGAAAACGGAACTAAGTTCTCTATTCGTGAAGGTGGTAGAACAGTTGGTGCTGGAAACGTTTCAGAAATTATTAAGTAATTATGAAATTGAAAAAGATCATTAATTTGGTCTTTTTTTATTGCCTTCTTTATGCTAAAATTATTATTAGAATAGGTGAGTATGAAATGAATGAAAATGGGAAAAATAATTTAAATATACCTAATATTAAATTAGTTGAAATAGAAGATAAAACTTTAGAAATTCCAGAAACAGTGGAATTTGGTTTGCCTCCTAATAAAGATTTACCAGAAGAAAAACCTGGAAAAAAAGAAATAGGTAACTGGGTAATATTTTTACTTTTAGGAATAATTTTATTATTAAGTGCTTTAATTATATATGTTTTATATAATAAACAACCAGATACAATAATTATGCCTGATCAATCTTTAAATAAACCAACTAAAGATGATAATGATTCTAAAAAAGAATTAAGCTTAACTTTAAATGGTGAAGCTACTGTTCTTTATAACTTGGGAGATGAGTATACCGATCTTGGTGCTGCTGCTGTTGATCCTTTAGATGGAGATATTACTAATCTTATTTCTATTTCTAATAATATTGATATGAATAAAGTTGGTATTTATCAAATAACTTATAGTATTACAAATTCTAATAATGAAAATAAAGAAGTAACACGTCAAGTGATTGTTGCTAATAATAATGTTACTAATTTATCAATTTCTTTAGATAATAACATTGTCTTTTTAAAGAAAAATGAAGCATTTATCGATCCAGGTGTTAAAGCCTTTATAAATAATAAGGATGCAACAGAATCAGTAGTTAAATATGATGAATTAGACATAAAAAAAGAAGGTATTTATAATATTGTTTATGTTTTAAATGCTGAAAATAATTTAATTTATAAAACTAGAAAAGTCGTAGTATATGATAATTTAGATGTAGTAAGTGGTTTAGAATTACCAAGTGTTGCTTTAAATTATTCTAAAACTAAAATGACTAGTAATACTTTAACAACATGTGATAAAGTTTTTTGGGCTTTTAGAAGTTGTGATAATAATGGCACAATGTCTAATGATGATATTAATAATTGCTTATTAAAATCAGCTAAAATTTCATTCATGAATGATATAAGTGAATGTACATATAATAATTATAAGATCACATTTAATAGTGAACTTTGGAAAGCAACAACAACTATTGCTAAAAAAGATATTGATCCTAAAATGATATTACAAGATAAAGATTTTGTTTATGTTTATGAAGAATATAACGAAATGAGTTTAAATAGTGAAAATTGGTTAATTTCTTCATGTCCCAAAAATATAAAAACAATACCTCGATATGTTGATAATAAAATATATGCTGATAGTAATCACAATGAAGTAATTGGGTATGCTTCTTGCTTAAATTCAAGTTTAAATAAAAATATAAATAAAACAACTTATTATAAACACACATTTAGTAAAAATAGTGATAATATATATTATTGGGTTTCAACTGAGCAAATATAGAGGAGAACAAAATGAACGATAAAAAGGGCGCTGTTAGTTTACAAAAAAAAGACGTAATTAAGATTTTAATTGGGATAATTATAGTTTTAGTCATTATTCTTTTATATCTTTTGCTTTTTAATAATTCAACCAAAAATTATGAACCTAATATAACTATAAATGGGGAAGAAACAGTTATTTGTAATATTGGTGAAAAATATGAGGAACTTGGCGCAACAGCTACTGATTTAGAAGATGGGGATTTAACTAAAAAAATCAAAACGATTAGTAATGTTAATACCGAAAAATCAGGAATGTATAAAGTTACTTATGAAGTAGTCGATTCAGCAAATCAAGTTAAAAGAGTAACGAGAGATGTTATTGTTACTAACAACGATACAACTAATGTTAGATTAGAAGTAACAGGGGACGATTTAATTTTTATTCCCAAAGAGGGCGATTATATAGAAGGCTATAAAGCTTATGATAAAGATGGCAAGGAAATAGTGTCTGATGTTATCAAATATGGTAAAATTGATCGCTCTAAACCTGGAACTTATACAATTAATTACATTTTAAAATATGGTGATGAAATAGTTAGTAAAAGAAAAAAGATTGTCGTATATGATAATTTAAAAGAAGTAAATGATGAAGAACTAACTAATAAATTAATAAATACTTTATGGTATGGTGATTATAGAATTCGTAAAGTAACAATTGATACTATATCTGATTGTGATAAATTGTCTAAAGTTTTTAATGGTTGTATTTTAACTGATTATACATACGATAAAAATGTTTTGACTTCTGATGAAGTTAATCAATGCTTAAAATCAACTTTAAATATTGATAAAAATATAGAAACTAATGTTATTTGTTCTAATATCTCTTATCAAAATATGGATCAAGGTCCTGTTAATGCGGCTTGGGTAAAAAAAATAGAAAATAAATACAGTAGTACTATTAAAAAAGTCTTAAAAAATAATGATTATATTTATATTTATGATGAATTTTCTTTAACAATTCAAGGATTAAATGAAGATAATACTTGGTTAGAAACAGCTTGTCAAAGTGGAAATATAAATTTTACAAATAAACCAGGAAGCATTAATACTGATGTTTATGGTGATAGTGAATATAAAAAAATAATTGGTAAACAAGTTTGTATTGATGGTAAAATTAGTAATGAAATATACACTAATACTTATTACAAACATACTTATAAAAAAACATCTGATGGGAATTACTATTGGATTTCTACTGAACCATTATAAAAGAGTTATGATTTTCATAACTCTTATTTTAATGCTTGATACATTAAGTATAAAGACTTAATTGCCACTAATTCAAAATCACCTAAGTATTCATATATTTTAGGATTAAAATTACATTTGAAATCATTTAATCCTTGATATTTATTAGGTTTTAATTTGATGTTAGAAACAGCACCTAAGTTAAATTTTTTATAACCTTCACTGGCGTATTTAGCAATTATTTTCCAAAGCAAAATATGTTTAGAATTAAAATTAGAATATTCTTTATCACGACTGTCAATTAACAAAACAGCTTCACTACCATTTTTAATTACTAAGGCACAAGCAGTAATAATACCTTCTGGATATTCTTTTAAAAGCTGTGTTGCCTTTAACAATTGATCTTTATAACTTGCTAATAAATTATCAGCTTCAAGTTTCATACTTAAAGTTTTACTTGAATCATTTTTAGCTTCTACAATTACGGTATTACTAAGTTCATTAACTAATTGCTCTTGTTTTTGATATAAATACTGAGATTGAGCTAAAAAAGTATTAGTTTCAATTTTAGCATAATAGAAGTCAATTAAGTTGTTGCGACTATAAAATTCATAAGAATCTTGAAAATATTTAAGATCACGAGGATAAGTAGTTTTTAACTGTTCATACAAATATTTTATATTAGAATCATCACCACGATGAATAGTTATACCATTTAATTCAGCTCTTCTAACTTTAGTTCTAAGAGCCTTTTTACAAGACATAAATAATTTATCTAAAGATGGTGTTAAATCAATAATGGCTTCAAAACGAGGTTTAAAAGCTTCAAAATAATTGTTAAAGCCTTTATGTTCAAAACCAACTTCTTTTAAGTTTTTTAAAATAATATCATCGTTTTGATTAGTTGCGATTAAGTTAGCTTTTTTATCATATACATTTCTAATAACTAAAGGATTTATTTTTATAGCTATAATATCATTTCTACTTAAAAATTTCTTTAATTGAAAAGTGAAGTCTTTTAGCATTTCTTTATTAGTATAATCAATTAAAAAGCCACGTGGAGCATATGCATACTTAAATCCTTTAATATTGGCGATCAAAATTAGCGAAGCTGCTTTAATAACATTATTCGTATCAGCTAAACCTAAAAATACACTTTCAAAATGTTGTTTATTCATTGTGAAAGCATATCCGGTTGTTTGAAAAATTGATTTAGTCGGAAAATCATTTGCAAATTTAGTAAATTCTTCGTTGGTTAATTCTTTTAGTTTCATGATATTCACCTCAATATAATATCATTATACCATAAGGTTTAAAAGTTATACAATTAAAAGTTAAAAATTATAAGTTGTTGACAATAATGTTTTTATAGTGTATAAATTAAAATGAAAAAGGAAGTGACTTATGACTAAAAATTTAGTAATAGTCGAATCTCCAAGCAAATCTCATACAATCGAGAAATACTTGGGCAATGATTTTAAAGTAGTATCTAGTAAAGGACATATAAGGGATCTTTCAACTAAAGGTAAATACGGACTAGGTATTGATGTTGAAAATGATTTTAAACCTGATTATGTTACTATTAAAGGTAAAAAGAAATTAATAGATGAATTAAAAAAAGATGTTAAAGCATCAAGCTTTGTTTATTTAGCAACCGACCCCGATCGTGAAGGAGAAGCCATTTCTTGGCACCTTTATAACGCTTTAGGATTAACTAATGATAATTATAAACGTATTGTTTTTAATGAAATAACCAAAAATGCTGTTTTAGCATCTTTTGATAAAGCCCGTTTTATAGATCAAAACTTAGTAAATTCTCAAGAAACACGAAGAATGTTAGATCGCATTATCGGCTTTCGTTTAAGTAAATTAATGCAAGCTAAAACTTCGGGATCGTCAGCTGGTCGTGTTCAAAGTGTTGCTTTAAAACTAGTTGTTGATCGTGAAAGAGAAATTGAAGCTTTTAGACCTGAAGAGTATTGGACTATAACAGCCAAGTTTTCAGAATTTGATGCTGAATTATTTGAGTACAATCATAAAAAGATTGAAATAGCTTCTGAAGCTCAAGCTAATGAAGTATTAAGTAAACTTTCTAAAAGTTTTAAAATTGATTCCGTAGAAAATAAAGAAAGAAAACGTGAATCTAAGTACCCATATATTACAAGTACTTTGCAACAAGATGCTTCTAATAAATTAGGCATGAGTTCTAAAAAGACAATGATGATTGCTCAGAAACTTTATGAAGGAATAGAGTTAGAAGATGAAACTGTCGGTTTAATTAGTTATATGCGTACTGATTCTGTTCGCTTCTCCGATGAATTTATAAAATCTACTTATAAATTTATTGAAACTAAATATGGTCATGAATATGTTGGTCATGTTAAAAAAGCTAAGAAAAATGAAAATGTTCAAGATGCCCATGAAGCTATTAGACCAACTAGTATTAATAGAACTCCAGAAAGTGTAAAAGCTTACTTAACGAGTGATGAATATAAATTATATCGTTTAATTTATTATCGTGCTTTAGCTTCATTGATGAAAGAAGCAACAGTTCTAGGAACAACTATTATTTTTGATAATAATAACTATCAATTTAAAGCAACAGGTCAAGTTATTACTTTTGATGGTTATTTGAAAGTATATAAAGATTTTGAAGACAGCGAAGATAAGATCTTACCAAATTTAGAAAATTATAATTCTAGTGTTATTGCTAGTAATGAGATAGTTAAAGATCAACACTTTACCAAACCACCGGCAAGATATACTGAAGCTAAATTAATAAAAGAAATGGAAGAACTTGGTATCGGTAGACCAAGTACTTATGCAACTATTATGGAAACATTAAGAACTCGTGGCTATACAACAATGGAAGATAAAAAGTTTGTACCAACTCCAATTGGAATAGAAATAACTGATAAATTGCAAGAGTTTTTTAGTCACATAATAAATGTTAAATATACAGCTAATATGGAAGAGAATCTTGATGAAATAGCTTTAGGTGAAAGAGATTATAAAAAAACTTTGAAAGACTTTTATGATGATTTTGAACCAGCTGTAAAAGAAGCTTTTAGTGCTATGGAAAAGAAAGAAGCTCCTAAAACTGGAGAAGATTGCCCAAGATGTGGTAGTCCTTTAGTTGTTCGTAAAGGAAAATATGGCGAATTTGTCGCTTGTAGTAATTATCCAACTTGCAAATATATTAAAGTTGAAGCTAAAAAAGAAACCGAAATAATCCCATGTCCTAATTGCTCAGGAACAATTATTGTTAAAAAAAGCAAAAGAGGGAGAGTATTTTATGGGTGTAATAATTATCCTGATTGTAAAACTGCTTACTGGGATAAGCCAACTTTAGAACGTTGCTCTGATTGTGGAGGAGTAGTTTTAGAAAAGGGTAAGAAAAAATATTGCTCAGAATGTAAAAAAGAAGTTGAATAGATAGATGATTTTATCATTTATCTATTTTTAATATTTATTAAATGATTTAGCTGATTTTTTCTTGACTAATAAATTTATTAAATGCTATATTTATTATAGATGAAAGGAAATAATATGCTAAAGAGAAAAAAGACTGGGAGTTTAATAGTAATAAGTGGTCCAAGTGGATCTGGTAAAGGAACAATAATAAAAGAATTGCTTAAGAAAAATAATGATTTATCTTTATCGGTTTCTATGACTTCAAGAGCTAAACGTGATTATGAAGAAGATGGTCGTGAATATTTTTTTGTAACCAAAGATTGTTTTGAAAACAAGATAGCATCAGGTGAGTTATTAGAATATACTTGTTATAATGGAAATTATTATGGAACTCTTCGAAGTGAAGTTAGTAAACATTTAAATAATGGTGAAAGTGTTATTTTAGAAATTGAAATTGAAGGAGCTTTAAATATTAAAAAATTAGTTCCGGAAGCGATATTTATATTTATTTTGCCACCAAATATGCAAACATTACTTTCGAGATTAAAGAGTCGTGGAACGGAAGATGATAATAAAATAATTTCTCGTTTTAGAACTGCTTATAAAGAAATTAATGAAATAACTAAATATAATTATGTTGTTGTAAATGATTCTTTAGAAGAAGCGGTTATGAATATTGAATCAATACTAATAAGTGAGAAATTGCGTGTTGATCGTATTGAAGATATCGAAGTTGGTAATGAAGAAGAACTTATTCATGAGTTTTTACTTAAAGATAAAAATATGCCTAATAAAAAAGATTTAATTTAATTTGCGACAAAAAAACCATATTTCTACCAAAATAATAGTTTAAAATTTTTATTAGAGGTGATAAATAAGATAAAAATTTTGAATTAAAAAAAGAAAGGAAAGAAATATGGAATTTAAATTAATAGGTGCAGATTGCAGTAATGGAATGAAGATTATTAAAAATTTATATAAAGTTGAAAGGGAAGTAGAAGTCCCAATTAACATTGAAAAGATCAGTGCGAAGGAAAAAGAAAAGTACGGAATTAAAGTTATTCCTACTTTGATCTTTGATGATCAAGTATTAGCAAGTGGTAATGTTATAAGTGATCGAGAACTTAAAAATTTTATAAAACAAACACTTGAAGCTTAAAGATGCGAAAGCATCTTTTTTCTTTTTACTAATTATGCTATTATATTATTAGGATAGATGGTGAATATGAGAAAGTTAATTAAATTTTTTAAGTTAGAAGAGAATAAAACTAAAGTAAGTACTGAAATATTTGCTGGTTTAGCTATTTTTTTAGCAACTGCTTATATTTTAACAGTTAATCCGAATAACATTTTGGTTAATGGTAGTGCTGATCCACGTTTTTCTTCGGTTTTTATAGCAACAGCTTTAGGAGCTTTTATTGGTTCAATTTTAATGGCTTTTGTTGCTAAAATGCCTTTAGCTCAAGCACCGGGAATGGGAATAAATGCTTTAGTTGGTGCAATTGTCGGTGGTAGTCTTGGCATATCTTATAGTTTGGGTAATGTTTTATTTTTGATCTTTATTAGTGGTATTCTTTTCATTTTACTTTCGATCATTAAGATTGATAATAAACCCATTCGGGAAAAAGTCTTTGAAGGGATGCCTAAATGTATAAGAGATTCTATCTCGGTAGGAATTGGTTTTTTTATAGCTTTTATTGGTCTTAAAAATGCTTCGATTATTACAGGTAATCAATTTACTTTAGTGGAATTAATCGATTTTGGTTCTAAAGCTAATTGGGTCTTAGGTGGCCCTGCTTGTCAAGCAATAGTTACTCTTTTTGGCTTAATTGTAATAACAGTTCTTAGTCATTTTAAAGTAAAAGGTTCGGTTATAATTGGAATTTTGTCAGCAACCCTATTATCTATTCCTTTAAAAGTTGCTGATTTGAGTATTTTAGCTGGTAATGTTCCAGGAATTAGTTGGAATATTTTTACTAATTTAAAATCATTCTTTTCTTTTGGTAGTAATAGTACTTTTCTTACAATATTTAAAGAAGGAATGAATATTCCTCAAGGATCTTTATTCACGAGTTTGATGTTAGTAATTTCCTTTTCCATGGTAGATATGTTTGATACTATTGGAACAGTTGTTGCCTGTACAACTAACGCTGGATTAGTTGATAAAGAGGGCAAACCTTTAAATTACGGCAAGATAATGCTAAGTGATTCTTTAGCAACATGTATTGGAGCAATGCTTGGTACTACAACTATTACTACTGTTGTTGAGTCTGGAGCTGGTGTTGCTGAAGGTGGTAAAACGGGATTAACTTCTTTTACAACAGCAATTTTGTTTTTATTATCAATTTTTTTACTACCACTTTTTGCTTTTATTCCGATAGCAGCAAGTGCTAGTGCTTTAATTTATGTTGGGGCTTTAATGTTAAAAAATATTACAAAAGTCGATTTAAAAAATATTAGAAATAGTGTACCTGCTTTTTTAACAATTATTTTAATGCCTTTAACTTATTCTATAACTGATGGCATAGGAGTAGGAATTATTGCATATTTTTTAATTAATTTAATTATTTATATTATTAATAGACTTAAAGGTAAAAATGTTAAAAGTAATATTACTTTAGTTAATACAATTATAACGATTTTATTTATATTTTATTTTTTAATACCAACGATGTAGGAGAGAAAAAATGAAGAAGAAGTATACTGTAATTTTAACAATAATATTTATGGTTTTAGCTGGGGCTTTTGAATTATTTCAAGGGACAGTTGCTATTACTCCAGGTGAAGAATTAAAAGTTCACTTTTTAGATGTCGGACAAGGAGATTCAATTTTTATTGAATTACCGACTAATGAAACAATCCTTATTGATGCTAGTATTAAAGATGCATCAGATAAAATAATTAAATACTTAAAAGAAGAAAATGTTAGCAAAATTGATTATGTTTTTGCAACTCATCCTCATAGTGATCATATTGGTGGTATGAGTGCTGTTATAAAAGCCTTTGATATTGGTCAAATTTATATGCCAAAAGCTGTTACAACAACTAAAACATATGAAAATCTATTGCTAACTATTAAAGATAAAAATTTAAAAATTAAGACAGCTAAAGCTGGCAATACAATTATAGATACTGATGATTTAAAATTAGTTGTTTTAGCACCTAATCAAGATAGTTATGAATCACTTAATAATTATTCGATTGTTTTAAAATTAACTTATAAAGAGAAAAGTTTCTTATTTACGGGTGATGCTGAAACTTTGAGTGAAAAAGAAATAACTGGTGATGTAGAAGCTGATGTTTTAAAAGTAGGACATCATGGTTCTAGAACAAGTACTAGTCAAGCATTTCTAAATAAAGTTAATCCTAGCTATGCGGTTATTAGTGTCGGTCTTAATAACGATTATAAACATCCTCATCAAGAAGTACTTGATCGTTTAGAAAAAAAGAATATTAAAATTTATAGAACTGATCAAAATGGCGATATTATTTTTACAACTGATGGTTATAATATAGATGTGAAGGTGGAAAAATGACTTTAATTGTAGATCGGATTGAAGAAAACTTTTTAGTTGTTGAGCTTCCTGATGGGAATTTTGTAAATATTCCAAGGGAAATTGCACCAACAGCTAAAGAAGGAGATGTTTTAAAAGTTACTTTAGATATGGAAACTAAAGAAAAAAGGTTAAAAAGTGTCAATCAACTTGTCAATGATTTATTTGAAGACTAAAAACGTGCTATAATTATATATAATTAAGGAGGAATAATATGGAAAACAAAAAGAAATTAGGTCTTTATATAGCTCTTGGAGCTGCTTTAACAATTGGTCTTGGTGTGGGGGCTTACATTATTGCTAAAAAATGCGAAAAATGTAAGAATATTGACTAATGCAATCAAATCAAGAAATTAGACTTTATGTCAGTAAAAACATTTCCGGCAAACGTGGTACTATCTTTTTAGCATTATTTATTATTTCATTTATTACTGGAATATTTACAAATCTTATTGACGCTAACAATCAATGGCTACAATTATTAATAAATTTGCTAGTAAATGGTTTAGCAACCCCGCTTATTGTTGGTCTTTATAAATTATTAATTGATTTAATTAACAATAAAAAAGTTAATATCGGTCAAATATTTGATTATTATCAATATATTTATCCTTTATTTTTTGTGGGAATTTTAGCTAATCTTGCTATTAGTGTAGGTTCAATACTTATTATTCCAGGAATAATTTTAAATATTATTTATACTGGAGCTTTATATATCTTTGCAGTTCATCCAACTAGAGATTTTCATTTTTTAAGCGAAGCTAATGAAAAATTAAAGAATAAAAAAATGCAACTATTTACTTTAACACTTAGTTATGTTTGGCCAATTATATTAATACTTCTAGCCTATCTTATAATATTAGTAGGGACTTTATTAATGTCTGGCGTTTCTTTAGTAAGTTTGTATGGGGATACTTTTATGTGGAATGCTGTTGATAATGTTTTATTTTCATCGGTAACAATAGCTATAATATCAGTTATTTTGGCAATTACTTTAATAATTTATGCAATAATAGCTATTCCTAGTTTAAACTTAGCAGTTGCTCGTTTTATGACATTAGGGGTAATACCTGAAGCTAAAGTTTTAGAACGTTTTTGCCCAAATTGTGGCACTAAAATAGAAACACTTTATTGTACTAATTGTGGTACTAAAGTAGAATAAAAAGGAGAGAATTTATGAATAACGTACCTAACGATTTTAATAATCAAAATGCTAATGGATATAATTTTGATCCTAATCAACAAGTGGAACAAATGAATTTTAATCCTGGAGTTAATAACTATGCTCCTAATGGTTATCAAGCTCCCGAACCAGTAGCTCCCAAAGAAGAGTTACGAGTTGAACCAAGTAAAAAAATTCATTTAATTTATTTAATAATAATATTAATATTAATGATTGCTTTTGCTTTTGTTCTTTTAAAGAAGAAAAACTATTATGCTGTTGTTTTTGTTAACAAAGATAATGTTGAAGCTATTGTTGTAAAAGAAAATGATACCGCAAGTTCTAAAGTAATAAGTGATGAAACTTTCTTGGGTTGGTATGTAGGAGATACTAAATTTGATTTTTCTTCAAAAATAACTAGTAACACTATTTTGACAGCTAAATATCAAGAAGAAGCGAAAGAATACACAGTAACATTTGATACTGATGGAGCAACTCCTATTGATCCTGTTACTGTTAAAGAAAACGAAGTTGTAGCTAAACCGGCTACTGATCCTAAAAAAGATGAATATCGTTTTGTGGAATGGCAATTAAATGGCGTTGCTTATGATTTTACTCAAAAAGTGACAAGTGATATTACATTAGTTGCTAAATATGAAGCTCTTGATCCAAGTGAAATAACTTATACAGTAACATTTGATACTAATGGTGGTAATACTATTGAACCAGTGGTAGTAAAAAAAGATGCTAAAGTAACAAAACCAACTAATCCAACTAAAGAAGGATCTACTTTTATTGAATGGCAATTAGATGGTAAAAAATATGATTTCAATCAAAAAGTAACAAAAAGTATTACTTTAATAGCAAGTTATAAAGAAAAAACTAAAGTTAAAGTAACATTCAATACTAATGGGGGAACTGCCGTTCCAGAAGCTGAATTATATGCTGGTGATGCCCTTGGTACTTTACCAACAACTACCAAAGCTAATTATACTTTTAGTGGTTGGTATAATGGTACTACTAAATATACTGAGAAAAGTAAAATTACTAGTTCCATTACCTTAAAAGCTAAATGGTTAACAGCAGATGAAGTAACTTTAGAAAAAGCTAAAGGAAGCATTAAATCAAGTTATAATATAACTAAAGGTAATCAAGAAATAAGTGTATCATATACAGGTTGTACAATAAAAAACACTAATACTGATTTAAAAGAAATAACAAGAAAGACAACTGATACAAAAATTAATTTAAATTTTGATATTCAATGTGGATCAGCTAAAGGAACAGTAAAATCAACAGGTGTAATTCAAAAGAGTACTTATACTTTTAGTTTAGCTGAAAAGAAATTGACAATCGATAATGGTTCATCATTAAATGGTAAACTTTATAAAGAAGATGGTTCTTTACTTGGAACGTTAACTAATGGTAGTTTAGATCTCGAAGAAGATTTAACTATAGCAAGCATTAAAATGGTTTTAGACTCTGATGCTGCAACAACATATGTTGTATCTAAAAAAGCTTAATAAAATGATTAAATAAGTAGAAAATATATTATTTTCTGCTTTTTTTTGGTATAATTTAATAAGGGTGTATTTATGAAAAGTATATATGATTTTACCCGTGAAAAATTAGAAGAATTTTTTATAGGACAAAATGAAAAAAAATTTAAAGCAACTCAAGTTTATGAATGGCTTTATAAAAAACGTATTTCTAGTTTTGAAGAAATGCAAAATATTAGCAAAACTACTATTCAGTTATTAAAGGAGAACTTTTTAATTGATAAGTTAAAACTTTTAACATCACAATCAGATGTTGATGTCGATAAATACTTGTTTGAACTTAAAGATCAAAACAAAATTGAAGCAGTATTGATGCATCATGATTATGGCTATAGCCTTTGTATTTCAACAGAAGTTGGTTGTAATATGGGATGCCTTTTTTGTGAAAGTGGACGTTTAAAAAAAGTTCGTAATTTAGAAGTATCAGAAATGGTTTTGCAGATTTTACAAATAGAAAAATTAAAAAATGTTCGTATTTCTCATGTTGTTTTAATGGGAATTGGTGAACCATTTGATAATTATGATAATGTTATTGATTTTATAAAAGTCATAAATGATCCTAAAGGTATAGACTTAGGGGCTCGTCATATAACAATTTCTACTTGTGGACTTGTACCTAAAATAAAAGAATTTATGGAACTTAATACTCAAGTTAATTTAGCTGTTAGCTTACATGCACCAAATAATTATTTGCGCGATAAAATAATGCCTATTAATAAAGCGTATAAAATTGAAGAATTAATGGAAGCAATAAAAGCATATATTAAAAAAACTAATCGTCGTGTAACATTTGAATATATTATGCTAAAAGATCTAAATGATACTAAAGATTGTGCTTTAGAACTTGCTAAGTTGTTAAAAGGCATAAATTGTTATGTTAATTTAATTCCTTATAATCGAACATCAGCTCATGATAAGTTTGGTAAAAGTGATAAAGAAACAATATTAAAATTTTATGATACTTTAAAGAAAAATAATATAAATGTTACAATTAGAAGAGAGTTTGGCTCTAAGGTAATGGCTGCATGTGGTCAATTAAGAGCTAATTATGAGGAGGAAAAATAATGAAGTATTTTTATATAACAGATGCAGGAACTATTCGTGATCATAATGAAGATAGTGTAACTATTGTTGAAAATAGTCATGGCGAATATTTATTAGCTGTTGCTGATGGTATGGGTGGTCATCGAGCTGGTGAAGTAGCATCTAATATCGTTATCAATCATTTGACTGATAGATTTTTAAAAAATGAACAAATAGGTGATAAAGAAGAAGCAATAAATTGGATTAAAACTACTGTTTCTGAAGCGAATGAGTTAATTATCAAACATACTCAAGATTATCCTGAGAGTACTGGGATGGGAACAACTATTGTTGTAGCTTTGTATTCAAAAGATTATTTGCTATTTGGTAATTTAGGTGATTCTTCAGGATTTGTTGTAAAAAATCATGAATTACATAAGATTACTAATGATCATACACTAGTTAATTTATTAGTTAAATCAGGAGAATTGACCGAAGAAGAAGCCAAAGATCATCCTCGTAAAAATGTTTTAATGAAGGCATTAGGGGCAACTACGAGTATTGAAATGGATATATTTGATGTTGAAACTGATGTTGATGGCATTTTACTTTGTAGTGATGGTTTAACTAATATGTTAGAACAAGATCAAATAATGAAAGTATTAGATACCGGTTCAGCTGTTGAAGAAAAATTAAATAAATTAGTAATTAAAAGCAATAATCGTGGGGGAACAGACAATATATCAATTGCATATTTGACAAAGGATGGTGAATAGTCTTGATAACAAAGGGGCAAAAGATAAATGATCGTTACAGAATAATCAAGACAATTGGTGAAGGTGGAATGGCTAATGTTTATTTAGCCGAGGATGAAATTTTAAATCGTGAAGTTGCTGTTAAAGTTTTAAGAGGAGATTTAGCTGAAGACGAAAAATTTGTTAGAAGATTTCAACGTGAAGCTATTTCTGCTAGTAGTTTAAATCATAAAAATATTGTTGAAGTTTATGATGTTGGTGAAGAAAACGGAAATTATTTTATTGTAATGGAATATATTAAAGGTCAGACATTAAAAAATCTTATTAAAAAAAGAGGAGCTTTGTCTTTACCAGAAGTAATTGATATTATGCTACAACTTACAAGTGGCCTTTCATGTGCACATAAAAATCAAATAATTCATCGTGATATCAAACCTCAAAATGTTATGATTTTAGAAGATGGCACAATAAAAATAACAGATTTTGGTATTGCAACGGCATTAAATACAGCCGAAATGACTCAAACTAATTCAATTATGGGTTCAGTTCATTATTTGCCACCAGAACAAGCGAGTGGTAAAACAACAACAGTTAAAAGTGATATTTATTCTACAGGAATTTTAATGTATGAATTATTAACGGGTACTATTCCTTTTAAGGGTGAAAATGCTGTTGAAATTGCCATGAAACAATTAAAAGAGGATTTGCCTTCTGTTTGCAAGAAAAATCCGGAAATTCCCCAAAGTGTTGAAAATATTTTAATGCGTGCTTGTGCTAAAAATCCTGATAATCGTTATGATAATATTGATCAAATGTATGAAGATATTAAAGTTTGTTTATCAGAAGAACACAAAAATGATGCGCCAGTTTATTATCGCTTTCCTGAACATGAAACTGATAAAACAAAAAGGCTAAAAACTTTAAAAAAAGTTGAATTTGAAAATTTAGGTGGGACATTAACTATGAAGAAAACCTCAAAAAAAGGAAAAATATTAAATGAAGCTGTAGTAATAACAGGTTTAATCTGTATTTTCTTAATGCTTGCTTTTGGATCAATATTAATAATATATCCAAAATTAACAGAAGTTCCTGAAGTTACTATTATTGATGTATCTAATATGGACGTGACTGTAGCTGAAAAAGCTTTAAAAGACTTAGGCTTAAATATAAGTACCGATATTACATATAAATCATCAAATACTATTGCTAAAGGTAAAGTAATTTCAACCGATCCTGTCATTGGAAGAACAGTTAAGAAAGGTAAATTAGTATCTTTAGTTGTTTCAACAGGTCAAAATGGAATTGCTCTTGAAAATTATATAGGTAAAAATTATTACGAAATTAAAGGTAGTTTAGAAAAACTAGGTATTAAAATAAACGTTGAAACTGAAGAAGTTACTGAAGACAACAAGATTAATGAAAATACTATTATTGCTCAAGATCCTAAAGCCGGAACTATTATTAGTGAGGGTGAAAGTATTACTTTGACAATCCCGGATGTAGTTACACTTTATCCTGATTTTGTTGGTGAAGGTTGGACTTATGATAAAGTAGTAGAATTTTGTACAAGCCATGACGTTAGTGTTCAAAAGATTGAAAAACAAACGAATGATTACCCTGAAGGAACAATAATTGCTCAAGGTCGTAAACCAGGTATGCGTGTAACAAGTCCTTATACTTTATCCATTACTGTAGCAATACCAATGCCTGTGGAACAAGAAAATGATGAAGGGTAGAATTGTTAAACAAATAAGCAATGATTATACGATAAAATCAGACAATTTATATGTTTGTAAAGCTAGAGGAGTTTTTAGAAATAATAAAGAAACTCCTTTAGTTGGTGATATAGTTGATTTTGATTCTAATAAAAAAATCATTGAAAAAATATATCCACGAGTTAACTCTTTGGTGCGACCACCAATAAGTAATGTTGATCAAGCTTTAATTGTTACTAGTTGTAAAGATCCTGAATTTTCTTCTAACTTACTTGATAAACTTTTAGTTGTTATTGAATATAATCGTATTAAACCAATTATTTGTTTTACTAAACTTGATTTATTAAATGATACTGAAAAAGCTAAAATTACTAAATATATTGAATATTATAAAAGTTTAGGATATCTAGTTTTAACTAATGAAAAAAAAGCTAACTTTGCTGGTGTTTTTCAAAATAAAATAACTGTTTTTACTGGTCAAAGTGGAGCTGGTAAAAGTAGTTTATTAAATTTTTTAGATAATAATTTAGAATTAAAAACTGGTGAAATCTCTAAAGCTTTAGGTCGTGGTAAACATACAACAAGACACACTGAATTAATGGAAGTAAGTGGAGGCTTAATTGCTGATACACCAGGTTTTTCAAGTATCGATTTAAACACTTTAAAACCTATTGAAATAAGAGATAACATGATTGATATGTTTGCTGCTTTAGAGCATTGTAAATATCGTGATTGTATGCATGTTAAAGAAGATGGATGTTTCATTAAAGAGCAAATAAAAAATAATGAAATATTAAAAGAAAGATATGAAAATTATTTAAATTTTATTAGGAGGTAAAATATGAAAATAGCTACATCAATTCTTAATGCTAATGATCGTGTTAAAGTAATTAATGAGTTAAATAATTCATTAACAAACTATATTCACTTTGATGTTATGGATGGTAATTTCGTAAGTGATTATCAATTACCTGTAACTGAATTAAGAAATTTAATACAAATTTCCAAGAAAAAAAATGATGTTCATTTAATGGTTGAACACCCTTTAGCATATATAGATGCTATTAAAGATTTACCTATTGAACAAATAGCTGTTCATGTTGAAATAGAAGATAATTTAAAAGAAATTTTTACTCTTTTAAAAGAAAATAATATTAAATGTAGCTTAGCTGTTGATCTAGATACAGATATAAAAAAAGTTACGCCGTATTTACCTTTTATTGATACCATTTTAATTATGACTGTTAAGGCAGGAAAAGGTGGTCAAGCATTCTCACCTTCGGCATTAGAAAAAATGCCTTTTATTCCCGGTAACATTAATATTGAATTAGATGGTGGAATAAATAATATAACCATCAAGAAATTAAATGGTTCAAGACTTCCAGATATATTAGTGTCAGGTAGTTATATCTTAAAAGATATCGAAAACAACATAAAAGTATTAAAGCAGGAGATGATTTAATGTTTGAAAGAACGATCGCTTTAATAGGTGCTGAGAATGTCAAAAAATTGCATTTAAAAAAAGTTTTAGTCTTAGGTGTAGGTGGTGTTGGCTCTTATGCAGTTGAAGCTTTAGTGCGAGCAGGAATTGGTACTCTTATAATTATTGATGCTGATTATGTTGCTTTGTCTAATTTGAATAGGCAATTAATGACTAATCAAAATAATATTGGTTTATCAAAAGTTGACGTTTTAGAAGAACGTATAAAAAGCATTAATCCTGATTGCCATGTAATTAAAATAAAA
The DNA here is from genome assembly GCA_934162285.1 of uncultured Bacilli bacterium. GTDB lineage: Bacteria > Bacillota_I > Bacilli_A > RF39 > UBA660 > RUG11241. The sequence continues at coordinate 37,960 of CAKPHY010000009.1, forward strand.
GAATTTATAACAACTGACAATTTAAATTTGCTTTTTAATTTAGAACCAGACTTTATCATTGATTGTATTGATACCATTAAAACGAAAAAATATTTAATTAAAGAATGTTTAAAGCGAAAAATTAGATTTATTTCTTCAATGGGAATGGGAAATAAACTTGATCCAACGCGTATAAAAATAACAGATTTATCTAAAACCGCTTATGATAAAATTGCTAAAGAATTGCGAAACTTTGTAAAAAAAGAACATATAAAAGGTAAAATTCCTGTAATTTTTAGTGATGAACAACCAATAAAAGTAGAAAAAGTAATCGGCTCTATTTCTTTTGTACCAAGTGTTGCTGGATTAATTGGAGCAAGTTATGTTATAAAAGAAATAATAAAGGAGTAAAAATGAAAAAGATATTAAAAGAGATTCCTAAATTAGAAGGATCAATATTATTAATAGGTGATCTCCTTGCGATCGAAGAAAAAATCGAAAAAAATACTAAAATTACAGAAGTATTTTGTTTAAATAACAATAATAATAGTTTAGATACCGATTCGGAAACTTCAGAATCAATCAATAATGATTTTAATTTAAAACATCTTCATGAATATTTAAAAAATGGTGTTGATAATGTTTTTTGTAATTATGAAGAAATCAAAAATGAAATTCCTTCTTTTGTTAGAGAAATTTTAAGAGTAACTAAAAAAAATATTTATGTTTTTTTTACAAAGAAAGAAGATTATACTTTTTTAAAAGATAAATTTAAAAGATATAATTTGGAAATAAAAGAAAATGAAGAAGAACGTTATTTTGTTATTGAAGCCAATGATATAGTTGTAACACAAACAAAAGAAATTTATTATTACTTTTTAGATAATTTAGAAAAAATTTATAATAAAATAAGCGATAGTATATAAATGGTGAAATATGGAAGAAGAAAAAAAGAATAAAAAATATTTAATTTATATAGTAGTAGGGGTCATTATTTTAATCATTTGTTTATTAATCTTTAGAAGTTGTGGTAAAAATAAAATTACAATTATTTTATCAGGTGAAGAAAATATGGAATTAGGAATAAATTCAAGTTTTATTGAACCTGGTTATAAAGCCTATGATAATAAAAATAACGATTTAACTAAAAAAGTAATTGTTAATTCTAATTTAGATCCTTCTAAAGAAGGAACTTATACCATAACTTATAAATTAGGCGACGTTGTTAAAACTCGAACAATTACAATAACTGATAATTATTTTGGAGATATTAGTTTTAATTTAATTGGTAGTAATCCTATGAATATTAGTTTAAATGAAAAATTTGTTGATCCCTTGTTTGTTTGCAAAAATAATAAAACTGGTGAAAATTTAAAAGATAAAGTTTCAATAAGTGGTAATGTAAATACTTCTAAATTAGGAAAATATACTATTACTTATACTTTAGTTGAAAATGGTAAAAAGTATACTTTAACACGTACTGTTAATGTCATTTCAGCTACTTATATTTTAATTGCAGATACAGAGGAAGCAACAAATGGGGACGTTAACATTACTTTTGCTAGCAATATTTCCAATTTTTCTCACGTAATCTTACCAAATGGTTTAAGATCCACTCAGAAAATAACTAATTATGTGGTACATGAAAATGGTGTATATGAATTTATAATGTATGATGAAGATAGTAATGCAACTAAAGCACAAATTACTATTTCTAATATTGATAAACAAGGACCAGTAATTTCTAGTTGTAGTGGAAAAGCTGAAGGAAATAAAACAACTTTGAATATTGTAACTTCAGATAAAGATATCGCAAGTTATACTATTAATGGAAAAAAATACAATTGGTCTAGTAGTTATATTGAATTATCTGGTTTAAATCAAACATTAACTATTACTTTTTATGATAAATTAGGAAATAGTACTAATATAAATTGCAACATTGAATATATTCCTTATGATAGTCCAATAACCCCAAGTGGTAGTGAAACAATTATTGCATCAGAATATACTGATACCTTAAAAGTTTGGATCGAAAGTAAAAAACGTAGTGGAAGAACTTCTTATTATGTAACTCATGTATGGGCTAAAGATCCTTACAATCAATTTAAATTAAAAACACCAGAGAATTTTGGCAATCAAGTAGACGTAGCTTTAGATATTATTAATGGGGCAATTAATAAAAATGGCTTTAATAATAAGTTATTAGTCGCTATTAACGCCAGTGGTTTTGTAGTAAAAAATGTTTTTGGTCATGAAGACTATTATTTAGTTAATAATGCTTTTAATTATACAGCAGGAATTCCTCTTGTATTAGCTGATGGTAAAGTAATGCGTAATATTTCTTCAGAAAAACTACCTGCAACTATGTATGTTACATATGGTTTAAAAAAAGATGGTAATTTAGCTGCTTATACTTATCCTGGTGGCTATAATCCTTCTGGAAATAATGCTATATCTAATAAAATTATCAGTGATGGTGTTAAAAATACTTTTGGTTTTGAACCAATTTTAGTTACTAATAGTAAAGTAGTAACTGATGGTACAGCTCGTAATATTCGTCAAGGTTTTTGCCAAATTGATAAAAATAATTTTGTTTTTATAACTGATGTTTTTGTAGAAGCTCGTAATGGTTTTTCTTTTGTAGAACTTGCCAATTATATGATAAGTCTTGGTTGTAAAACTGGCTTTAATTTAGATGGTGGTGGCAGTACTTCTTTGATTTTTAAAAGTAAAAATAGTTCAGCTAAAGTAATAACTGGAAATACCCGTAAGATCGCCGATGTTATTTATTTTCATGAATAAAGAGCAAAAATTGCTCTTTTAATTTTGTAATATATTAAAAATAAAAAAGAAGTATATAAAACTAAATATACTTCTTTTAAAAGACATTATAATTTTCTATATAAACCAATTGCTTTACCTAAAATGGTTACAGTTGGGAAGATGAAAGGATCCATTGTATCATTTTCTGGTTGTAAACGAATATAACCATTTTCTTTATAAAAAGTTTTTAAAGTTACTTCATTTTCTTCGGTCATGGCAACAACAATTTCTCCATTGTGAGCAGTATTTCTTTTTTCAACGATAACGATATCACCATCAAATATTCCAGCATTGATCATGCTATCTCCTGAAACTTTAAGAGTGAAAACTTCCTCATTTTTAGGAATTAAATAGGCAGGGAGATCAAAATATTCATCAGGATTTTGAATAGCTTCAATAGGATTTCCAGCAGTTATTTTGCCTAATAAAGGAACTTTAATAACTTCTTCATTTTTTATGTCAAATTCATTATCACATAATAATTCAATAGCACGATTTTTAGAATCATCTTTCTTTATAAATCCTTTTTCAACTAGATGTTCTAAGTGAGCATGAACTGTTGCTGGTGATGAAATATTTAAAGCTGCTCCAATTTCGCGCACTGTTGGTGGATAACCATGTGAAACGATATAATTTTTTATAAAATCCAAAACATCCCCTTGACGTTTGGTCAAATCATTCATAAACTACCTCCATATACTACTTAAAGTATAACATTGCTAATGTCAAATGTCAAACATTTGTTTGCAATTGTATTGACACGAATAAATGTTCGTGTTAGAATATAATTGTCAAAAGGAGAGTGTTTTATGAAAGAATTATTTAAAAGTAAATTGTTAATAGGAGTTACAATTGTTTTTTTGATTTCTTTTTATCTTATTACTGGTGTACAAACAATTATTGAGTCAAATGAAAATATTCAAGAAAAAGAAATAAGTTTAAATAATTATTAATAAGTAATTTAAATATTATTTTTGTATTTCCATTTTTTTAAATTTTTGCTATAATTAATTTAAGATAAAATAGGGGATGAAAAGATGGATAAAGAAATAATTAACAATTTAAAAACGTTGTCTTTAGATATGATAAATAGAGCTGGTAGTGGTCATTCAGGAATCGTCATGAGTGCTGCTCCTTTAATTTATACTATCTATGCTAAACACATGAATTTGAATCCACGTGATCCTAATTGGTTAAATCGTGATCGTTTTGTACTATCAGCTGGGCATGGTTCAGCTTTACTTTATGCTACACTTCATATGGCTGGTATGGATATTACAATGGAAGATTTACAAAATTTTAGAAGATATGGATATAAAACACCAGGGCATCCAGAAGTAGGTGTTACACCAGGTGTAGATGTTAGTAGTGGTGCTTTAGGTGAAGGTTTAGCTACAGCAGTAGGTCTTGCTTTAGCAGAAAAGATGTTGGAAGCTCGATTTAAAGTTGGTGAAAAACCTCATAGTTTATTTAATTATCGTGTTTATTGCTTAGCTAGTGATGGTGATTTAATGGAAGGTGTTGCTTATGAAGCAGCATCATTTGCAGCTAATAATGGTTTAAACAATTTAATTGTTTTATATGATTCTAATAATGTTACTTTAGATGGAAATAAGAAACAAACTTTTACAGAAAATGTATCTGAACGTTTTAGAGCAATGGGATGGCATGTTGAGTTTGTTAAAGATGGTAATAGTGTTTCAGAAATCAATGAAGCAATTAATAAATGTAAACAAGCTATTCGTCCAGGTTTTATTCAAGTTGTTACAACAATTGGTCAAGATACTGAATTATCGGGAAGTAATCTTGCTCATGGACATGTATTCTCTATAGATGAAATCAAAAAAATAAAAGCCAAATTAGGAGTTCCAGCTGAACCATTTTATGAATCAGAATTGGCAGCTAATGCCTTTAAAGAGGCAATTAGAACACGTAGTGATAAAAAATATGATCAATGGGCTAAAGATTATAAAGAGTATATAGAAAATCGTAAGGATTTTGATATAAGTGAATTAAAAGCTATTTTTGATGAAAGTATAAATATTAATCTTGATTCTGATGTTTTAAACTATATTCGTACTAATGGTGAAAAAATGTCAATGCGTGATATAAATCATCAAATAATTCAATATATTGCTGAAAGAGTTTCAAATTTTGTTGGTGGATCAGCAGATGTTTCCTTATCAACAAAAACCAAAATTGATGATTCTAAAGATATTAATTATCAAGATTTTAGTGGTCGCAATATTAACTTTGGTGTTCGTGAACATGCTATGGGGGCTATTTTAAACGGTTTAGTTTTAAGTGGCTTTAAAGCTTATGGTTCAACATTTTTAGCATTTGCTGACTTTGTCAAACCGGCAATGCGTTTATCAGCAATGATGCATTTACCTGTAACTTATATTTTTACTCACGATTCAATTAATATTGGTCCTGATGGTCCTTCACATCAACCAGTAGAACAATTAGCTATGTTAAGGGCTACACCTAATTTAATGGTATTTAGACCAGCAGATGCTCGTGAATTAGTGGGTTGTTGGAATAAAATTCTTCATGATTATAAATCACCAGCAGCTTTAGTAATTTCACGAAACGAAGTTAGTCCTTTAGAAAATAGTAGTATTGAAGAAACTGAAAAAGGTGGCTACATTATTCGCAAAGAACGAGATGCTTTACATGGTATTTTAATTGCAACTGGTACTGAAGTTGCAACAGCTATTTATATTGCCGAAGAGATCTATGCTCAAGAACGTATTGATTTGCGAGTAGTAAGTATGCCAATCATGGAAGAATTTGTTAAGCAATCGGAACAATATCAAAAATATGTATTACCTGAAGGCGTTAGAACTTTTGTTATTGAAAGTGGTGTAGGTTATGGTTGGGAACGTTTTGTTTATAATCATAAATATTTGATCACTGTTGATAATTTTGGTGTAAGTGGTACTCGTGATGAAGTTTTATCATATTGTAATTTTATGTACACTGATATTAAAGAAAGAATTTTAAGGTTATTGAAATAATAACCTTTTTTTGACATTAAATTTGTTTAATTTGCTTTATATTTATATCGGTGATTTTTATGAGAAAATACTATATGTTTTCGATTCAAAAAAAATATCAAAAATATTCGGATAAAGATTCTAAAGCTTTATTTCAAATTTTGGAAAATTTATATAATTTAGATATTTCTAAAGTTAACTATGGTGTTTCTATTTATAATCAATTATGTAAAAAAATAGATACAAAGACAATTTTAAATTTTTTTAAAGAAAAATATCCTAATTACCAATATATAAATAATAGAATAATTAGTAATAGCAAAGAGAAAGCCCTTTTAGAGGTTGATAATTGTTGTTTAGTCCTTTATACCACAGCTCATATTTCTACTTTTTTTAAAAATATCTTAATTTGTGATGCAACAATATTTGTCTGTGATTTTGATACTAGTGATTACTTTTGGTTAAAAAAGACCTTTAATTATAAATAATATTGAATATTTGTAAAAAATTTAGTAAAATTAAATAAGGAGGAATGTTAAATGCAACAATTTTGGATAGATTTACTATATGTATTATTAGGAATAGTAATAGGTGCTGTTATTGGTTTCTTTGCTGCTCGTAAAGTAATGAAAAAATATATAAAAGATAACCCACCAATTAATGAACAGATGATTAAAGCTATGATGAGTCAGATGGGAAGAACACCAAGTCAAAAGCAAGTTAATCAAATGATGAAATCGATGAATAAATACATGTAATTGTATTTATTTTTTTAATTTCTTCAAAATGTTTGTTTTTTAAAATCAAATAATGTATAATCAAGTGTAGGGTGTTAACATGTATTTAAAAACAATAAAAGCGAGTGGTTTTAAATCATTCGCGAATAAAATTCAAATAGATTTAGAAAATAAAATAACCGGTATAGTTGGACCTAATGGTAGTGGCAAGAGTAATATTGTCGATGCTGTTCGTTGGGTTCTAGGTGAGCAATCAGTTAAAAGCTTACGTGGAGATGGCTCTATGACTGACGTTATTTTTTCAGGATCAAAGTCAAGAGAACCACTTAATGTTGCTTCAGTAACTTTGGTTTTTGATAATACTGATCATGTTTTTCCTTTAGATTTTAATGAAGTTTCTATTAAAAGAAGAGTCTATCGTGATGGCACTAATGAATATTTTATTAATGGCGAAAAATGTCGTTTAAAAGATATCAATGATTTATTACTTGATAGTGGTATAGCTAAAGAAAGCTTTAATATTATTTCTCAAGGTCGCGTAGAAGAAATATTAAGTGCTAAAGCAGGTGATCGTCGAATTATCTTTGAAGAAGCTGCTAATGTTTTAAAATATAAAAGAAGGAAAGAAGATGCTTTAAGAAAGCTTGATAAAACTAATGAAAATATGAATCGCATTAATGACATTATTGCCGAATTAGAAAGTCAAGTTGAGCCTTTAAAAGAACAAGCATCAAAAGCTGAAGAATATAATAATGCTAAAGAAGAATTAGGTAGTATTGAAATTTCTTTAGTAACACATGATATCACAGAATATAATAAAGAGTATGAATTAAAATCCGCAAAGATTGAAACTTTAAATAACGAATTAATTAATTTAAAAACTAAAACTTCATCTAGTGATGCTACAAGTGAAAGACAAAAATTAGAATTAAGTAAACTTAATAATGAAATCAATGATTATCAAGAAAAATTGTTAGAAATGACTAAAAAAGTTGAACAAGCTAATAGTCATAAACAAATAGTTTTAGAACGTAAAAAGTATGAACTTAATAATGATACAATTCACAAAAATATTGTTTCTTTAAAAGAAGAACAATTAAAAATTCAAAATCAAGTTTCAGCTATTGAATTTAATATTGATGAGAATAATACTAAATTAGAAAAAATAGATTTGAACATTAAAAATAATGAAACATTTTTAGATAAATTAAAAACTGAAAAGAGAAATATTGATGATATTATTAATAAAAACTATTACAATTTAAATATCGTTAAAAATAGAATAAATTCTTTAGAAACAAGCATTGAAAATAATGGTAGTTTGCCACTTGCTGTTAGAAATATTTTAAATAATCCAAGGTTAAAAGGTATTCATGATATTGTTGGAAATATAATTGATGTTGAGCCTACATATTTAACAGCAATAACAACTTCTTTAGGAGCTGCTTTCAATAATATTATTGTTGATAATGCTTCAAGTGCAGAAGAAGCAATAAAATATTTAAAAGAAAACAAATTTGGACGTGTAACATTTTTACCAATAAATGTTATGAAACCTAAATATGTCGATGAAAAAATTCTAAACATTTTAAAACATCAAGAGGGTTTTATTAATATTGCTTCTAATTTAGTACGTACCGAATCTTTATATCAAACTATTATATCTAATCAACTAGGTAATACTTTAATTGTTGATAATATTAAAAATGCCAATATTATAAGTAAGCAAATAAACTTTCAATATAAAATTGTTAGTTTAAGTGGCGAAATTGTTCATGTTGGTGGTGCTATTACTGGTGGTGAAACCTCTAAAATTCGTTCGGTTAAAACAGATAAACAAGAACTTTTAGAACAAACAAAAGAAAAAGAAAAACTAGAATTAACTATCAAAAATTGTGAAGAAAAAATCAATGAAATTGATAATAAATTTCATGAAATTGATGATAAAAATTATCTTTTAAATAAAGAAAAATTAGAATTAAAAGAAAAAATCAATATTTTAAAACAAAATATTGAAGATTTATACAAAAGATTAAATGAAATTAGTAGTGAAATAACTAGTTCTAATAATATTTTAAAGAATGATTTAAGCAAAGAAGAAACAGAAGCTATAAATGAGTTTTATCGTTTAGAAAAAGAAAAAGAAGAATTAAGTCAAAATTATAAAAAATTGTTAAATAAAAGAGAAGATTTAACAGAAGAAATTTCTTTAAATGAAAATTTAAATAAAAAAGATAATGAACAACTAAGAAATACAATGAATGAACTTAAAGATTTAGAAATTCTTGTTAATCGTTTAGAAGTAAAAATTGATTCTAGCTTAAAACTATTAAGTGAAAATTATGGAATGACTTATGAATTTGCTTTAGAAAAATCTATAATAGATCTTGATATAGAATTTGCTAGAACCAAAGTAAATAAATTAAGAAAAGTAATTAAAGATTTAGGTGAAGTCAATCTTGGAGCCATTGCAGAATATAAACGTGTCAGTGAAAGATATGAATTTTTACTAAAACAACGTGATGATTTGCTAAATGCTACTAATACATTATTAGAAATTGTTAAAGAAATGGATGTTCAAATGGAAAAAGACTTTAAAGAAACATTTAAAGTCGTAAAAGAAAACTTTAAAGAAACATTTAAACAATTATTTAAAGGAGGGACAGCTGATTTAATTTATACTGATCCTAAAAATGTTTTAGAAACCGGAGTTGAAATTGTTGCATCGCCACCAGGTAAGAAACTTACTAGTTTGAGTTTACTTTCTGGTGGGGAAAAGACTTTAACAGCTATTTCTTTATTATTTGCTATTTTAAAAACAAAGAAAACATCATTTTGCATTTTAGATGAAGTTGAAGCTGCTTTAGATGAAGCCAATGTAGCTTCCTTTGGTGAATATGTTACTTCACTTAAAGATAAAACCCAATTTATTATTATTACGCATAAAAAGAAAACAATGGAATATGCTGATACTTTATATGGAATAACAATGCAAGAATCTGGTGTTAGTAAATTAGTAAGTGTTAAATTAAATGATATTGAAGAAAAAACTTTAGAAAGTAAAAACTAAAGTTTTTTTAAACTTTAAAAAAATTTTTAAATGTGATATGATATTATCTATAGAAAAGAGGATATAATGAGAAAAAGAATTTTGGCATATTTAATTGATGTTGTAATTGTTTTATTTGCTTCATCAATGTTATCAAGTATAAGTTATTTGAATCCTCAATTGGAAACATATAACAAATATTATGATGAATATTCTGAAAAAACAAAAGATTATTTAGATAAAAAAACAGCAGATGATGAATATTTACAAATAACTAATGATTATAGTTACAAATTAGAAAGAAATAGTGTTTATAGTTCAATAATTTCTGTTGTTACAATTTTATTATATTTTGGTGTTTTTCAAAAATATAATAATGGTCAAACACTAGGTAAAAAGTTATTAAATATAAGAGTTAAAGGTAATTTAAATGTTTTTAAATATTTATTGCGTACAGCTATTATTTATAATGTTTTTATTAATGTAGCTAAGATAATTCTCATAGTTGCTTTAGATCAAAATCAATATTTAATTGCTAATAAATATCTTTATGCTTTGGCATTAGTTGTTGAAGTAACAACGATTGTGATGATAATGTTAAGAAAAGATCATAAAGGATTACATGATTTAATCGTTGGTTCTGAAGTTATTGAAGAAAATAAGAAAGTAGTTGAAGTGTAATGGATTTAGTACTTTATTTTTTAGCTTTTGCTATTACAATCATAGCTCAGATATTTGTATCCAGTACCACGAACAAATATTTTAAAAAGAAAAGTAAAAGTGGGCTTACAGGATCAGAAGTAGCTAAGATAATTCTTGATCAAAATGGTTTAAGCAATGTTAAGGTAAATAGAATTACCGGTAATTTGACTGATCATTACGATCCTGCACATAAGACTGTGAATTTATCTAGTGCCGTTTATGATTCTGATTCAATAACTTCTATTTCGGTAGCTGCTCATGAATGTGGCCATGCTATTCAAGATAAAAATGGTTATACACCACTTCGCATTCGTCATGCTTTAATTCCTTTGGTAAATTTTTCATCTTATGCTGGTTACTTTGCTATTGTTATTGGAGCAATAGCTTCTTTAACCAAATTAATAACGATTGGGCTTATTTTAGAATGTGTTATTCTTTTATTTGAATTAGTGACTTTACCAGTTGAATTTAATGCTTCATTTCGAGCTTTAAAGGAATTAGAAAAAAATATGATTGATGCTAAAGAAATAAAAGGATCAAAAAAAGTTTTGCGTGCTGCCGCTTTTACTTATGTTGCTAGTACAGCATCAACAGCTTTAGAAATTTTAAGACTTGTTCTTATATTTGGCAAAAGAGATGATAATTAATCATCTCTTCAGAGTGTTGACAAAGTTCAATACTCTTTTCTTTTTAGAAAAGATGTGATAAAATTAATTTGCGAGATAAAACTT
>CAKPHY010000010.1 GCA_934162285.1 uncultured Bacilli bacterium
TGTTTCACGTGGAACATAATAAGCGAATATTTAAAAATAATTAAATAAATTAAAGATGATATCATCAAAATATTTCCTGGGAAATATTTTGCACATAAAAAAATATGTAAAATTACTAAAATAACAATAAAAAAGATATAAACAATGTTTCACGTGAAACATCAATCGAAGTAAAATGAGTAATAATATAAAAATAAAAACGAAGCTATCAACAATGTTTCACGTGGAACATATAAAAAAATATAAAAATAACAAAAAAAGATAACAAAAAAAAATAACTTTTGATATAATGAATATGCACAACATTTATATCTGAACCAGGTCAGGATTGGAAAATAGCAGCCTTAAGGATCTCTGAATGTGTGTGCTCTTTTTTTGGAGTAAAATATGAATGATATGGATATAATGAAATTAGCAATTAAGGAATCACAAAAAAGTTTAAAAAAACAAAATATACCAGTAGGTGCAGTAATAATTAAAAATGGCGAAGTGATAGCCAAGGGATTTAATAATTACAAAAAAAATATAGATGAGCATGCAGAAATAATTGCCATTAATAAAGCAATAAAAAAATTAGGTAATCAATATCTAGATGGATGCGAATTATATGTTACAATGGAACCATGCTTAATGTGCTATGGCGCAATTGCTCGTACTAATATCAATAAAATTGTTTTTGGAGTAAAAAATGAAAAAATGGGGTTTTCAAAATATATAAATTATATACCTAAAATAGATATCAAAGGCAATGTAGAAGCAAGTGAGATAAAAAAGATTTTGGCAGATTTTTTTAAAAACAAAAGGAATTAAAATGAACTTTTGTTTTCTTTTTGGTATAATACTAAATAGGTGATCAAACATGTATCAATCATTATATAGAAAATATAGACCTAGTAATTTTGATGAAGTAGTTGGACAAGAAGTTCCTGTTAAAATTTTAAAAAATGCTATTAAAAATAATAGAATAGCTCATGCATATATATTTGCAGGTATAAGAGGTACTGGAAAAACAAGTATAGCTAAGATTTTTGCTAAGACAGTAAATTGCTTAGAACCTGTAGAAATGAAACCATGTGGCAAATGTGTTGTATGTACACAAAGTAACAATACGGATATAGTAGAAATAGATGCAGCATCTAATAACGGAGTAGATGAAATAAGAGAATTACGTGATAAAATAGCCCTTGTTCCTTCAATATCAAAGTATAAAGTTTATATTATTGATGAAGTACATATGCTTTCAACTAGTGCTTTTAATGCATTACTTAAAACATTAGAAGAACCACCTCAACATGCAATATTTATTTTAGCAACAACTGAAGTTCATAAAATTCCTTTAACAATTTTGTCTAGATGTCAAAGATTAGATTTTAAATCAATAACAATTGAAAATATAATTAAAAGATTAGAATATATTTGTTCTAAAGAAGAGATAAAAATATCTGAAGAAGCAACAAAAGAAATTGCAAGATTAGCTAATGGTGGAATGCGTGATGCTATAAGTCTATTAGAACAGGTTTGGGCTTATAGTGACGATATAACTATAGAAGATGTACATAAGATGAATGGTACTTTAACTAAAGAAGAAATAAAAGAATTAATTCAAGCAATATTAAGCAATCAAGTTCAAAAATGTTTTGAATTAGTTGAAAAATATGAAGAAAAGAATGTTGATTTTGCAAAGTTAGTCGATGAAATAATGTATTTTATACGCAATTTAATATTCTTTAAAATAACAAATGAAGAAATAGATGATTCTTACTATAATAAAACTGATTACGAAGATATAAAAGAACTAGCAGATGTAAAAAGATTAATAAACTTTATAAAAAAAGTTAATGCCGCTTCAAATGAAATAAAAGTTGTAAGCAATAAAAAAACAATTTTTGAAATGCTTATAATAAGTTGTATTGACGTGAAAGAAGATGAGCCTAAAATATCATCTGAAGCTCAAGTGAAAACTGTTGCTAGTGTTGCTCATCCAAGCCAAGCTTTTGTTAATAAAATAAAGTCTGAATTTGAAAAATCAGTACAAAGTCAAATAAAAGAAGAAAAAAATGAAAATCCAAAACCAGCTACTGATTTAGAGAATGATATCAATAAAATAAAAGAATTAAGAATTAATAATACTCTTGCTGAATTCGATAAAAGAATATTAACTACATTACAAAAAAAGATAGAGGTAATACATGACTTTATAATAGATCTTCAGTATGGAAATATAGCTTCGTTAATACTTGACGGCCAATTAAAAGCTGCTAGTAGAGAATACATGTTATTTGTTTTTGAAGAAAAAATGCAAAGTTTAAAATTTAACACGAAAATAAATGAAGTAGAAGAGCTAATCCAAATTGCTTTATCAAACAATTATAAAGTAATATCAATAAACAGCGAAGAATGGGAAACAGTAAAACAAGAATTTAATGGTAAAACAAAAAAGTATGTAAAAACAGCTGAATCAGAAGAAATTGAAAAAATAATAAAAAATTTAAATAATTCAGGGAAAGATTTCTTAGAAGAAAATTTTTCTGATATAATAAGTTATGAATAAAGGAGAATAAATATGAATATACAAGCAATGATGCGTGAAGCACAAAAATTACAAAAAGAAATGATGAGAGAAAAAGAAGCAATTGATGCTACTGAGTATGAGGGTGAATCATCTTTTGTAAAAGTAAAAGTAAACGGAAAAAAAGAAGTTTTAGAAATAAAAATAGATCAAGAAACATTAGATAAAGAAGATATCGAAATGCTACAAGATATTTTACAAGTAGCTATTAATGAAGCTAATAAAAAAGTAGATGCTGATACTGAAAAAAGATTAGGCAAATACACTAAAGGTATGCCGGGGTTATTTTAATGGCACTTTATCCTAAAACATTTAATGATCTAATTGAATGCTATAAAAAATTACCAGGAATAGGTGAAAAAAATGCTGAAAGATTGGCATTTGCTACGTTAGAATTAGATGATGAAATTATAGAAGTTTTCAGCAATTCTATCAAAAATATAAAATCCAAAACTAAAAATTGTTTAATATGTAATAATTTGAGTGAAGAAAATCAATGTACAATTTGCAGTGATGAATCAAGAAATAAAAAAATTATATGCGTAGTAGAAAATACCAAAAATTTAGTTATTTTTGAAAAAACAGGAGCATTTAATGGGGTTTATCATGTTTTAGGAGGTTTAATATCACCATTAGATGGAATTAATCCTGAAGATATTAATTTAGAAAAACTATTTAAAAGAGTTGAAGAAGAACCTATCGAGGAAATAATTTTAGCATTAAAGCCAAGTGTAGAAGGAGAAACAACTGCATTATACATACAAAAAAAACTCCAAAATAAAAAAGTTAAAGTTACAAAAATTGCTTATGGCGTTCCCATGGGAACTGATATGGAATATATTGATGCTATGACACTAGAGATAGCTCTTTCAAATCGTTCATAAAATAAAAAACAACCTCATATCTTTTTATGAGGTGTCTTTTAATGAATAGACTAATTAAAATAATCAAAAAAGTAATATTTGCTTTAAGTTTCATGTTTACATTTAATTTAATATTTCAACCATTAAATGTAAATATACCTATAAACATTTATAGTGTAGCTTTATATTGTACGTTAGGGATTCCATCTTTCTTTTATCTAATAATTTTGAAGTTAATAATATAGGAGTTTTATGAAAGAATATGAATTAACACAACCGATAGCTTATAAAATAATAGAAACATCACTTAAAAGAAAAAGGTTAGCCAATGCTTATCTAATTGAAGACAATGGTTCTAAACAAGGATTAAATATGGCTTACTCTTTTTGTGATGAAATACTAGGAACTAGTTTAGAATTAACTGCTAACGCTTTAGTAATAAATCCTGATGGAAATTGGATAAAAAAGGAGCAAATAGACGAAATAAAAGAAAAATTTGCGACTAAAGCAATTATCGGGAATAACAAAGTATATATTATAAATGGTGCTGAAAAATTAAATTTGTCAGCATGTAGTGCTTTACTAAAATTTTTAGAAGAACCAGATCCTAATATTACAGCTATATTAGTAACAGAAAACACTAATCAAGTTTTAGATACAATCAAATCACGCTGTATCATGATTCCTTTAAAATCAATTAAGGACAAGTCTAAAGATTTAATTGAACAGTTGAAAAATGAAATAACCTATAATGAAAATATAGAAATAACACATGAAAAAATAGAAGAAATAGTCAATTTTACAGAATATGTTGATTTAAATAAGAAAAAAACTATACTTCATTTAAAAAAATTATTGAAAACAATTAAAATAGAAAAAGATGATATAAGTTTTTTATTTAATGTGATGCTTATATTTTATAAAGATGTTTTAGAATATAAAACAATAGGTACTCTTTCGATATTCAAAGATTATAAAAAGAAAGTGGCTACAATAAGTGTTAATAATGAAATAGAAGATATAATTAATAAAATAAAAATAATTATAGAAGTTTTAGACGATTTAAAATATAATGTAAATATTCCCATGGAAATCGACAAATTTTTATTAAAAATGGAGGTTTTATAAGTGCAAAATGTAATAGGAGTAGTATTTAATACTAATAGAATATATTATTTTGATCCCGATAATAAAGAATATAAAAAAGGTGATAAAGTAATAGTTGAAACCGAAAAAGGATTACAATTTGGAACAATTGATACCGATGTAATAACTTTAAAAAGTGAACAAATTAAAGGCGATTTAAAAAAAATAATTCGTCTTGCCGATCAAAAAGATGTACAAAAAAATGAAAAAAATATCAATGATGCTAAAAAAGCTTTAGAAAATTGTAAAGAAATAGCCAAAAAATTAAAATTAGACATGAATGTTATTGATGCGGGATTTACTTTTGATCGAAATCAATTAATTTTTCATTTTATCTCGTCTGATCGTGTAGACTTTAGAGAACTAGCAAAAGAATTAGCTAACATCTACAAAACACGAATTGAACTAAGACAAGTAGGTATCCGAGACAAAGCTAAAGAAATCGGCGGAATAGGAATCTGTGGCAGAACAATATGTTGTCATGCGTTTTTAGATGAGTTTGACTCCATAACAATTAGCATGGCGAAAAACCAAAATTTATCATTAAATCCTAATAAAATAAATGGTTTATGCGGAAGATTATTATGTTGTTTGAAATATGAGGATGAAAATTATCGTGAATGTCATAAAGGGCTACCTAAAATTGGTGAAAAAATAAAGGTTAAAAAGAGTGAAGGACCAGTTGTAAGCATAGATGTGCTAAATCGCACATATAAAGTAGATGTTCCCAATGAAGGAATAGTAGAAGTAAAAGCTGATGAAAGTATTAAATGATTTACTTAAATATCAAAATTTAAAGATATATCAAGATCCTGAATGTTTTGTTTTTTCTTTGGATTCTATCCTTTTACCAAATTTTGTAACAATAAGAAAAAATACTAAAAGAATTTTAGATATCTGCACAGGAACAGCACCTATACCATTAATTCTTTCAAGGAAAACTAAAGCTTTAATAACTGGCGTTGAAATTCAAAAAAATATTGCTGATTTAGCTGAAGAAAGTGTTAAAATTAATGGATTAGATGATCAAATAAAAATTATTAATGCCGATATAAAAACATACCAAACAGAAGAAAAATTTGATCTAATAACCTGCAATCCACCTTATTTTAAGGTAACATCTTTAAAAAATTTGAATGAAAATCAAGCAAAATCTATAGCAAGACATGAAATAACTATAGATTTAGAAACAATTATTAAAATCTCTTCTAAACTACTTAATGATCAAGGAATATTTGGACTAGTGCATCGCCCATCACGATTAATAGAAATAGTGAATTTGTGTGAAAAATATAATTTAGAAATTAAAAAAATTCAATTTGTTTATCCACGAATCAATGAAGAAGCAAATATTGTTTTAATAGAAGCTATAAAAAATGGTAAAAGTCAGCTAAAAGTGCTAGAACCAATCATTACTTATGATGGTTTAGAATATACAAATCAAATAAAAAAATATTTTGAATAGGAGAGTTTTATGTCACAAAAAAGTTACGATAATACTCCTAAATTATATATAATTCCAACACCTATTGGTAATTTGGATGATATAACTTTAAGAGCAGTAAAAGTTTTAGAAAAAGTAGATGTAATATTTGCTGAAGATACACGTGTCACAATTCAGTTATTAAATCATCTTAATATTGCTAAACATGTTATTTCAAGTCATAAATTTAATGAAAAACAAAATGAGACAAAATTATTAGAATATTTAGATAATAATAAAAATGTCGGAGTTGTAAGTGATCGTGGAACACCAGGAATAAGTGATCCTGGTTTTGAGCTAGTAAAAATAGCTTTAAAACATCATTACAACGTAATCTCATTACCAGGTCCAACTGCTTTTGTGCCTGCTTTAACTATGTCAGGTATTAATAATGATCATTTTCTTTTCTATGGTTTTTTAGATTCGAAACCAGGTAAGAGAAAAAGAGAAATGGAAGAAGTAAAAACCTTACCATATACAATCATTTTCTATGAAGCTCCGCATCGAATTCAAGAAATGATTCAAGATCTAATTGAAGTTTTAGGTGATCGCAATATATGTATAGCCCGTGAAATATCAAAAAAGTTTGAAGAAGTATATCGCGGTTTAGCAAGCGAAGTTTTAAAAGAAATCATTGATATCAAAGGCGAAATTGTAGTTATAGTTGAAGGAAGTCAAAAAATAGATTATAGCCAAATAAGTGTTGAAGAACACGTTAATAGTTATATTAAAACCGGATTATCAGTAATGGACGCTATCAAAAAAGTCGCCAAGGATCGTAAAATTAATAAAAATGAAATATATAAAGAATATCATTCTTAAGAGGTGAAATATGTATTTAATAGTAGGTTTAGGAAATCCAGGAAAAGAATATGATAAAACAAGACATAATATAGGCTATATGATGATAGATGGAATAGCTAATTCAAGAAATATAAAATTTAATCACGAAAAATTTGGTGGAATCTATGCTGAAGATCGCATCAACAATGAAAAAATAATTTTATTGAAGCCTGAAAAATATATTAATTTATCAGGAGAAGTAATAAAAGATTATGTTGATTATTTTAAAATACCTATTGAAAACATTTTAATAATTAATGATGATATGGATTTAGAAATTGGAGCATTTAAACTAAGAGAACAAGGTGGTAGTGCTGGTCATAATGGTTTAAAAAATATTGAAGCCAATCTCGGAACAAATCATTATAAAAGAATTAAAGTAGGTATTTCTAAAGACAAAAATATTGAAAAAAAAGATTATGTTTTAGGTCATTTATCTCAAGAAGATTTATTGAAGCTTGAAAATACCAAAGAAGAAATTAAAAAAATATATATAGATTTTTTTGAAATGAGTTTTTCAAACTTAATGAATAAGTATAATATAGGCAAGTGATATAATGTTTGAAAAAATTTTTACGATTGATTTATCAAATCAAAATGTTGTAATACCAAATAATGAAATAAGAAATATATACTTATATGACTTTTTTGTCCAATCTAAAAAGTCTCTTTTAGTTGTGACTAATTCTTTATATGAAGCCGGTAAAATTTTTCATGCTTTAAAAAACTATACTGAAAAAGTTTTATTTTTCCCTATGGATGACTTTCTAACAAGTGAAGCTTTAGCTGTTAGTCCCGAATTAGAAATAACGCGTTTAGAAACTATCAATGAAATATTAAAAAAAGAAGAATATATTGTAGTCACTAATTTAATGGGCTTTTTAAGATATTTGCCACAAAAAGAAATCTATGAATCTAAAACGTTGACCTTAAAAAAGGGTGATATATTAGAGCGTGAAAAGATATTAAATAATTTGCTAGAACTTGGTTACAAAAGAGAAATAACTGTAAATAAAACTGGTGAAATGGCAATACGTGGCTATGTTATAGATATTTTTCCTCTAGATTACCAAAATCCTATAAGAATTGAACTATGGGATAATGAAATTGACAATATTCGTTCTTTTGATGTTAATACGCAACTAACTATTGCTGATACTTCAGAAGTTGAAATAAAACCAATAACAGAATTTTTAGCTTTATCAGAAGCAAAAAAACAAAGAGATTTACCAAAATATATACCGGTTTCCTCAATTTATAATTATTTAGATGATGCTTACTTATGTTTTATAAATTATGATGAAATAAAAATAAGTTATGAACATTTATCTGAAGAAATGTTTGAATATACTAATAGTTTAGAATTACCAAAAGATACCAAGTATATGTTTGATTTAGATGATATAACTACAAACAATCTTTTATTTTTAGATGAATTTGATTCATCTAAAAACCTTAAAGAAAAAGCTCTTAGAATATCAGCAACTGATTTGAATTATAATGGCTTATCGATAGAAGAATTAAAAGATAAATTGAATAAAAGCTTAAAAGACTATACAATTATTTTATGTTTTGAAAATCAAACTACATTAAACAAAGTTTATAATATCTTAGATTCAGGTAATTTTATAATAACTAATGAGAACAATATTTTTGCTAATAAAGTCAATTTAATAATTAAAAATATTGAAAATGGTTTTTGCTATGATAAATATTTAGTATTAACTGAAAAAGAATTATTGAATAAAAAAGAAGAAAAATATGAATTTAAGTCAAATTTTAAAATAGGAACTAAAATTCGTGATATAAGCAAATTAGAAATAGGCGATTATGTTGTTCATTACAAATATGGAATTGGAAGATATAATGGCTTAAAAACCTTAAAAAAAGGCGACTTAACTAAAGAATATTTAATGGTTGAATATGCAGGAACCGACAAATTATATATACCAGTAGAAAAAATAGATTCCATAAAAAAATATTCTAATAGTGATGCCAGTGCTCCTAGATTAAATAAATTAAATTCATCAGAATGGTCAAAAGTAAAGGCTAAAGCTAAAGCTCGTGCTGAAGATATAGCTGAGTCTCTTTTAAAATTATATGCCTTAAGAGAAGCGACACCAGGTTATGCCTTTCAAAAGGATAATGAAACGCAATTAGAATTTGAAAAAGAATTCCCATATACAGAAACATCTGATCAATTAAAAGTAATTAAAGAAATAAAGAAAGATATGGAAAAACCAACCCCAATGGATCGTTTACTATGTGGCGATGTTGGTTTTGGTAAAACAGAAGTTGCATTTAGAGCAATGTTTAAAGCGGTCTTATCATCTAAACAAGTAATCTTTTTATGTCCAACGACAATTTTGTCTCAACAACATTATGATAATGCGATTCAAAGATTTAAAGATTTTCCTGTTAATATTGCCCTTTTAAATAGGTTTGTAACACCATTAAGAGCTAAAAAAATATTAGAAGGAATTAAAGATGGAACAGTAGATATTGTAATAGGTACACATAGAGTTTTAAGTAACGATGTTATTTTTAAAGACTTAGGATTACTAGTAATTGATGAAGAGCAAAGATTTGGGGTAAAGCACAAAGAAAAAATTAAAGATTTAAAAAATAATATCGATGTCCTAACACTATCTGCAACTCCGATTCCCAGAACTTTACAAATGTCTTTATCAGGTTTAAGAAATTTATCATTAATAGAAACGCCTCCTGTTAATAGATATCCTGTTCAAACCTATGTTTTACAAGAAAATATGCAAATAATTAAAGATGCCATTTATAAAGAAGTTTCACGTGGTGGTCAAGTTTATATTCTTTCAAATCATATAGATGGTATGCAAGCTAAATTAGATGAGTTAAAAAAATATTTGAAAGATATAAAAGTAACTTATGCTCATGGACAAATGACTAAAAAAGAGCTTGAAGATGTAATGAGTAAATTTATCAATAAAGAATATGATGTCTTATTATGTACAACAATTATTGAAATAGGAATAGATATTCCAAGCGTAAATACAATTATTATTCTTGATGCTGATCATTTTGGCTTGTCTCAACTTTATCAAATTAGAGGTCGAGTAGGTAGAAGTAATAAAATTGCTTATTGCTATTTAATGTATGATAAAAAGAAAATATTATCAGAAATTGCTACTAAACGTTTAAAAGTAATAAAAGAGTTTACTGAATTAGGAAGTGGATTTGCTATAGCTATGCGTGATCTTTCAATAAGAGGTGCTGGTGATATCTTAGGAAGTGAACAAGCAGGATTTATTGATGCTATCGGAATTGAATACTTTTTAGAAATGCTAGAACATGAAGTAGACAAATTGAAAGGAAATGTTGTTGACGAAAAAGAAGAGTCTGATCAACCATTATTAGATGTTTCTACTGCTATTGATGAACAAATAGTAGCTGATGAAGATTTAAAAATTGAAATTCATAAAAAGATTAATACAATCGATTCTAAAGAAACATTAGAAAAAGTAAAATCTGAAATTAAAGATCGCTTTGGTTTAGTTGATGAGACATTAGACATATATATGTATGAAGAATGGTTTGAAAAATATGCAAGAAAATTAAATATAACAGATGTTAATCAAACTAAGAATTCTATTATTATTGCTCTTCCTAAAGAATTGTATCCTAAAATTGATGGTAAAAAACTATTCTTGGAAGTAAATAAATTAGGAAATATGTTCCGTTTCAGTGAAAGACATGGTCAATTATTAATAACTTTAGATATAGTTAATTTAAAAAAGCATTATATTTATTATTTAATAGATTTATTAAACGTTATCGAAAATTGTTTAAAATCAGCATAAATATTCCATATAAAGCCACCATAAAATTAGAGGTGTGCTATGGAAATTAAATCAGTAGATAAGTTAGGACGTATTACAATTCCTATTTCAATTAGAAAAAAACTATATATTACAGAAAATACAATGTTGTCATTTGCTGTTGAAGAAAATAAAATAATTTTAAATAAAGTATCTAAACTAACTTCAAACAATAATTTAGAATTATTAGTAAAAACATTAAATAAACTTTTAAATAAAGACATTGTAATCTATGATTTAAATAAAGTAATAGCAACTAATATAAAAAATGATCATTTAATAGTTAACAAAAAAATAAATCAAGAAATAAATAAAAGAAATAAAATTCTTTTACCACAATATCAACTTTTCAAAGAAAAAGAAGATATTTATTTAATACCTTTAATAAAAAATAGTTATTTATATGGTGCTGTAATAATAAAAACTAGTGAAATCAATTCTGAACAAAGAAATTTAGTTGAATTAATAATAAATTCATATATTGCAAGTAATTTATAACTTGCAATTAAAAAATAAATAATATATAATAACCTTGTAAAAAGTTTTGATGGAAAGAAAATCAAAAATTTCTTCAATAGAGAGTTTGATAAGGTGAAAGCAAACAAGAGATTTTGATTCGAATGGCTCCTGAACTAATTAATCGATATTTAGATTAATTCGCATCCAAGCGTTATTGTTAGAGGTAGTTTAAATAACTATAAATTAAGGTGGTACCACGAAGATTCGTCCTTAGGCGAGTCTTTTTTTGGAGGAAAAATGAGAAGTTTTGAGAAAATAAGTTTTAATCAATTTAAAAAAGATATAGTTGATGATATAGAGTTATATAATAACTTTAATCTTCCTAAGCGAAGCACTAAAGAAAGTGCTGGATATGATTTTGAATCCTTAATAGATTATATCTTAGAACCAAATGAAACAATAAAGATTCCCTTAGGTATAAAAGTAAAATTAAATCCTGGTGAAGCTCTTTTATTAATAGTTAGAAGCAGTATGGGATTTAAATATAATATTCGGATGTGTAATCAAGTAGGGTTAATTGATCAAGATTATTATGATAATCCAGATAATGAAGGACATATGTGGATCAAGATAAAAAATGAAGGAGCGTTTCCCTTTGAAATCAAAAAACATGATCGCATATGTCAAGGAATAATAATAAATTATTTAACAGTCGATAATGAAGAAAAAATTGAAAAAGAAAGAATAAGTGGTATAGGAAGTACTACTGAGGTGAAAAAATGAAAGAAAAGTTTTATTTAACAACTCCAATATATTATCCATCAAGTAATTTTCATATTGGACATTGCTATACAACCGTTATTGCTGATGCCATAGCAAGATATAAACGTGAAAAAGGATATGATGTATTCTTTTTAACCGGAACTGATGAGCATGGTCAAAAAATTCAAAAAAAAGCTGAAGCAGCTGGTGTAACTCCTAAAGAATATGTTGATAAGATAGTTGATGATACTAAAGATTTGTGGAATGTTTTAGGAATAACTTATGATCGCTTCATTAGAACAACTGATGAAGATCATATTCAAACAGTTCAAAAAATATTTAAAAAATTATATGATCAAGGCGATATTTATAAAGGAGCTTATAAAGGCAAATATTGTACTCCATGTGAAGCTTTCTGGACAGAAACTCAACTTGTAGATGGAAAATGTCCTGATTGTGGTCGTGAAGTAAATGAAGTAAGTGAAGAAGCATATTTTTTCAGACTTTCAAAATACCAACATCAATTAGAAGAATACATAGAAAGTCACCCAGATTTTATTGAACCTGTATCTCGAAAAAATGAAATGATTAACAATTTTATTAAACCAGGTTTAGAAGATTTGTGTGTATCTAGAACTAGCTTTAATTGGGGAATACCTGTAACATTTGATAAAAAACATGTTGTATATGTTTGGATAGATGCTTTAAGTAACTATATATCAGCATTAGGATATTTAAGTGCTGATGACTCTAAATTTAAGAAGTATTGGCCAGCCGATCTTCATATTGTTGGCAAAGAAATTGTCCGTTTTCATACAATAATTTGGCCAATAATGTTAATGGCTTTAGGATTGCCACTCCCACATAAAGTATTTGGCCATGGATGGTTAGTTATTGATGGAGGTAAAATATCTAAAAGTTTAGGTAATTATCGCGATCCAAGAGAATACATAAACGAGTATGGCGTAGATGCTATAAGATATTTTATTCTAAGAGAAGTTCCATTTGGTAGCGACGGTAATTTTTCAGAAGAAGCGTTAATAAATAGAACCAATGGTGATTTAGCAAATGTCTTAGGAAATTTAGTAAATCGTACTATAGGAATGTGCAATAAGTATTTTGATTCTATTGTTCCTGAAAGACACGAATATAATGAATTAGACGAAAAGCTAATTAGTTATGTTATGGAATTACCAAAAATAGTAGAAAAGAATATTGATACTTTGGATATTCCCGCTGCTTTAGAAAGCATAATTGAGTTGTTTAGAAAATGTAATAAATATATAGATGAAACAACACCATGGATTTTAGCTAAAGAAAATAAAGAACGTCTAGAAACTGTAATTTATGTATTACTTTCAGCAATTAAGCATGGAGCAGTTGCCATTAAGCCATTTTTACCAACAACATCTTCAAGAATACTTGAACAATTAAACATCACTGATGAAGATATAACTAGCTTTGAAACATTAAAAGCAGGAACTAAATTAAATAAACCAGAACCTTTATTTATGCGTATAAATAAAGATGTGTAAAAATGTTGTAAAATGTCTATAACCTTTCATTGATAACATAAGAACGTTATGTTAAAATGAATATGGAAGACGAGGAAGAATACATGAGTAAAAGTAAGGAAGTAGTAACTACTATCATAATTATGATAGGATTCGCTTTTTTGGTTTTAGGTAGTGTGTTAGTAAACCATGAAAATATTGATATTATCTATTTGGGAATATTATTATTTTTCATAATAAAATTTTGCATTTTTGTAAGGAAGTAAATAGTTATACGCGAGTATAACTATTTTTGAGGTAAAGAAATGATTATAGATACACATTGTCATATAGAAAATGTTGATTATGATAATCCAGATGAAATAATTAGCAAATTAAAAGATTATATATTAATTAATAATGGAGTTGATACTAAAACGAATAAAATGGTTTTAGAAATAGCCAAAAAACATTCTAATTTTTATGCAGCTATTGGTTATCATCCAGAAAACATTGAACATATTGACAATTATGAACAATTTTTAGAAGAAAATATAACTGATGCGATTGCAATTGGTGAAATAGGATTAGATTACCATTATCGTGATGATAACAAAGAAGAACAAAAAGCTCTTTTTATTAGTCAATTAAAATTAGCTAAAAAATATAATAAACCAGTTGTAATCCATGCCCGTGATGCTATTCAAGATACTTTAGATATACTAAAACAATATCCAGTAAAAGCTGATTTACATTGTTTTTCTTCAAGCGCAGAAATGGCAAGAGAATTTATAAAGATAGGTTGTTATATAGGTGTAGGTGGCACTTTAACATTTAAAAATTCTAAAAAATTAGTTGAAGTTGTAAAGGAAATTAGTATAAATAAAATTTTATTAGAAACTGATTCACCTTACTTAGCCCCTGAACCTGTAAGAGGGACAATTAATGATCCAACTAACTTAAAATATGTTATATCAAAAATAGCAGAGATAAAAGGCTTAACTTATAAAAGTGTTCGAGATACACTTAATCAAAATGCTATTGAATTTTTTGGGCTAAAAATATGATAACGAAAATAAAAGTAATAATCATCTTTTTGCTAAATCTTTTTAACTATTCTGAAACTAATATAAAAGATTTTAAAATATTGGATTATGAAACAGAATATGTTTTTGCCGAAAACTATGCTGAAGATGAAGAATTTATAATTAGTAAAGGTGAAAAAGGTTATTCTTATATTGAAAACGATCAAGAAGTAATAAAAGAACCTGTAAAAGAAGTAGTAAAAAAAGGTACTAGAACTAATAATGATTTTTCAGGAACTCTTACTGGATATGGGCCAGATTGTAAAGGGTGCAGTAAAATTGGTACTGTTGCTTGTAGTACTAAAGATAATAAAAATTGGAGCCTAATTAATGACGGCATTATCTATGAAGATGAAGATTATGGTAGTGTCAATATAGTTGCTTCTGATCATTTATTATTTCCATGTGGAACAATTATTGAAATAACCAATAAAAATTATGAAAAACTAACCGCGGTAGTATTAGATACGGGATATACAATGCGTTATAAATGGCGTCAAAATAAAGAAGTACATTTAGATTTAGCTTTTGCTAGTGAAAAAGAAACATCAAATGTAACCAACAACGAAACATCATATCATGTAAAAAGATGGGGATGGTAATTTATCATAAAAAAATTATTGCAGAAAACAAAAAAATATAGTACTATTATAGTAGGGGTAGAATAAAGAGGGATGTTATGAATCGTGATTCACGTATAATTGAAATTGAATTAGATAAAATTGTACCTAATCGTTTTCAACCACGAAAAATTTTCAATGAAGATGTAAGCGAATTAGCTGAATCGATAAGAGAACATGGTGTATTGCAGCCAATAACATTAAGACCTCTTGGCGAAAAATACGAAATAATCATGGGCGAGCGTCGTTTCCGTGCGTGTGAAAAATTAGGATTAAAAAGAATACCAGCAATGATTGTTGAAATGAATGATCGTGAAGCAATGGAAGTTGCGTTAATAGAAAATCTTCAACGCCAAAATTTAACACCAATTGAAGAAGCCTTATCTTATAAAAGAATTTTAGATGCTGGCTATGTAACTCAAGAACAATTGGCTGTAAAACTTGGAAAAACTCAATCGACTATAGCCAATAAATTAAGACTATTGTCTTTAGATAAAGATGTACAAAATGCTCTTTTAAAAGGCGAAATATCTGAAAGACATGCTCGATCAATTTTGCGCTTAACTGATAAAGAAAAACAGAAAATTATTTTAAAAAAAATAATAAATGATAGATTAACTGTAAGAAAAACTGATGAGGAGATTCGAAAAATGGAAAGAGAAAAAATTGAACCAAAAGCTTCTGTTGAAATAATTGATTTTGATGATAATCCTTTTCAAGGAAATGTTGCCGAACCAATTGAATTAAAAGAAGAACCTAAAGTAACTTTTGATGAGCCATTATATTCGGAAGATCCTCAAAATGTAGAGCCATTTATTAAAGAACCAATCAAGTATAATGAACCTGAAGTCAGTGAACCTCTATATGAAGAACCAATAGAAGAATCAGTAAATGATTATCAACCAAAGCCAGAGAATAATCCAAAAATTCCAACGATACCAATTTCTAGCATAATAGATGATACTAAAGATGATCCTAAAGAAGGCATGCTAGAATATAACCATTCATATACTAACAATAAATATGTTGAAAAATATCAGAATAAGGCTATATCATATGAAAAAACCAATGAATTAAATAATCAACCAAAAGCAACATTCGATGAAATGGTTAATTCTGAGCCAGCAACTAATAATTTAGATGCAATTAAGGCTGTCATTGAAAAATGCCAAAATGAGTTAAAAAGCTTAGGCTATGAAGTAAAACTTGAAAATTTTGATTTTGAATCAATGTATCAAGTAATAATAAAAATAATTAAAAAATAACTACAATATGTAGTTTTTTTAATAAAAAGGTGAAAAAATGGAAAAAAGAAAAAAAGAAATCGTTAAAATGTTGTTAAAAGAAAATAATGAAAAATTCAATGAAGAAGAATTATTAGATATGTTAATATCAAAACCTATCGCTATAGACGTAGATAAAGTCGATCGAGAGAATGCTAAACTAGGTGATAAAATAGCTGATAAAATCACAGAAATCGCTGGTAGTTGGACGTTTATTATCTGTTTTACTTTATTTTTAATAGGGTGGATATTACTTAATATTTATGCTTTTACTTCTTTAGATCCATATCCATTCATTTTGCTTAATTTGGTTTTATCTTGTATAGCAGCACTGCAAGCCCCAATTATAATGATGAGTCAAAATCGTGCTGCTAAAAAAGATAGTATGCGTAGCCAAAATGATTATAAAACAGACTTAAAAAGTGAATTAATTTTAGAAGAATTACATGATAAAATGGAAAAAATAATTGCAAATCAAAATAAAATATTAAAAGAATTAAATAAAGATAAAAAATGAAACGATGGTTTCTTTTTTTAAACTTTTATTTGAAACTTACCATCAAATACGATAAAATATAAATATGAATGAAATATTAATAAATGCAGAAACTATATATAATTACTTAAATATAAAAGAAAATCTAACAGATTCTGATTTAATACTTGGATGTGGTTGTATGGATACAACTATTGTTGAAGTTTGTAATGTATTATATAAACAACTTCATTCTCAAAAAATCATTTTTAGTGGTAAAAGTGGTAAAGGAACAATAGGAAAAATCTCATCTTCAGAAGCCCAGAGATTTAAAAATTATGCAATAGAATTGGGTATGCCATCAGAAAAAATTTTGTTAGAAGAACATGCAAGAACAACTAAAGAAAATATAAAAAAATCTATTAAAAAAGTAAAATTTGAAAAAATAACTATAGTTCATAAACCTTATGTTTTAAAAAGATGTGATCAAATTTGTAAAAAATTAAAAATAAATTATCAACTAGCAACAATTAATTTATCATTTAAAGAATATATTAACAAAGTAATTACTGATAAAACCATGATTTTGGATGATATAATAAATGAATTAGTAGGCGAAATTTTTATTTTAAAGCACTATAGAATGTTTAGAATATCCAAAGTAAATATTCCTAAAGAAGTAATAAAATCATACTTTTTTTTAAAGAAAAAAAGTTATAAAAAATACACAATATAAAAATTTTGACAATATAATTAAATAATTAAACAAATTATTTGTATTAATGCTTTTTAGTATGATAAATTATTAACTAAAAAACATGAGATTTTTTTATAAATAAAGATAGAGGAGGTATTTATGTTTAACTTAGTCAGTGAATATAAACCAAACAAGTTCAAATCGAAGGAACACGAAGTGTTAAAAGGCAAAATATATAAAGATTAACTTGACTTTAATATTATTATCTGTTATTTTAATATTAAAGTTATAAATAACAATACTCACTATCACTACACAAATCTACAGTCAATTTATATATTTAGCATAAAACATGGTGGTTGTTTGTTTTGTGTCTTTTAAATTTCATGAAAAAGCAAATGGAGGAGATTAAACGTGAAAAATTTAAAAAAAGTAGAAAGTCTAAAAAATATAAAAATTGCTGTCATTAAATTATACAAAATATATATGGCACAAGCAAATCAAAATCAATTAGGAATGAATTGTTATCATGAAAATGGACATGATAATAGTGGATCTCATCCGGATTATCATAGTGACTCTCATGACAATACCCCAGGTAGAATGATGATTCATACATTAGTTAAAAATGGAACAAATTAATACATTAATAAAACCTACAAACGATTGTAATATGAGATGTAAGTATTGTTTTGCTGAAAAATATGGTTATGAGAAATCTTTGTTAGATATTAATAAATTAAAGATTTATATTGAATTATTGACAAAAAAATATAAATATATAAATTTGGTGTGGCATGGAGGAGAACCATTGTTAGCACCTTTAGATTATTATGAAGAAATATATGATTATTGCAAAAAGTTTGATTCTAAATTTATATATTCATTACAAACAAATGGTACATTACTAAATACTGATAATATAGATTTTTTTAAAGCAAACAGCACTAACATTGGATTATCGTTTGATGGTTTAACAAATGATAAAACTAGGTCTTATACACAAAAAATTTTAGAAAATATTAAATTACTACAATCAAATGGAATGTATCCTGGGGCAATTTTGGTAGTTAATCAAAATAATGTAAATAATTTAATTGGAGAATATGAATACTTTAAATCATTGAATCTAGGTATGAAAATGAATCCTATG
The DNA here is from genome assembly GCA_934162285.1 of uncultured Bacilli bacterium. Taxonomy (GTDB): domain Bacteria; phylum Bacillota_I; class Bacilli_A; order RF39; family UBA660; genus RUG11241. The sequence goes on from CAKPHY010000010.1 coordinate 18,786, forward strand.
TTTAATGATGGAGCTGCAAAAGAAAATAATTTTTTTGATTTAGATCCTAATGAATATATCAAAAATTTTGTAGAATTTTTTAAATACTGGTCTTTAGATACAACATGTAACATAAATGTTTCAACCTGTATAGAACTAGTAAATCTAGTATTAAATGAGAAAAGTAGCGTTTGGACATTTAATTCTTGTTTAGAAAAATGGTTATGTTTCGACAGCGATGGACATTTGTATCCATGCGATAGATTGTGCCTAGAAGAATATGATTTAGGTGACGTTACAAGAATGGCATCGATAGAAGAAGCGTTTGAGAATAAAAATTTTTTAAAACTTCTGCAAAATAGTATTTCAAGAAGACAAAACTGTATTGAAAATTGTGAGTATTTTAAAAATTGTTATGGTGGATGTAATGCCAACTTCATTTTAAATGAGAAGAATAAAAATAGTGTTTCATGCCACATTCAAAAAGGTATTTTGAAAGAAATTAAAAAGTTTATAATTGAACTTAACAATGAAAAAGAGTATGACAAATTAAATTATAGTTTATCCAAAGTTTTAATAAAAAGGAGTATTAAATGATGAAATATGTTTATCATGGAAGTCCTATACCCAATTTAAAGATTATTAAAGCAAAGGAAAGCACTCATATGAAAAAATGGGTATATGCATGTACATCTAAAGCTATATCAACAATTTTTTTATCACAATTAGGTAATGACTTATATTATTCTTTATCTGGTGATGGAATAGACTATCAGGTAGAACTAGTTGAAAGAAAAAAGGGCATGTTTAAACACATCTTTAATTGTTCGGGCTATATTTATAAATTGGATGCATCTAATTTTAAAAATGGTCAAACTGGATGGTCTGCAGAATTAGTTAGTGATAAAGATGAAACCGTTTTAGAAACTATTTATATTGAAAATGTTTATAAAGAACTAGTTAAATTGAATGAAGCAGGTCTAATAAAATTATATTTATATCCTGAAAGACCTAATAGGATACCACAGGATAATAGCGACTTAATTCCAAAAGTAATTAGGTGGCAAAAAAATGGTTTCGATGTAAATAAATTTTATAAATTGTATCCAGAATTAAAAGATAAATTTTTACAAACATTGAATGAATAGTTGTGCGATATTTGTTATTTATAAAATTATAACCCATGCCAAGTAAAAAAATGAATTAACAAGAAGGATCTAATCCTTCTTGTTTTTCTACATAAATAGTAGTAAAATATCGATGGAAAAAGACAGGTAGAATAAGAGGTGTTTTATGTTTAAATTAGTAAGTGAATATAAACAAAGTGGTGATCAACCAAAAGCTATCAAAGAACTGGTAGAAGGAGTTAAATCTGGTAAAAAAAATCAAGTATTATTAGGGGCTACTGGTACTGGTAAAACTTTTACAATTGCTAACGTAATTAAAGAGGTAAATAAGCCAACTCTAGTTTTGGCACATAACAAAACTCTAGCAGGACAACTTTATAGTGAACTTAAAGAACTATTTCCAGAGAATCATGTTGAATACTTTGTTTCTTATTATGATGTTAGCACTTTTCCTATATTATCTAGTGTTATTTTGTTTTGATAAATCCGCAAAAATAGGACTAAATAAAACGAAATGGACTAGATAATACTGAGTGTTAAAATAAAATTTGTGACTTTTATTCGTCCAAATTAGTTTCAATAAAAAATTAATGTATGAAAGGAGTAACATAAATGAGTAATATAATAGTTGGTAATGAAAAAAATATTTTATTTTATAGTGATGAAAATGGACAAACTAAAGTAGAAGTAATTTTACAAGATGAAAATGTTTGGTTAAATGTAAATGCCATAGCTACTCTTTTTGATGTACAAAGACCTGCTATTGTAAAACATATAAATAATATATATAATGATGAAGAATTAAGTAAAGAATCAACTTGTTCCGTTTTGGAACAAGTTCAAATCGAAGGAACACGAAGTGTTAAAAGGCAAAAGGAATATTATAATCTGGATATGATTATTTCTATTGGTTTTAGAGTTAATTCTAAAAAGGCAATTAAATTTAGAAGTTGGGCAAATGAAATAATTAAAGATTATATGATACAAGGTTTTGCACTTGATGATGATAGATTTATGAAAGCAAAAAAATCTGATCAAGAATATTTTAAAAGATTACTTGAAAGAATAAAACTAATTCGCACAAGTGAGAGAATGTTTTATCAAAAAATTACAGATATAAAAAAGTAAAAAAAGTAAATTTGTGACCTGTAAATATTGCTTGAAGTGTTGAAAATAAAAGAAAAAATAAATGGGGACAAATTTGTTTTGTGACTTTTATTCATCATTAACGTAAAAATTGAATTATTAACCATAAAAATATGTAAAAATTTGATAAAAAATAATATAGGAGGTGTTTTATGTTTAAATTAGTAAGTGAATATAAACCAAGTGGTGATCAGCCGAAAGCTATCAAAGAACTGGTAGAAGGAGTTAAATCTGGTAAAAAAAATCAAGTATTATTAGGGGCTACTGGTACTGGTAAAACTTTTACAATTGCTAACGTAATTAAAGAGGTAAATAAGCCAACTTTAGTTTTGGCACATAACAAAACTCTAGCAGGGCAACTTTATAGTGAACTTAAAGAACTATTTCCAGAGAATCATGTTGAATACTTTGTTTCTTATTACGATTATTATCAACCAGAAGCTTATGTACCAAAGACTGATACTTATATTGAAAAAGATGCCTCAATCAATGATGAAATAGATGAACTTAGACATTCTGCTACAGCATCAATTTTAAAAAATCCTGATACTATAGTCGTAGCTAGTGTTTCTTGTATTTATGGTGTTGGTGAAATAGAGGAATACGAAAAGAAAATATTAACATTAAATATCGGCGATAAAATTGAACGTAATGATGTTTTAGAAAAATTAGTAGAAATGCTTTATGAACGAAATAATATTGACTTTAAAAGAGGAACTTTTAGAGTAAAAGGCGATGTTTTAGAAATTATTCCTTCAAGTGAGCATAGTAAAGGCATAAGAGTAGATTTTTTTGATGATGAAATAGAAAGTATTTACGAATTTGATGTTGTAACTGGTCGTGTAATAAATCAGAAAAAAACCATATCAATATTCCCAGCAAGTCTCTTTGTAACTAGCGAAGAAAAGATAAAAAAAGCTGTAGCAAATATTAAAAAAGAATTAGAAGAAAGATTAGCATATTTTAAAGCAAATAATAAATTGCTTGAAGCTCAAAGATTAGAAGAAAGAACCAATTATGATATGGAAATGTTATTAGAAACTGGTTTTTGTCATGGTGTTGAAAATTATTCTCGTCATTTAGCTTTAAAAGAGCCAGGAGCAACCCCAACAACCTTAATTGACTTCTTCAGAAAGAATTTTTTGTTAGTAATTGATGAATCACATGTTACTGTACCTCAAATCAGAGGTATGTATAATGGCGATCAAGCCCGAAAAAAAGTTCTTGTTGATTATGGTTTTAGATTACCAAGTGCTATGGACAACCGACCTTTAAAATTTGAAGAGTTTAAAGAAAAACTTGATCAAGTAATTTACATATCAGCTACACCTGGAGATTATGAATTAGAACTTGCAGGTGGGTATGTTGAACAAATTATTCGTCCAACAGGACTTTTAGATCCAGAAATAGATGTAAGATTATCGAAAAATCAAATTGATGATTTAGTAAATGAAATAAATAAGCAGAAAGAAAAAAATGAACGTACACTTGTGACAACTTTAACAATAAGAATGTCAGAAGAATTGACAACATATTTAAAAAAATTAGACATCAAAGTTGCCTATTTACATAGTGAAATTAAAACTCTTGAACGTTTGCAAATCATAAGAGATCTTCGCTTAGGTAAATATGATGTTTTAGTAGGTATAAATCTTTTAAGAGAAGGCTTAGATATCCCTGAAGTTAGTTTAGTATGTATTATTGATGCTGATAAACAAGGATTTTTGCGTAGTGAAAGATCTCTTATTCAAACAATAGGTCGTGCTGCTAGAAATGCGAATGGTCGTGTTATAATGTATTCCGATCAAATAAGTGAAGCTATGGATATTGCTATTAAAGAAACAAATCGAAGAAGAACTATTCAAATGGAATATAATAAAGAACATGGTATCATTCCTAAAACAATTATGAAAAAAATTCCCGAAATAGTTAGTAATAATTTAGAGAAAAAAGTAAAAGAAGAAGAACATCTAAGCAAATATGAAAAAGAAAAATTGATTGCATCTATAGAAAAAGAAATGTTAGAAGCTGCTAAAAATTTAGAATTTGAAAGAGCAACCGAACTTCGTGATATTTTGTTTGAAATGCGCAGTAAAAAATAGTATAATCATAATAGGTGATTAAATGAATAATATACTAGTTGATTTGGGTTTCATCCAAATATATTGGTATTCTGTAATGCTTTTTATTGGTTTTCTTTTAGGTGGTTACTTGCTACTAAGAGAAGCAAGAAGATTTGGAATATCTGAAGAATTTATAATTAACCTTTTCTTTTATACTATACCAATAGCTATTATTGGAGCTCGCCTTTATTATGTTGCTTTCAACTTTGACCTATATCGGGATAATCCAATTGATATATTAAAAGTCTGGGAAGGTGGCTTGGCAATCCACGGAGGAATACTATTTGGATTAATATTTATTATATTTTATACTAAAAAACATCAATACAATGTTATCAAAATAATGGATATGGCCTCTGTTGGATTAATAACTGGTCAAATAATAGGACGTTGGGGCAATTTCTTTAATGGTGAAGCCCACGGACCAGCAACAACATTAGAAATTCTTCAAAAACTTCATTTGCCGGATTTTATTATAAAAGGTATGTATATAAATGGAACCTATTATCATCCAACATTCCTTTATGAATCAGTATGGAATTTAATAGGCTTAATAATTATGTTAATAATTAGAAGAACTAAACGTATTAAGATTGGTCAAATATCTGGATTTTACATGATTTGGTATGGCATCGGAAGATTTATGATTGAATCACTAAGAACTGATGCTTTAATGTTTAAAGATTTAAGAGTAGCTCAAATTGCTTCAATTATATTAATTGTTGTTGGAATAATATTTGTATTAATGAATGCTTTCAAAACAAAATTTGAAGCTAGATATAATGAGTAGGAGAGAAAAATGGAAAAAAGGGATTGTATTATTATTGGAGCTGGCATCGCTGGAATGACAGCCGCATTATATTTAAAGAGATTTATGATTGACGTTTTAATTCTAGAGAAAGAAATTCCCGGTGGTCAATTAAATAACACTAAACATTTAAAAAACTATCCAGGCTTTTTAGACGAGGATGGTTCCCGCTTGGCTGAAAACATTTATCAACAACTAAAAGAGTTGAATGTTGACTATCGTAATGAAAATGTCGAATCAGTAGAAATACATGATCAAAAGATCGTTAAAACTAATAAAGAAATTTATAAATGCAATCAATTAATTATAGCAACAGGTCGTGCACCTCGTTTATTAAAGGCTAAAGGTGAAAAAGAATTATTGGGACATGGAATTAGCTATTGTGCTGTCTGTGATGGCTTTTTCTTCAAAGGAAAAGATGTTGCCGTTGTTGGTGGTTCAGCATCAGCTTTAGAAAATGCTAGATATTTATCAGGAATCGCTAACAAAGTTTATATTATTTGTCGAAAAGATTTCTTGAAAGGCGAACCAGTTGTAATTGAAGAAATAAAAGCATTACCAAATATTGAGGTAATTTATAATTCTAATGTTAAAGAATTTATTGGTGAAGATCAATTAACTAGTATTTTACTTGATAAAAATGGTGAGGATTATAACCTAGATGTAAGTGGTGCTTTTATAAGCATTGGATACGAACCTAATTTTATGGTAAATAGTAAAATTGATCTTGAAAATAAAGATGGCTATTTAGTTGTTGACAAAAATTGTGAAACTAATATAAAAGAAGTGTTTGCTATAGGAGATGCTATATCAAAAGACTTATATCAACTTTTAACAGCAGCTAGTGAAGCAAGTATTGCTAGTAGCTATATAAAGAAAAATTATTACAAATAAACAGAAAAATTTTCTGTTTTTTTTCATTTATAGTATAATAAACGTAGGTGATTAATGTGACTTTTACCGCGAATGTAAAAAATGAATTATGTACTTTAGAAACAAGACCAATCGAGATTCTATCAGAATTATCAGCTATTATCAGAAATAGTTATAAAGATCAAACAATTATCAAAATTATAACTGAAAACATTTTAGTTGCTGAAAGAATATATCGTTTGATAAATTTAGAATATAATATAAGTCCTCAAATAATAGTTAGAAAAGGCTACAATTATAATAAAAATTATCTATATATTTTAGAAATAAAAGAAGTAGATATGATATGTAGAGATCTAAATATTGAAGAAGTTCCTAAAGAATATTTAGTTGCTGACGAAGAACAAATAAAGGCTTATCTAAGAGGGCTATTTCTAATAAAAGGTAGTGTAAATGATCCCCAAAAGTCTAGATATCATTTAGAACTTTCAGTAGATAAAGAAGATTATGCAAGATTTGTATTAAAAATCTTAAGCCAATACAATATCAATGCTAAAGTAATAGCGAGAGACAACAGTTATATGATTTATCTAAAAGAAGCTGAAAAAATAAGTGATTTTTTAAAACTAATAGGTGCTTCTAAAGCCGTTTTATATTTTGAAGATATAAGAATATATCGTGATCACGCGAATATGGTAAATCGCTTAAACAATTGTGAACAAGCTAATGTCGACAAAATAATTAATACATCATATGAACAAATCAAAGCCATTGAAAAAATCGAAAAAAATGTCGGCTTAGATATTCTTAATGAAGGTGAAAAAGTAGTAGCTTTATATCGTAAAAAATATTCAGAAGTTTCTTTAGTTGAGTTAAGTGAAATAATTACGCTTGAAACAGGACATAAAATAACCAAGTCAGGAGTATACCATCGTTTAAATAAAATAAAGGAAATTGCCGATAAAATTGGCAATAACAATTAAATTATAGTATAATGTTAAAGGTGATTGAATGCATTTAATATTTGATAAATTAACAAAAAAAATTCGCGAATATGAAAAAATAATAATTACAAGTCATAAAAATCCTGATCTAGATGGTTTAACGTCATCAATTGTTTTAGCAAGCATAGCTAGAAAATTTAATAAAGAAGCTTTTGTTTATTTAAATGAAGAAAACATTTCTACAACTAAAGTTAAAGAATTAGTTGGTACTTCTTATTTTGTTGATAAATATAATGTTGATAAAAATACCTTGTTAATAATTGTCGATACCTCGTCAGAATTATATATTTCGAGTGAAAAAATGCTTGAAGATTTTCAACACATTGTAGTAATTGATCATCATGAAATAAGTGAAAATAATATTGAAAATGTCGAAATGCGTTATATAAATAATAATTTATCTAGTATTATTGAATTTATGACATATTATTTAAAATATTTAAATTTCAAAATTGAAGAAAATTTAGCAACACTTATGTTAGCTGGTTTAGAAATAGATACTAATTCATTCAATATGAAAACAACAGCTGAAACTTACAAAGCAGCAAGTATTTTAATGGAAATGGGAGCTTCTACAATATTAAAGCAAGATTTATTAAGAAACTCTCGAGAAGAAATATTAAAAAGATATGAATTGATTAAGAAAAGCTATGTTTATAAAGATATTATTAGTATTTGTCCATTAACAGGTTTGCATAATCCTGTTGAATTAGCTCAAATAGCTGATGAATTACTATCTTTTAAAAACATTGAAATTACCTTTTGTTTAGGTTTGATTAATAAAGATGAAGTTAGAATAAGCATTAGAACGCGTGGAAAATATAATGCCAAAGCCATCGCATCCAAATTAAATGGTGGTGGTTCTTTAACGTCAAGTGCTGCTGTTCTAACAATAAGTGTCAAAGAATGCGAAGAAAAAATTAAAGAGATCGTGAGGGATATACTATGAAAATAATATTATTAAAAGATGTGAAAGGTCAAGGAAAAAAACATGAAGTCATTGAAGTAAAAGATGGTTATGGTAACAACTTTTTGATAAAAAATGGCTTAGGTGTTTTAGCTACTGAAGAAAGTATAAAAAGATTAAAAAAAGATGTTCAAAGTGAAATAGATCATGAAAATGAATTAATAAAGAAAGCAACAGAAGTAAAAAAAGAACTAGAGAATAAAATTATTCCTTTCAAATTAAAAACAGGTGCGTCTGATCGTACATTTGGGACTATCAGTGCCAAACAAATTGCTGATGCTCTAAAAAAGATGGGATATGAAGTAGATAAAAAGAAAATTATTATTGATGGCACAATATCTAGTTTAGGTTTTCATGAAGTAATGATTGAATTACATAAAAAAGTTATTGCTAAAGTTCGTGTTGAAATAACTAAAGAAAAGTAGGTGTTGTATGCAAGAAAAAAACATACCAAATAATATAGAAGCCGAGCAATCAGTTTTAGGCTGTATGTTCTTAACAAAATATGCTCGTGATAAAGCTTTAGAAATGTTAACTCCAGAACATTTCTATTTAGCGGCTAATTCTAAAATATTTGGGGTAATGGTAGATCTAAATGAAAAAGGAATACCAATTGATACGACAACGGTTACTGATGAACTAGAAAATCGTGGCCTTTTGAAAGAAATCGGCGATATTGAATATTTAGCTAAAATTATCAATAGTGTTGCAACGGCTGCAAATGTCGATACTTACATTAAAATTGTTGAAGAAAAAGCAACTTTAAGACGTTTAATTGAAGAAGCTAATGATATCGCTACCAGTGCTTACGATACTACTAATGACGTTTCTGAACTCCTTGATGAAGCTGAAAGAAAAATCTTATCAGTTTGCAAAACTCGTAAAGGAACAGAATTTAGAACCATTCAAGATGTCTTATTTAAAACTCAAGCTGATTTGGAAAAATTAGCTGAAAACAAAGGCGAAGTAACAGGAATCCCAACCGGATTTTATGATATAGATAAGATTACTTCAGGATTACAACCAACCCAATTGATAATTCTTGCTGCCCGTCCAGGTATGGGTAAAACGGCTTTTGCGTTGAACTTAGCTACCAATATTGCTGTAAATGCTAAGAAAACAGTAGCTTTATTCAACATGGAAATGGGAGCTGAGCAATTAGCTCAAAGAATGCTTTCATCCGTTGGACAAATAGATGGTAACCGCATGCGAACTGCTCGCTTTGAACACAATGATTGGAAAAGAATGAATGAAGCTATTAGTAGATTAGCTGAAACTAATTTATTTATTGATGATACACCCGGTATGACTATCGGGGAAATTCGAGCTAAATGCCGCCGTCTAGCTAGTTCTAATGCTGGCCTTGATGTTGTGATCATTGATTACCTTCAATTAATAAGCGGTGGAGCTAGATATGCCGGTAATCGTCAACAAGAAGTATCTGAAATTTCACGTGCTTTAAAGGTTTTAGCAATGGAGCTAAATATACCAGTAATCGCCTGCGCTCAGTTATCACGTACGGTTGAAGGACGCGACGATAAACGCCCATTACTAAGTGATTTAAGAGAATCTGGTTCAATCGAACAAGATGCCGATATTGTTGCCTTTTTATATCGTGAAGATTATTATAATAAAGAAAGTGCTGTTGATGAAAATACAAGTAAATCAGAATTTATAATAGGTAAACATCGTAATGGTCCAACAACCACTATCAATCTATTATTTAGAAGAAATACAAGTACTTTTGTCAATTTCGTAAATAAGGAAGAGTAGAGGGAAAATGAAGAAAGTAGTAGGAACAATTTTTTTAGTAATTATCATTGGTTTAACTATTTATCTTAGTTTATTTAATAAAAAAAGTGAAGACCCCAGGGTATACTATAATGTTTATCTAAAATCAGAATTGATAGGTACAGTTGAATCTAAAGATGAATTAGAAAAATATATAAATACTAAAGGAAAAGAAATAAAAGAAAAATATGGTGTTGATCAAATATATTCACCTAAAGATTTAGAAGTAGTTAAAAGTATATCTTTTAAGAAAAAAATTGATACTGTCGAAGAAATATATAATAAAATCAATGAAAAAGATGCTTTTACTATTAATGGTTACAAAGTAAAAATAAGTGGTCGAACTGAAGAAGATGAAGATTTAATTATTTATGTAACTGAAAAAGAAGTTTTATCATCTGCTTTAGAACAAGTAATATCTGCTTTTGTTGGTAAAGATCGTTATAATGCCTATAAAGCTAAAGAACAAGATCCGATTGTTACGACAGGAGAAGTAATAGAAGATGTTTATATTGATAATAAAATAACCACTAAAGAAGAAAAAATCCCTGTTAATGAAAAAATATATTCTGATGAATTAGAATTATCACGAAACTTACTATTTGGTGAAGATCAACAATATAAAAAATACAAAGTTAAAAGTGGAGATACAATTCAATCAATTTTAGATAAAAACGAAATAAGTATTGAAGAATTTTTAATAACTAATCCTGAAATAAAAAGTGAACAAAGTTTACTTTATGAAGGTCAAATGGTAACAATTAATACAATTAATACTAAATTAGATGTTGTTCAAACAGCTCATGTTGTTGAAGATGTTGAAACACGTTATTCGGTTGAAGAAAAAATTGATGCAACGCTTTTAGAAGGAACTACCAAAAAAATACAAGAAGGTCAAAATGGTATCAACAGAGTTACACAAAACGTAAAAACTGTTAATGGAGTTATAACGTACGTTTCACCATTATCGAGTGAAGAATTAAAACCAGCAACAAGTGAGGTATGGGTTGTAGGCTCTAAAGTTATTCCAAATGTCGGATCGCTTACTATTTGGGCTTGGCCAACTGATAATGGTTATCGTATAACCAGTGAATATGCATGGCGTATTAATCCTGTAAATCATATGCGTGAATTCCACCCAGGTATTGATATAGCCGGCTTAGGTTATGGTAAACCAATATATGCAGCTAATAATGGAACTGTTTATATAGCTAAAGGTAATAGTTCATATGGGAACTTTGTTGTTATAAATCATAATAATGGTTATTATACCTTATATGCTCATATGCAAAGAATTCATCCAAATATCAAAGTTGGAAAAACCGTATCTAGAGGAGAAATCATAGGTTATATCGGAAGTACAGGTATGTCAACCGGTCCACATGTTCACTTTGAAATCTGGAATGGTGTTTGGTCAAGAATTTCACCTTGGACAATGTATAAACGATGATAAAATTTTGTTCATTATCAAGTGGTAGTAAAGGTAATACTGCTTACGTTGAAATAAATGGAGATAAATTTTTACTTGATATAGGAAATACAACATCTTATGTTGAAAAAGCTTTACAAGAAATAAATGTTGATCCAAGAGATATCAAAGGAATCTTTATCTCCCACAGCCACCATGATCATGTTGACGGACTAAAAGTTTTTATCAAACGATATAATCCTATTGTCTATTTAAGTGAAGAAAGTTATTATGATTTATCCAAATTATTTTTAATAACTAACTACGTACTTCTAAAAGATGCCAGTTTTCCTAATTTCAAATTAACTCTAATTCCAACTTCTCATGATGTCTTAGGATCTTATGGTTTTGTTTTTGATGATGGCTTAAAAAACATTGTCTATATAACGGATACAGGCTATATTAGTCAAAAGAACTTAAAACTATTAGGCAATAAATCTCTATATTACTTTGAAAGTAATCATGATATTGAAATGCTTATGAAGGGCTCTTACCCGTATTACTTAAAACAAAGAATTTTGAGTGATAAAGGTCATTTATCTAATAAATCATCAGCATATTATCTTCATGAAATAATAGGAGATAAGACTGAAACAATTATTTTGGCTCATTTAAGTGAAGAAAATAATAAACCTGAAATTGCTTATAAAGAATTAGAAGACACTTTAGAAACATATAATCAAAAAGTCGAAAAAATTCTTATTGGAAAACAAAATAAAAGAGGAGAGCTAATTGAAGTATGATTAAAATTATATGTGTAGGTTCCATCAAAGAGCCAAGTTTAAAAACTTTAATTGCCGAATATTCAAAAAGAATAAGTAAATATACTAAAATAGAAATAATTGAACTTCCTGATTATAATTTAGATGTCAAAGCAACTTTAAAACAAGAAGGCTTGAATATCTTAAAAAAAATCGATTCTAAAGACTTTGTTATTACCTTAGAAATAGACGGAAATATGCTAAATTCATTAGAATTAGCTGAAAAAATAAGGACAATTCAAATAAATAACCCAACTATAGCTTTCGTTATAGGCGGTTCGAATGGCTTAGATGAAAGTGTTAAAGCAAGAAGTAACTATGCATTATCATTCTCAAAATTAACATTTCCTCATCAACTTTTTCGCTTAAATCTATTAGAACAAATTTTTAGAGCATATAAAATAATTAATAATGAAGCATATCATAAATAGAAAATGAAAAATTTTCTATTTTTTTGCATAAATTAAAAAAAACAGTTCATTATTAATTAGGTGATAAAAATGAAAAAAATATTAATACCTTTACTACTAGTAATAATGTTTTTAATTCCTATAGAAGAAAAAAATATAAGAATTCGAGTTTTAGCCAATAGTAATGATGAATATGATCAAGAAATAAAAAAAGAAGTAGTAGAAATTGTTAAAGATGAATTTAAATCAAAAATGCAAAATATTGAAAATATTGATAAAGCAAGAGATAAAATCGAAAACTCTTTACCCGAATTATCAAGTAAAATAGACAAATTTTTACAAGAAAAAAATATAAATTATGGTTTTAAAATTAATTTTGGATTAAATTACTTTCCACCAAAGGAATTAAACGGTAAAAAATATGATGAAGGTTATTACGAATCAGTATTAATTACTTTAGGTGAAGGTAGTGGTGACAACTGGTGGTGTATACTTTTCCCATCTATTTGTCTAACTGAAGAAAATGCTAACTATGAATCACTAATAAAGAATATTTTTGAAAAAATCTTCTATTAATTAATAGGAGGTTTTTTTATGCTTATAGTACTAACAGCTTTAGCTTTAAGTATGGATGCTTTTTCCCTAGCTATTATTTACGGTATTAATCAAATAAGATTAAAACAAGCAATAATTCTCTCAGTATTAGTTGGTATTAATCACTTTTTATTTCCAATATTAGGTAATATGTTAAGTAATTTTCTATTTTCTGACTTTTTTAATTTTAAAATAATAACTTTAATTGTCTTTACAATTCTTGGCATTGAAATGCTTATAGGTGATGAAAAAAGTGATGATAGTGTTTTAGACTTTATCGGAATCATTCTTTTTGCTATTGGCGTTAGTATTGATAGTTTTGTTATAGGAATAACCATTAAGGAACAAATACTAATTTCAGCTCTAACTTTTCTTTTATTTAGTTCTTCCTTTACTTTTATTGGTTTAAAATTAGGTCAAAAAATTGGTGTAAAATTTGGAAAAACTAGTAAAAAAGTAGGAGGAATTGTCCTAATAATTATTGGTTTATATAATGCCATTTTCTAATATTTGCTTTTTTTACTTAAAAAAGTTATAATTAAATAGGTGGAAATATGATTGTAAACATGAAAGAAGTACTAACAAGTGGAACAGCAATTCCACAGTTTAATATTAACAACTTAGAATGGGCCAAGTTTATCTTGGAAGAATGTGAAATTAAAAAAAATCCCGTAATTTTAGGTGTAAGCGAAAGTGCTATTGAGTATATGGGAGGATACCATGTAGTAGTTAAAATGATTGAAGGCTTACTTCAAGATTTAAAAATTACTATTCCTGTTGTAATCCATCTCGATCATGGTAAAAGTTATGAAGCTTGTTTAAATGCCATCAATGCTGGTTTTACATCCGTAATGATTGATGCTTCTAACTATGAATTAAATAAAAATATTCGAATTACTAAATCAGTTGTAGAGTATGCTCATAAAAGAAATGTTACCGTTGAAGGAGAGATTGGTTTTATCGGTTTGGCAACCACCGAACCAATTTATACCGAAGTAAAAAATGCTCTTAAATTTGTTAAAGAAACGAATATTGATGCTTTAGCACCAGCTGTAGGAAGCTTACATGGTTTATATATAAATGAACCTAAAATTAATTTTGAAAGAATAAAAGAAATAAAAGAAGTAACCAAAGTTCCAATTGTATTACATGGTGGAACAGGAATACCTGACATCATTTTAAAAAAAGCAATTCAAGCTGGAATATCTAAAGTTAATATAAATACAGCTTTACAAGTTACTTGGTCTAAAGAAGTCCGAACTTTCTTGAATGAAAATCCAGATGTTTATGATCCAAGAAAAATAATTGGTTCAGGTAAAAATAGCATAAAAAAAGTAATTGACAATTACCTTGAAATTTTAAATGGAGCTAATGAATAAAAAACATATAATACTTTAGGAGGTTGTTTATGGAAATAAAAATTAAAGGAAACAAGGAATTAACAGGGGAAATAAAAATAAGTGGAGCTAAAAATAGTGCTTTAGCTTTAATTCCAATTGCTTTATTATCAGATGGTGTAGTAACAATCGATAATGTTCCTCATTTATCAGACATTACGGCTTTAAAAGATATTTTAGAATATCTAGGTGCCAAAGTATCATTTGATAATAATGTTATGGTAATTGACAATCAAAAATTAGAAAATAAAGAAATAACCGAAGAACTATCTAAAAGAATGCGTGCTTCATATTATTTTATGCCAGTGTTATTATCTAAGTTTAAGAAGGTTTCAATGTTTTTTCCTGGTGGATGTGCTATAGGTGCGCGTCCTATTGATCAAACATTAAAAGCTTTAACAATATTAGGTGGTAAAGTCGAAGAAACATTAAACCATTACACAATTACTACTGATAAACTAGTAGGAGGTCATGTTTATTTAGATATGCCAAGTGTAGGAGCAACAATTAATACCATCATTGCTGCCGTTAAAGCTAAAGGTTTAACTATTATTGAAAATGCTGCTAAAGAACCCGAAATAGTTAATGTTGCAACTTTTTTAAATAATATGGGTGCTAAAATAAGCGGAGCAGGAACAAGCGAAATCCGCATTACGGGAGTTAAACATTTACAAGGATGTTATGCTGAAGTGATTCCTGATCGTATTGAAGCTGGTACTTATGTAATTGCTGGAGCGATGGCTGGAAAAAATTTAAAAATATCTAACATTATTCCTGAACATATTGAATCACTCCTATTAAAGATGAAAGAAATGGGTATTAAATATGAATTAGGTGATGATTATTTAGTAATTTCTAAACCTCAAAATACTTTAAAACCTGTTAATGTCAAAACTTTAGGTTATCCAGGTTTTGCAACTGATCTTCAACAACCATTGACCCCACTTTTGTGTATGTGTCAAGGCACTTCAATCTTAGAAGAAACTATTTATGAAAGTCGTTTCAAAAACGTTCCATATTTAGAACAAATGGGGGCAAATATAAAAATAGATGGCCGTAAAATTGAAATAAATGGACCAACTTCTTTTAAAGGTTGCGAAGTTCATGCTACTGATTTACGTGCAGGTGCAAGCTTAGTAGTAGCAGCTTTGGCTGCTGAAGGTGAAACAACAATTAAAGATTGTGAACACATTTTACGTGGCTATGATAATATGATTGAAAAATTAACACGAGTTGGATCAGATATAAAAATGATTGATTAATAAAAAAATGTTGCATTGTTAAACAAAAGTTGTTATAATACAAATGCATTGAATTTCTATAGCTTAATAAGCTATGGCGGAAGGAGAGTTGGAATATGGCAAAAGAAACTAATACAAAATACGTTGATACTAAAGTTACTTGCTCTTGTGGTAATACATTTACAGTAAAATCAACAAAAGAAAACATGCATATTGAACTTTGCGATAAATGTCATCCAGCATATACAGGAGTACAAAATCGTACATCAAAAACTGGTCGTGCTGAGTTATTTAATCGTAAATACAATTTAAATCAAGAAAAATAGCATATGATGTATACTAAAACAAATAGTCCTCTATTTGTTTTTTTATTTTTTCATATATTTTTAGCAAAAATACTAAAAAGTTTGATATAATAATAAAGAAGTAGGAGGTATATATTATGTTTATTGGTAAATATAATAAAGCAGCATGTGTGACATATTTTGGAACACTTTCATCACTAATAGGAATTTATTTGGCCATGACTGATCATATAAAATCGGCAATTATTTGTCTAGTAATATCGGGTGTAGCTGATATGTTTGATGGCAAAGTTGCAAGGAAAGAAAAAAATAGAAGTGAATCTGATAAAAACTATGGAATTGAAATCGATTCTCTTTCTGATACCGTATGTTTTGTCGTTTTTCCAATTATAATTCTTTTTAAGATGGGCTTAACCAAATGGTATAATGCTTTAATATTTGCTTTGTATGGTTTAGCTGGTATTATCAGATTAGCATATTTTAATATAAATGCAACCGCTGATACACCTGTAAAAAATTACACCGGATTGCCAGTAACAACAGCAGCAGCTATATTTCCTGCCTTATTTTTAGTTTCGTTACTTATCTCTAAAGAACATTTCCTAGTTGTTGCTACAATAGTAAATGCTTTAGTTGGAATTTTGTTTATTTCCAAAATAAAAATAGCTAAACCTAAAGGTAACGCTCTATATGTATTTTTAGCAGCAGCAATTATCTTCATATTTTATATGTTAAAGTTGATCTTTTTATAATGAAAATATATGATCGCAAATTAAAAAAAGCAATTGAAGAAAAAGATTACAATGCTTTACCAGTTAAACTTTTATATAATAATATATTAGGTAGAACAATTGTTAAAACAATATTAGTAAAAAAACCAATATCCAAATTAAATGGTAAAAGATATTCTAGTAAAAGATCAGTAAGAATAATTCCCAAATTTATTAAAAAACACCAGATAAATATGGAAGATTATCCTATAGTAGAATATAAATCATTTAATGATTTTTTTACCCGTGAAATAAAGCCAGAAAAACGCCCAATAGATAGGGATTCTAATGCTCTTATTTCATGTGCTGATAGTTTGTTAACAGTTTATACAATTGATGATAATTTAACATTTAAATTAAAAAATAGTTACTATACAGTAGATGAATTGCTTCAAAACAAAACGTTAAGCAAAAAATATACTAATGGATATTGTTTAATTTTTAGATTGACTGTCCGCGATTATCATCATTATTGTTTTATTGATGAAGGAACATGCGAAAATGAAGTCGAAATAAAAGGCGTATTACATACAGTTAATCCTATCGCCAATAAAAAGGTAAAAGTTTATAAAGAAAATAACCGCGAATATACAACCTTGCATACTAAAAACTTTGATGATGTTGTTATGATCGAAGTTGGGGCTTTGATGGTTGGAAAAATAAAAAATAATAATAAAAAATCATTTCAAAAAGGTGAAGAAAAAGGCTATTTTGAATTTGGTGGTTCAACTGTAATCTTATTATTTAAAGAAAATACTATTAAAATAGATGAAGATATTATAAACAATTCTAAACAAGAAATTGAAACAAGAGTAAAAATGGGGGAGAAAATAGGAAAAAAGTTCATAAAATGAACTTTTTTTCAAGGAAAAAAACTTTTTATCATGTATAATATAAGTGTAAGGATAGATATGGAGGTAAAAAATGAAAGCATTAATAACTGGAGCAAGCTCAGGATTAGGAGCAACACTTGCTTATCTATTAGCTGACAAAGGTTATGATTTAATTTTAGTAGCAAGACGAAAAGAACGTTTAGAAGAAATAAAAAACAATGTAAAAACTGATGTTCAAATAATAAGTTTAGACTTATCAAGTACTTTTAATTGTATGAAGCTTTATAATAAAGTTAAAAAACAAGACATTGACATTTTAATAAATAATGCTGGATTTGGATTATATGGTGAATTTGTTAACACTCAAATCGAAAAAGAACTAGATATGATTGACTTAAATGTCAAAACAGTTCATACATTAACAAAACTATTTTTACAAGATTTTGTCAAAAAAAATTCTGGTTATATTTTGAATGTAGCATCATCAGCAGGATTTTTCTCAGGACCATTAATGTCAACTTATTATGCAACAAAAGCTTATATATTGCATCTTACTGAAGCCATAAATGAAGAATTAAAGCAAACTAATAGCCAAGTTTACCTTGGATGTTTATGCCCAGGACCTTTTGATACAGAATTTAATGAAGTGGCAGGAGTAACTTTTGCTCTTAAATCTCTATCTAAGGAATATGTAGCAAACTATGCTTTAAAACAAATGTTTAAAAGGAAAACAATAATAATTCCTGGTTTTCAAATGAAAGCTATAATTGTTTTATCAAAAATATTACCCCGTAAATTTGTAACTCATGTAAATTATTATAATCAACGCAAAAAAGGAAAAAATGATTGAGTATTATGATTTAAAAAAGTTTGTTAGTAAAAAAGCGGATTTATATAATTTTATAAATCCTTTTTTTGACCTCAATTATTTAAAAAGTATTAATTTCTTTTATCTTTTAGATGCTTTACAAATCTATAAAAACTATTTTGATAATATATACATTAATATTGATAAAAATATTAAATTAGATAATAATCAAAGAAAAGTAATTTTAACCAATTCCTCAAATTTATTAGTTATAGCTGGAGCCGGATCAGGAAAAACCACAACAATAGCTGCTAAAATAAAGTTTATGGTTGATATTTTAAAGATAAATCCCGAAGAAATAGCTTTATTGTCATATACCAATGAAGCTGTAAAAGAGATGGAAAGAATAATAAAAAAAGGATTTTTAATTAATACTAATATTTTTACCTTTCATAAATTTGCTTTAAGTTTAATTAATACTAAGAAAAAAATAAGAGAAAATTACAATTATGAAGAAATAAAAAAAGATTATTCTTTTAAAGAAATGTTGAGAATTAAAATATATTTATATCTTTATAGTGAAATAACGTTTACAAATTTAAAAAATGAAGATAATAAATTTATAAAAGAATTTAATGAATTAATTGTTGATTTAAATAAATATTTATATGAAAAAAATCAATTAAAAAATAATTTAAGAACTTCAATTTTCAAAAAAATTTTTATTTATTACAAAAAAATAATTGAAAAATATAATGCTGATACCTTTACATTTGATAGTATGATTGAAGAAGCTAAAATGCTTGAAGTTTACAAAAAACATTATAAATACTTACTTATAGATGAATATCAAGATATATCTAATCAAAGATTAGAGCTTATTTTAAAATATAAAAAGTCAGAAAATTGCAAATTAGTATGTGTTGGTGATGACTGGCAAACAATTTATAGTTTCGCATCATCCAATATCGATAATATTTTAAATTTCGAATCATATTTTAATGATTGTCAAATATTGAAAATAGTTAAAACTTATAGAAACAGTCAAGAGTTAATTGATATAGCTGGAACTTTTGTAATGAAAAATTCTAAGCAAATCAAGAAAAAATTAAAATCAAATAAAAAGTTGCAAAACCCACTTGTATTTTTAAATTATCGAACAAAAGAAGAACTAATAAAACAACTAGTTCAAGAAATAAATAAAATTATTCTTATAAAAAATGATAGTAAAATAGCTTTTTTATTAAGATATAAGAATGACTTAAGAAATATCGTAGACGATAAAAATTTTAAATTAAAAAATAATCAATTATATTTTCATGATAAAGAAATATTTTATTTTACAATTCATACATCAAAAGGCTTAGGATTTGATCAAGTTTTTATTATTAATAACCAAAAAGGTTATTATGGATTTCCACCTAAAAGGCCAGAAAAAAAGCTATTCAAAATGGAAAATAGTTACTATGAAGAAAGAAGATTATTCTATGTAGCACTTACTAGAACTAAAAATAAAATATACTTGTTAGTACCTAGAAAGAGTTCCGAATTTATTAAAGAAATCAAAAAAATATTGAAAAAAAATTTAAACATGTTATAATATAAATTAAGAAGATATAAAAGAATAAAAGGAGGAATATTTTATGTCAAAGATTGCAATTATCGTTCCAACAGGAGAAACTGTTGAAGCTGATATTGTTAGATATTTTAAAGCTTATGGCAAAAGATATTTAATTTATACATTAAATGAAAAAGACGAACAAGGATTTGTTAAGCTTTATGTTGCCAAAATTGATGGTCAATCAAAAGCATTAGTCGGTGAATTTATTGAAGATGATAATGAATGGTCTGTATTAAAAGGTGAATTTAAGAAAATTATCGGCGAAAATGGTGACAGTGGACGTACTTCAGCTGATGATCAAAACCCAGCTGAACTTACTAATGTCAATGTCAGAGGTCATCGTATAATTAAATTGATGGAATCATATGTTAATTTGTTAGGAGCTAACAAAAAAGAATTTCAACCAGAAGTAGCTATGCCAGATTTTCAAGCTATAGATGCTATTGAAACACCAGTTCAACCACAACAACCAACATATCAAGTTCCACCAACACCATTTATGATGCCACAACAACCAGCATATCAAGCTCCACGTGAGCCAGAAAGACCAATTTATCCAACTTATGAAGCACCAAAATATCAAGCGCCACAACCAGCTTACCAAGCGCCACAAGCTTATCCAACAGCTACTGTACCTCCGGTACAAGAAGTACCAACAGCATCAGGAACAAACTATGAAGAGCTATACAAAGATGTTAAAGCTAAGCTTGATCGTTGCACAGCCGAATTAGAAAAAGTAACAAATGAAAATATTGAATTAAGAATTAAAATAGATGACATTCGTGAAATTTTAAATGAAAATTAGAACTTGTTTCTAATTTTTTTTTTAAAGAATATATTTTAGTGTGATATCATGAAAGAAAAAATATATGAAGAATTTAATATTAAAGTTAAATACTTATTATATCGAAAAGAAAATATAAGTTTTTTTCATGATGATCAAAACTATTTAATATGTGAAACAGATAAAGAAAATAACGATTTAATTAAATTAAATGAAATCGTTCTTTATCTTGAAAATTATGGATTATACTTTCATAAATTAATTGAAGGAAAAAATGGAATATTATTTACCTATGATAATAAAAAATATGTTTTGATGCAACCCCGTATGTGTTATAATCGCAGTATTACTATAGCTGAAATAATTAATTTAAGTCGCGTCCCTTTAAAGGATGAAATATTTATAAATCCAGGTATAAAATTAGCTACTAAAATAGATTTTATTGAACAATTTTTAGCAAATTATACAAAGAATATTACGGTTGATTTAGCTTATTATATAGGCTTAAGTGAAAACGCTGTTACATTATATAATTTACTAGAAGAAAAATATTTTAATAAATCTTTTAATCATAAAAGAGTATATAAAGACATGAAAATAATCGAATTTTATAATCCTTTAAATATTGTTGTTGATTATCAAACTAGAGACATTGCTGAATATGCTAAAAGTTTATATTTTACTGAAAATAGAAACATTTTTTTTGAATGCTTAAATTTGTTTGATCAAAAAGAATGGATAACTTATTTTGCTCGCCTTTTATATCCTAGTTATTACTTTGATGCCTTTGAAACTAGTCTAACTTCTAAAAATGATCAAGAAATAAAAAAAATTAGCTCTAAAGCTAATTCTTACGAAATTATTTTAAAAAATCTTTATTCAGAATTGAAAAAATATATTAATATTCCTAATATTGAATGGCTAAATAACATTGATAACTTCTAAAACTTCAGGAACTTCTTCTTTTATAGCACTTTCAATCCCATCTTTTAAAGTTAAATCAATCATTGAACAGTTAGCACAAGCGCCAGATAATCTAATATAAACTTTTTGATCTTCATATTTTATAAATTCAATATTACCGCCTTCATTCATTAAATAAGGACGTAATTCATCAATTATTTCTTTAATCTTTACTTCAGCATTATTTTTATCCATTTTTCTCACCAAAAATATTATATAAAAAATAGATTATATAGTAAAGTGAAAAAATTTAAAAAAAGTGTTATAATTAATTTGTGGAGGTTTTTATGACAAAATATAAAAAAGGTAACATTGTCAAAGGAATAGTAACCGGTGTTGAAAACTACGGAATATTTGTTGCTTTTGATGAATACTATACAGGTTTAATCCATATATCGGAAATTTCTAGTAAATTTGTCAAAGATCCTAAAGATATTGTCAAAGTAGGGGACGAAATTGAAGTAGAAATAATTGGTGTTGACGATGGACAGTGCCACTTAAATCTTTCTTTGAAGCGTTTAGAAGGTATTAATAAGAGTTATCGCCGTAAGAAAAAAATTATTGAAACCTCATCAGGATTCAGTACTTTGGCCTCAAAATTGCCATTTTGGATTGACGAACAGCTAGAATTATCAAAGTAATTTGCAAAAAATTAAAAATTATATTGACAAACAAAAATATAAATGATATATTTATAACTGTTTACGGGGGAGATTAGCTCAGTTGGTTAGAGCACCTGCCTTACAAGCAGGGGGTCATAGGTTCGAGTCCTATATCTCCCACCATTTTGCCGAAATAGCTCAATTGGTAGAGCAACTGACTTGTAATCAGTAGGTTACGGGTTCAATTCCTGTTTTCGGCACCATGGAGGGATAGCGAAGTGGTCAAACGCGGCAGACTGTAAATCTGTTCTTTCGGGTTCGGTGGTTCAAATCCACCTCCCTCCACCACTAAGTTTGCCTCGTAGCCAAGTGGTAAGGCACCACACTTTGACTGTGGCACTCGCTAGTTCGAATCTAGCCGAGGCAACCAGTTATTATGTCCTGTTAGCTCAGTAGGTAGAGCATTTGACTTTTAATCAAAGGGTCGTGGATTCGAGTTCCGCACAGGACACCATTTTTTTGCCCGAGTGGCGGAATAGGTAGACGCACAGGACTTAAAATCCTGCGAGATTCAACCCTCGTGCCGGTTCAAGTCCGGCCTCGGGCACCATTTAATTAAGCTTCTTAGGAAGTTTTTTTTGTTAAATTTATAAATATAGTTGCATAAGTGTTGGGAAAGTGTTACTATAAAACCGAGGGATAAAAATGGAAGTATTTGGAAGTATGCTATTTATTGCTGTTACCTTGTTGCCAACCTTTCTTTTGTGGATTTATATTAATAAATACGATAAGAATAAAGAACCAACAGCTGTTTTAGTAAAACTGTTCTTCGGAGGAGTTTTATCAGCTATTGCTACAATAATAATTTCCGGTATAGTAGAAGATTTTATCCCAGGTTTTTCTGATTATGTAGTAAATATTGATGTAGCAGGTTTTTTGTATGTTTTTTTTGGTATTGCCTTTATCGAGGAAATATCCAAATTAACTATGATTTATCTTTTTGGTTGGAAAGATAAAAATTTAGACGAAACCTACGACGTTGCTTTATATTCTATGTTAGTTGCTCTAGGATTTGCAACATTTGAAAATATTTTATATTGCATGGATGGAGATTTTGGAACTGCTCTAATACGTTTATTTACTGCTGTTCCTGGTCATGTGATTGATGGTGCTTTTATGGGTTATTTTCTTTACAAAGCTCGTACAACAAAAAGAAGAAAATATTTCTTTCTTGCTTTAATAGTTCCTAGTTTGACTCATGCTTTATATGATTTTCTTTGTTATGATGAAACTGATTTAGGATTTTTGCTTTTTATAGTTTTAGTTATTGTCGAGTTCATTGTTGCAATTAAATTAATAAAAAATTTATCAAAGAATAATCGCCCATTATTTGAGATAAAATCATCATTTTGCTCTAATTGTGGCAATCCCGTTAATACAAAATATTGTGTAAAATGCGGAAAAATAAATGAAAATCAAAAAAATGTTGACATTTAATAAAAATGTGTGTTAGAATATATTTGCTATTTGAAAAAGCGATGTGTGGAGAAATACCCAAGTTCGGTTGAAGGGACCGGTCTTGAAAACCGGGAGGTCGGCGACGGCGCGGGGGTTCGAATCCCTCTTTCTCCGCCATTAATTTTATTTATCGCGGAGTGGAGCAGCTTGGTAGCTCGTTGGGCTCATAACCCAAAGGTCGTTGGTTCAAATCCATCCTCCGCAACCAAATGGTTCCGTGGTGTAGTGGTTATCACGTCTGCCTGTCACGCAGAAGATCGCCGGTTCGAACCCGGTCGGAACCGCCATTTTATTTGGCTTCGTAGCTCAGTCGGTAGAGCAGAGGACTGAAAATCCTTGTGTCGGTGGTTCAATTCCGCCCGAAGCCACCATTTAAATATGCGCTCATAGCTCAATTGGATAGAGCATTTGACTACGGATCAAAAGGTTGCGGGTTCAACTCCTACTGGGCGCGCCATCCGGGAAATAGTTCAATTTGGTAGAGCACCTGGTTTGGGACCAGGGGGTTGCAGGTTCAAATCCTGTTTTCCCGACCATTATGAAATTAAGAGCAGTTTTGCTCTTTTTTTGTTTATTTACAATCTATTTCTAGACAATTTAAAAAAAATAAACTATAATTAAACTAAGGATGTGAATATATATGAATAATAAAGTAGAGGCTGTAATCGAAATACCTTTAAATAGCCGTAATAAATTTGAAATAGATGAAAAAACTAAAAAAATAAAATTAGACCGTGTTTTATATAGTGCAATGAGTTATCCTGCCGAATATGGTTTTATTGATGATACCTTATCAGATGATGGCGATCCACTTGATATTTTAGTGATAACTAACTCGCCAACATTCCCTGGCTGTATTGTTCCAGCTCGTATTTTAGGATATTTAAAAGTTATCGATAATGGTTATGATGATTATAAATTAATATCAGTTGTTGATGTAGATCCTAGATTTAGAGAAATTGAATCACTTGAAGATTTATCTCGATTTCGTTTGGAAGAAATTAAAAACTTTTTTGAAAATTACAAAAAACTTCAAAATATAAAAGTAGTTGTAGAAGACTACCATGGTAAAGAAGAAGCAATGGAATTATTAGAATATTGTAGAGAAAAATATAAAAACAAAGGTGCCAATAAATGAAACCGATTCGTATTTCGACAATAGGTAAAATTGTATGGTTATTTATTTTTTGTACAATTTTAGTCATAATTGCCTTGATCGTTTCTTCATTAAAGAAAGAAGAAAATAATTTGCCAATAACTCCTGTATCAGGTGATGAAAAAAAAGTTATAGACTATACATCATCAAAATCCAGTGAAATAGATTTTTCTAAATACAATTCTGAAGAAACAACAATTGAATTAAATGAGAGTAAAACTTATACCATTACTGGTGAAAATTCAAAATATAGTTTTGTTGTTAATGCTCCTAATAAAGTAGTAAAAATAAACTTAAAAGATTTTTCTACTAATCAAGTTGATGATCTATTTGATTTCCAAGCAGCTAATAAAATCATAATTGAGTTAACGAATGATAATGAAATTGAATTTATACCTTCTTCTGACGATCTTGAATATAAAAATACTAGTATAATTAATTCCAAAGTTGATATTGAAATTATGGGAAAAGGAACATTAAAAGTTAATACAAATAATAACTTTATAAGTTCTAACGCTAACATCTCTATAAAAGATTCTACTCTTAATATTTCTAAAGCCAATCATGCTTTTAAAGGTAAAAATATTGAAGTCGGTGGCGGTTTAGTATATTTAAAAACTAATTCTATTGGCATTGAAAGTAATGGCAACTTTTATATTCAAGATGGTAAAACCATTTTAATATCTGAAAATGAAGAATCATTTAAAGCAGATGGTATTTTCTTACTAAATGGTGGTGAAGTATTTTTTGCTAGTTTAAAAGAACAACAAAAACCCAATGCTAATTCTACAGCAAAAACAACAATATTTAATTTTGCTGAATTAACTAATAAAATACTAACATTACAAGGTACAGAGAAAATAGTATTTATATATGATGGAATAACTCCATATCAACATATTTTATATAGCAATTCTGCCTTAAAAAATAAAGATTATGTTTTATATGGTGGTGGTCGTACTGTTGGTCAGGCTAAATACTCTTTCTATGATCCAACTGATTATTTTGAAGACATTCAATATACCTGTGAAGAATGGGAAAATGATAACTTTCAATTTGATAAACAATTAAATGTTTTTGATGATATCGTAAAGAAATGATAACGTATGTTGTCTTTTCTTTTTTATTATATTATAATTAATTAAGAAAAGAGGATGTTACAATGGAAAAAATATGTATAGCTTCAGATCATCATGGAGTAAAAATGAAAAAAAAGATAATATCTTATTTAACTAAAAAAGGTTACGAAGTAAAAGATTTTGGCCCAGAAGGTGAAGGCGCAGTTGATTATCCTGATTATGCTTTTAAAGTTGCTAAAGCGATTCAAAACGGCGAATATGACCGTGGAATTCTTATCTGTTTTAGTGGTATTGGAATGTCTATAGCTTGTAATCGTATAAAAAAGGTAAGATGTGCTCGTGTTCTAAGTGTTGATGATGTTAAATGTACAAGAATAGACAATGATGCTAATGTTATCGCTTTAAGTTCTAAGACGCCTATCTATACAGTTTATGATATGGTAGATACCTTCTTAAATACGCCATTTTCTACTGAAGAAAGACATGCTCGTCGAGTAGCATTGATAGATGAAAATAATGAACTTTAAAGTATATTTATACATTTTGGTATTGATACTAACCATTTGGTCGATGGACTCAATAGATATTAATAAATTTTTTAAAAAGAATAAAGTAATGCAGGCGCGCATATTATACTTATTGATTAGCATTATAATTACTTACATAATTACTAATTTCCTTTGGGATTTCTATACCATATCTCGAATATAGGAGGAATCATGTTTAAAAAAATCGTGATCATGCTATTATTAATTCTTTTAATACCCTTAACAATAAACTATTATTATAGTGAAGAACAAGTAAAAGAGCCTGAAGTCCAATATGAAGAGTACAAGATAAGAGTTAAACAATTAAAAAAAGATCGAATTTTGACTATGGATCTAGAAGATTATGTTGTAGGAGTATTAGCAGGCGAAATGCCCATAAGCTTTGAAGAAGAAGCTCTTAAAGCCCAAGCAGTAGTAGCCCGAAGCTACGCTTTTAAAAGAATTGATTCTAAAAAAGATTATGATGTTGTTGACAGTGTTACTAATCAAGTTTATTTAGATGAAGAGACCTTAAAAGAAGCTTGGGGATCGTCATATAATAAAAATATTAACAAGTTAAAAAATATTGTTAAAGAAACAGCCCATGAATACGTATTCTATGATGATGAAGTAATCGATGCAATGTTTTTTTCAACAAGCGTTGGTATGACCGAAAATTCTGAAGAAATATTTCCTCATAAATTACCGTATTTAAGAAGTGTTGTTTCGACATGGGATGAAGTAGCGTCACCTGTTTTTAAAGAAAAATATACTTACACATTAAAGAAATTTTACACTCTTTTAAATCTTGAATATAATGAAAATTTAAATATTCAAAAAACTAAAGTAACATCTACTGGTCGTGTAAAAGAAATTAAAATAAATGGTAAACAATATACGGGAACTCAAGTTCAGCAATTACTTAGTTTGCGTTCTAATTATTTTACAATTAATCGTGTTGGAGATAATGTTACTATCGAAACCAAAGGATATGGTCATGGCGTTGGAATGAGCCAATACGGGGCAAATGGTATGGCTAAAGAAGGATATTCTTACCAAGAAATAATAAAACACTATTACCAAGATGTAGAAATTAAAAAAAAGTAGTATAAAAAAGCATATTTTGACCAAAATTTAAATGAGGTGAAAATATGCCAAAAAAATATAGAATAGTGGCTCTTTGTATGTTATTAGTAGTAATAGGTACAGTAGTAGCAATAAAAAGTATTGATAATTATGAAAATCCTAATGATATTGAAAGAAGTTATCAATACACAGTTGTTCCATCATTATCAACAGATGTTCCCGTAACCGCAACAACTATGAATTTAATCAGACCTTATAAAGACTCAAAAGTTACAATTGCGATCGATTACTATGAAGATGAAAAAAATCAAGAAAAATCTATTATAGTAACTGATAATACTTATATGCAAAATGTCGGAGTTCTTTATCAGGCCGATCAAAAATTTGACGTTTATGCTATTTTAGACGGAACTGTTACTGAAGTTGGTAAAAATGATTTGCTAGGAAATTATTTAAAAATATCTCATGATAACAATATTGTTAGTTTATATCAAATATTAGATAAAATAACAGTAAAAAAAGGAGATACTATTAAACAAGGAACAAAAATAGGTGAAAGCACCAAAAATAATATCAAAGAAGGTAATTTGATGTTATTTGAATTAACAATAAATAATAAAAATGTTAATCCAGAAAAATATTATGATAAAAGTATTAAAGAAATATAACCTGTTTACCAATGTTATTAACTTAAGAGAATAGAAAATGAAAATCTATTCTTTTTTAATGTTATAATTTTTATAGAATAAAAG